>JAAYPC010000265.1 GCA_012519985.1 Fibrobacter sp.
ATTGGGCAAAACTACCTATTGAGGAACGCACCAGCCAGCAGCTTATAGCGAGTCTCAATAATAATTTTGATTTTTTTAAATTGCTTGATAGCGTTACCATTGCACGCAGCAGAAAGCATATTGAGAAGTATTATGACACCGATAAAATCGGTAAATTTCCTAACAGGTTGAAACCGATCACTCACCATGCGGACATTACCGACCTGAAGGATTTTATTGAAATTTCTGCGCTTTACAAAGAGCTTACCCGCCTCAACATGGCCATATATTCGCCCTTTGAATACATCCTTGATGCTAAAAAGGAATTCTACAGTGATGTTTACGATACGAAACTGAATGACAACACCAGCTTCAAGCAGTCGCACCGCGAAAAAAGCCTTCAAACACTTATGAGGGTTAATCTGCTTAAAAGGCTTGAAAGTTCTGTTGACTCCTTCCGCATTACACTCGGCAAATTTATCAAGGAAATTGAACGAACAATTTTTGCTATTGAAGAATTTGAGAAGACCGGAGTACAATCTTTTACCACTGCAACACAATTTGACGATGTAAACCTTGATGATAACAGCGACGACTGGCTTAATGATGAATTCAGCATTGGCGATAAAGTTAAAATCAATCTTGCAGACATGAACACTGCTGGATGGAAAGAGGATTTGCAGGCAGATTATTATATTGCTTCTACGCTTTTAGAAGAGATGAAGCGGGTAACACCGGAGCATGATACAAAACTGCAAGATTTAAAAAAGTTCATTGCTAATAAAATCAATAACCCGATAAACGAAGGTAATAAAAAAGTGCTGATATTCAGTGCTTTTGCAGACACCGTACATTACCTCTATTCAAATATTGCAGGCTATGTAAAAGAAAAATATGGGTTGGAATCGGCAAAAATAGTGGGGTCGGATAAAAACCAGACAACCCTTAAAATTCACGCGAATTTCAATAACTTGCTGATAAATTTCTCACCACGGTCCAAAGAAAGAAAAAATAAAGATGCTCCTGAAATAGATGTACTCATTGCTACCGATTGTATTTCTGAGGGGCAAAACCTGCAGGATTGCGATACACTTATCAATTATGACATTCATTGGAATCCCGTGCGGATTATCCAGCGCTTTGGCCGTATCGACCGCATTGGCTCTGTAAACAAGGACATTCAGCTTATAAATTTCTGGCCGCAGCTTTCCCTTGATGACTATATCAACCTGAAAAGCAGGGTTGAGAGTAAAATGTTCATGGTAGATGCCACGGCTACAGGTGAAGACAATGTACTTACCAATAAATCTTCGGACTTACTGTTCAGAAAAAAACAACTCGAAAAACTACAGGAAGAGGTCGTTGATATTGAGGATATTGGTTCAGGTGTTTCAATTACCGATTTAGGACTCAATGATTTCCGGATGGATTTAGTTGGATACATTGAGAAGAATGGTACTCTTGAGAATGTTGCTAACGGGATGCATACGGTCTGCAGGAAAATACCCGAGAAAGGCATTGAGGAAGGCGTTATCTATGTGCTTAAAAATATTAATAACGCAGTAAACATCGATAATACAAATCAGCTTCATCCCTTTTATCTGGTATACATAAAAGAAAATGGTGAGATTTTTTCAAACCATCTGAATGTGAAGGAGACACTTGATATCTTAAGGGTGATTTCAAAAGGATATACTGAGCCGCTTAAAGATGTTTACGAAATATTTAACGAAGAAACAAGTGATGGTAAAAAAATGGAGAAATATTCCACACTATTAAATAAGGCCATCGAATCTATAATTTCAGTTAAAGATGAGCGGGATGTTGACAGCCTTTTCAGTGCCGGTGGCACTACTGCATTGGTGAATAATATCAAAGGGCTTGAAGATTTTGAACTCATCACTTTTGTGGTGATTAAATAGGACACGGAAAAGACAGAAGGACACGGAAAAGACATTGACCACGGAAGACACAGAAAGACACGGAAAAGACAGAAGGACACGAAAAAGACATTAACCACGGAAGACACAGAAAGACACGGAAAAGACAGAAGGACACG
>JAAYPC010000266.1 GCA_012519985.1 Fibrobacter sp.
AATCGATAGAATCAGACTTATTTCCCATTTTCACGATCGGGGAATGGGGAATATTGTAATAATCAGACTTATTTTTTCTGAGCGCATTTGAGCAAAAGAATCGTCTATGCACTTAGAGAGAACAGAGGAAGGTCTTCCGATATGCCATGAAATTATATTTGAAAGCTGTACTCTCTCAATGAAATGGATTGTTATGAAAAACCTGGTTACATTTATTGTCCGCTTCCGTTTGCTTATCGCCACTCTGATATTATCAGGAACTCTTTTTTTCGCCTACTTCATTACCACCATTAAAGTTGATAACGACACCTTTAACTCCATCCCCAGTACACTGAAAGCAAAAATCGATTACGAAAGACTCAAAAAAGAGTTTCCCACCCATTTTACCATTCTCTTTCTGGCGGAATTCAGTTCAGGAACCCTTTCCGAAAAGATCGACTCACTTCGCAGTTGGAACCAGGAATTTAGCACTCTTCCAGGAATTTTAAATATTGCAGATCTCAACTCTGTGCAGATACCGGTAAAGGGCGGCTTTTTAGTCAGAAGTGATTTTCTGGTATCCAGGAAAAACCCCTTGAAAGAGGATCAGATCCGTGATCGAATAGGTAAGAATCGAGAGCTTTCTAAAGTATTTATCTCTGAAGATGAATCGGTAGTTGGAATGATTCTCAATGTAGAATCGATGTCCGAGAGAACCACGATCTTCAACAGGATCATTGCAAAATCCGAATCCATCAACCAGAGTCCTTATATAAAGACCTATATGACCAGCGAAGGAGCTGCTCCCTATTCCATAACCAAACTTATGCGCAGAGATTTCAGTTTGCTGCTACCATTATGCTTCGGATTGATTTTTTTGCTTTTATATGCCATATTCCGCAACTTTCTCCATGTTTTCGCCACCCTTGTCCCTATAATAATTGCACTGATCTGGACATTCGGTTTTGTCGGCCTGTTTAGAGTTCCCTTCACAGTTGTCCTTTCAATAATTCCGGTCATAATATTTCCAATCGGAGTAGCCGATTGTATTCATATTTTGAAAACCTTTTCAGAGCAGAAAGCTGTCTGTAAAGGGAATATCGTTGAGGCACTGAGTATCACCTACAAAGAACTTGTCAAACCATGCTTTCTGACCTCTCTCACCACCCTTATCAGTTTCATGTCTTTTGCCTTTACCGAGATCTCCTGGACCCGATACTTTGGAATATTCACCGGTGTAGCGGTACTGCTGGCATTTGTTTTTAACATAATGTTTCTTCCGATGTTTTTATTACTGGATAAATCTTCTGTTTCCTATAGAAAAGCCGCTGCCACTAATAACGGACCGCTCGACTACCTATGGAATGGCATAACCTGGTTTACCCTGGAGAGTAAAAAATGGATCTTCATTCTCCCAGTGCTGATAGTAGCATGCATAATCGGTTTCAATATGGTAAAGGTTGACAGTAACCCTATTTCCATGTTGCCACAAAACAGCATCATTCGCCAATCGGATCGGTTTATTGATAAGCACTTCGGTGGCACCCGTTTTTTTTCAGTTATGCTGGAATCTGGAGATAGCGCATTTACTACCAGCGAACAATGGCAAAAGGTTCAGCAGATTGTCGAATTTATTAAATCACAAGATGGAGTAGGCGAAGTTACCTCTATCATGCCTCTTATCACCCGCTTGAGTACCATGTTGAGCAATCAACCGATCTCAAGTGCAGCAATCTCCATGATTGCATCCACCAAAGATTTTTTCGGGAAAGGATACTCTGCGTACCTGAAGGGATTTTTGTCTGAAGACAGACACAAGACCCGGCTCAACGTAACCTGCAGAAATACCGGAGCAAGTACTCTGCAAACTGTAGAGGCTATTGAAAAGTACATTTCTGAAAATTTTAAGGATTATAAAGTTACCATATCAGGACCTGCAATACTCTTGGATGCCATGGGAGATCTACTGGTGAACACTCAAATCTCCAGTCTTATTACCACCTTTATCCCGGTATTTCTGTGTATGGTGCTGTTTTTTAGATCGATCCGAATAGGACTTTTTTCGGTTTTCCCCATAATTCTGGCTTCTACATTTATCTATGCACTCATGGGGCTTATGGGAATAACCATCAATTCCATTACAGTAGTTACTATGAATACCTGTATCGGCATAGGAATCGATTATTCGATTCATTTTATTTCCGGCTTTCTCTACACCCATAAGGGAGGAAACCGCAAAACCACCCTCAAAACGGTTATTAAAAACAAAGGTACTCCGATTCTTTTCAACACACTGGTGGTCGGGTTAGGATTCTTTGTTCTGGCTTTCTCCAGCTTTCCATCAAACAGGGATTTTGGAATTCTGGTATTTATTTCCATGATTGTGAGCGCCCTCTTTTCAATAATATTTTTAACTGCACTGATTAATAAATACGGAATAAGCATAAATAATTCAGGAAAGGAAACCGTATGAAAAACATCGCCCTGATTATAACAGTTTTTTTGGTCATAACATCGGTTATTAGCGCAGAAAAAGCGCCATCTCTTAATGGTACCTGGTGTGTTGGAGAGGAAGGCTTTATCCTGAGATTTTCCGGAAAAGACTCTCTGCATGTAACCAGCAGTACCGATGAGAGCATACAGGCAGAAGGTTCCTATAATAAAAATGACACCAGCTTCACCGCAACGGTTAAAAATGGTGATGTAACAATGAAAATGAAATATCTATATCGCTGGTGCAGCAAGGATTCCATAAAGGCAAAAGCAGAACAGTTCACGATCAATGATGAACCAGTAAATTCACCAGAAGAGTGGATGTTCATGGTTAGATGCAAAGAATCTGCGAAGTAAAAATGCAGCCAATTTTATAGCAACCGCAGAAACTTCCGCATGGAAAAAAACTTAGAATTTTCGATACCCCATAAAGTACACAAAGTATTTTGTTAGGCAAATTTAACAGGAAAAAAGATTAGAAAAATAAATGAAGATTACTTTTATTTATCCCAAGTTTGACAAATTTCTTGAGACCTACCCTGAGTTAGCTGAGTTCCCGGCAATAGCAGCGACTTGGGCTTTCAGAATGCCCCCTGCTATGGGAATCCCCATCCTGATAAACCTTCTTCCCCCGGACATAAGCTGGCGAATAATCGATCAGAACATCGAAGAGATGGATTATGATGACGATGCAGACCTTTTCGCAATCAGCTTCTTTACTCCCCAGGCCGCCTATGCATACGAAATAGGTGACAAACTAATGAAAATGGGGAAAAAAGTGGTTATGGGTGGAATGCATCCATCTATGGCTCCCGAGGACACAGCGACTCACTGCGATTCTCTGTGTATTGGTGAGGCGGACACGATCTGGTTGGCAATCATTAATGATTTCAAGTCAGGAACATTAAAAAAGGTTTACCAGGCCTCATTCCCTGAACCTCATCAGATAGCATCCCCAAAACCAGACATTTTTGCCGTTGAAAACAAATATGACTGGCATGCTTCCCTTATTTCGGTAACCAGGGGTTGTCCATTTGGATGTGACTGGTGTAATGTGCCTCATTATCAGGGAAATAAAATCCGCTTGAGACCAATGGATACCGTAGCAGAAGAGATAAAGAAACTCTCGGGAAAAGAGTTTTACATTACCGATGACATGATAATGCTCAACAGGCCTAAAATCCAGAAATATGTGATGGAGCTTTGTGAGAGGATAAAAGATTATAAAGTAAATATGTTTCTTTCCTGCTCTCCGGCGATGAATACTGATCCGGCATTTCTGGATGCAATCGCATCGGCCGGTGCCAAAAGCATGTACACAGTTTTTGCCAGCGATCCAATAAGCCAGCGTTTTTATGCCCGGCACCCAGGAATTTGGCAACGAACCCTTGATCTGGTAAAACAACTGGAAGACCGGGGGATCCGCTTTTTTGGCTCTTTCGGTGTTGGTTTTGATTCCTGTATGGAAGATCAGTTTGATGTTATCCTGGAGTTCTGTGAAAAAGCTTCAATTAAAACTGCAGAGTTTTTCATTGCGACCCCTTTCCCAGGTACTGCATTCTGGGAGAAGATAAAAAGTGAAAACCGTTTTATCGAGACCGATTGGCGGAAATTTAATTGTGCTAATGTGGTGTTCAAACCAAAGCACACTACAGAAAAACAGCTTCGGGATGGTTTTGTAATGTTATGGCGGGAATTTTTTAGTAAAGTCGATTATGAAGAATCCCTCTCCTCATTTCACCAGAAGTTGGAAAACATTCTGAAATCAAGAGAATTTTCTCAAAAAGTCAAAGATGCAGTATCGCGAGGAATAAAACAAAATCAAATAAAGTTAAACAGCCCCTCTGTCCAACATTGATTAACCGGAGAGATTATGAGTAAAAAGGCAATTGTAACTGGTGGTTCACGGGGAATCGGTGCTGCCATCGTAGAAACACTTACCAGAGAAGGTTTCGAAGTAGTATTCAGTTATCTTTCCAACAAGGAGAGTGCAGAAAATCTGGTACAGAAGATCACTGATCAGGGCGGCAGAGCTGCTGCCTTCCAGTTAGACACTTCCGATTATGAATCAGCCGTTAATTTTGTTAATCAGGCCAAGGAATTTCTCACAGAAGTTGATGTCCTGATAAATAATGCCGGTATCACCCGGGATAAAAGCCTCTTTATAATGCAGAAAGATGAATGGGACAGCGTCATTAATACCAATCTCAGTGGTTATTTCAACGTCACAAGACAGTTGATCGGATACTTTTTTAAAAATAAGCGTGGATGTATTATAAATGTCTCCTCTGTGAGCGGGTTGGTGGGAATTGCAGGACAGACCAATTACTGCGCTTCAAAATCTGGTATTATCGGTTTTACCAGAGCACTTGCCAAAGAAGCAGCCAAACTGGGAATACCGGTAAACTGTATTGCCCCAGGATATATAGACACCGAAATGACCCGTCAGCTCCCGGAAAAACATCTCGAAGAGATTAAGAATATGATTCCTATGCACCGAATAGGAAAAGCTCAGGAGGTAGCAGACCTGGTCTCTTTCCTCTGCTCAGAGAAAGCCCGCTATATAACCGGGCAGGTATTTGCCATCGATGGCGGACTCACAGCCTAAACCTAATGGAGTTCTCATGTTCGATATTTGTGAAATAATGGAAAACGTACCACACCGATACCCGTTTCTGCTGATTGATCGGGTCATTGAATTTGAGCCGAATCAGTCAGTTACAGTTTTAAAAAATATCAGCATAAACGAAGCACAGTTCCAGGGTCACTTTCCTGAGAAACCTGTATTTCCCGGAGTTTATATTATTGAAAATATGGCTCAGGCATCCTGTTTTCTGCTTTCTAAATCCAGCGGTGGTCTACAGAAGAATGCAGTCTACTTTCTGGGGAAAGTCTCTAAAGTCTCATTCATGCAGCCGGTAACCCCTGGGGATCAGTTAATCACCACCGTAAATATTGAAAAACTGATGGGTGAGAGTTCAATGGTTACTGCCAGATCCACTGTCAACGGTAAACTTGTCGCTAAGGGCGAACTCATGTTCGGAATGCGCAAAGAAAAATAAAGCAAACAAGCAGTTTGTTTTTATTTTCCTAATTAACTATATTTACCATTCTTTTTAAAAAAATCCCATTCGGGATAGAATCAAAATATGAGCGAAAACAGAGTTGTAATTACCGGATTAGGCCTTGTTACCCCAATAGGTACCGGGGTCCAGAAATTTTGGCAAGCCGCGGTCAATGGTGAAAACGGCGTTCGCCCTCTTAAGATCTTCGATCCTACAGAATTCCGGACAAAAACCGGCGGTGAAGTTTTAGACTTCAATCCCACCGATTTTCTCACTCAACAGGAAATCAACCGTATGGGTCGTTCGAGCCAGTTTGCAGTCGCAGCGGCGAAAATGGCTATCGAAGATTCGGGTATCGATTGGGCAAAGCTCAATCCTTTCCGGGTAGCTGTCAGTATGGGCACTACCATGGGAGAGCCGCAAATTCTGGAAAAAGGAATTAAAATAAAATATCAGACTGGTGACCCGCAGCAGATCCCCGCGGAACTGCCCAGGCAATATCCCTGTGGTTCAATTCCTGCAAATGTAGCCCGTAAATTCGGGATTAAGGGTCCGCACATGATGATCCCTACTGCTTGCGCTGCTGGTAACTATGCTATCGGATACGCTTTTGACCTCATTAAGTTAAATAAAGCCGATGTGGTTATTGCAGGAGGAAGCGACCCGTTTTCCGGCATCGCTTTCACCGGATTTAACCGTCTGCTGGCAACTACTCCAGATGTGGTCAGGCCATTCGATCTCAACCGTTCAGGGATGGCTGTCAGTGAAGGTTCTGCGGTGTTAATTATTGAGAGTTTAGAACATGCTCTGGCCCGTGGTGCACATATCTATGCAGAAATTCCCGGTTATGGTTTGGGATGTGATGCCTTTAAAATGACTATCCCCGATCCCGAAGGCTCTGGTGGTATTATCGCCCTTAAAAGATCTATTCTCAACTCCGGAATTTCGGTTGAAGATGTCGATTATATCAGTGCACATGGCACTGGTACCGGAGAAAATGACAAGTCTGAAACACTGATTGTAAAAACCGTTCTGGGAGACAAAGCCAAGAGTACCCCGGTTTCGTCTATTAAATCTATGCTTGGGCATACAATGGGTGCAGCATCAGCTATTGAAGCTGCAGCATGCGCATTAATGATCGAAAAAGGAATTGCCCTTCCCACTATCAATTACCAGGAACCCGATCCTGAATGCGATCTTGATTATATTCCAAACGAAGCCCGTGAGATGAAACTGGATACGGTTATCTCTAATGCGTACGCTTTTGCTGGAAACACCTCTTCACTGGTCCTCAGAAAATTTAAAGGATAAGAAGTCAAGCATGCAATCCAGAAGAATTGTTATAACCGATGTAGGAACTATCAGTGCTTTAGGAGTGGGCTTCAGCAATATCCCTGCGGCTATGGCTCTTCCACTGTCAAAAGTAGCTGTAAAAGACTATGAATTTCATCAATTGGAAAAAGAGATCCAATGCTTTGTAATCCGTGATTTCGATCCTGTCGCAGTGCTGGGAAAGAAGGGGTTGCGCACAAAAGACAATGCAACCAAGCTGCTTCTTGGTACTTTCGAAATAGGACTCAAAGAAGCAATGGAATCATTAGATGAACAGAACCGGCCTGGAATCTGTATTGGAACCGCTTTCGGAAGTGTGCAAAGCATCGGAGATTTCCTCAGTGATTCCATCGTTAACGGGGTCAACTCCGTGAATCCTCAGGCCTTCGCCAATACAGTTATAAATTCCCCTACCGGTAACTCAAATATTCGCTTTGATGCAAAAAACCTTAGTGCAACCATAGCTACGGGTTTTAATTCCGGAATCGATGCTCTCATCTATGCTTTCGATTACATTCAAAGAGGTTATATCGATAGAATTGTTGCCGGTGGTCTGGAAGAGATCAGCTATTATAGTCTTCTGGGATTAAGCAGAACCGGACTCATTTCTCCTTCTGCGAATATCCGTCCTTTTGCTATAGACAGCGATGGCATAGTTGTAGGTGAAGGATGTGCATTGTTTCATCTGGAAACAGAAGAAGCAGCAAAACAGCGGGGAGCTCAAATTCAGGCTGAGATAATTGGGGCTGCAAATGGTTTTGACCCGGATGCCGCATTTGGCGATTCACCAGATGCCCAAACTGCTGCTAATATCTTTAAAACCGCCTGCCAGCAAGCTCAGATCAGTCCCGAAGAGATCGATTTTATCGCATCCTCTGCAAACGGAAACCCACGCAGCGATTCGGTTGAAGCCACAGCTTTAAAAGAAGTTTTTGGAAATAAAACTCCAATCACTACTTATAAATCCCTCACCGGTGAGTGCTATGGAGCTTCGGGCGCAATTGTAACCGCATGTGCCCTCTCTGATCTTAAAAACGGCACTATCAGTGGAAATACAACCGCTTACAAAACTCTTCACGATCTGCCAGTCGTGTTTGATACTATCAAAAAAGATTCTACTATCGCCATGGTAACTTCTGTTTCCTGTGATGGTAATTGTAGTGCAATAATCATAAAAAATCGTAAATCATAATTAATATCTTATAACCTCAAGCCTGTGAGGAGTTAATAAATGGAGAGAGACGAAATAAAAAAGAGTGTAACTGAACTGATTACAGAAATCGCAGAAGATATGGATATTGATGAAAGTGCCATAACCGATGATGCCAACTTTGTTAAAGATATGGGTTTAGATTCAATGGCCCTTCTGGAGGTTCTGGCTACCATGGAGAAGAAATTCGGCGTTAGTATCCCCGAATCGGAATTTCCCAATATTACCACCATCAATAAATGTACCGATACAGTCCAGAAATATCTTGCTGCCAAATAAGGTTACTTCCAATTTTATTGCGGCTGCATAACTGCTGCCGCAATCTTCTTCCTTTTTTTTCATCACCAGCGAAAGCTCCCTGGTTCTACTCTGTATAGACAGAAATATGGTTTTATACTATAACACTATAGCTTTAGCCAGCTTTTATTATGTATTTTTGATGCTCATACATAATCTGGTCAGATTCATCGAGAATTGATGTCCTCTCTTTTTTCAGGTGAATAACTGCATTCGAGAAATTTAGGCAACTGTTGTAATTTCCAGATATTTACTGGATTTTTACAACTAAAAACCATTGGAGTACTTTTTGGCAGATTTTGATGTTGCAGTTTTAGGTTCAGGTATAGCCGGTCTTACTTGTGGAGCATTTCTGGCAAAACAGGGAATGAAAGTTTTAGTGTTGGAAAAACATTATCAAATCGGTGGTTACACCCACTCTTTCAAAAGAAAAAAATTCCATTTTGAATCGGCTGTTCACTCCGTCCCTCTGGGCACCAATGGTCTGATCATGCACCTGTTGCGACAACTGGGAGTCGACCAGCAAATAACTCCGCTGGAATTACCCTCCATGTACCATGCCGAGTGGTACGATTACTCTTTTACCATGCCCGTATGGTACGATGATGTCAAATCTAAGATGCAATCGGTTTTTCCTGACCAGAAGCAGCAGATCACAAAACTTCTCGATGAAATGCGACAAATTTACGATGCATTCATCACTCCGGTTCTTCAGGGCTCACTCGAAGAAACCAGCTATTATCGGAATTTTATCTATCAGCATTTAAACCAGTCCTACAAGGATTACCTCTGCTCATTTCTTAACGATCCAAACCTCTTGCGAGCTTTCTATTCGCAGTGGCCCTATGGAAGCAACCCTCCTTCCAGAGCACCTGTTATGTATTATGTATTGATGTTTACAGTACACGCCTTCGAAGGCTCCCATTATTTAAAAGGTGGGTTTGGAACCCTGGCAAATGCCCTGGCATCGGTCATTACCTCAAATGGAGGTGAAATACGCACCAAAGCAGAAGTGACCGGATTAAAAAACCAGGGGACAAAAATAACAGAACTGACTTTAAACTCCGGAGAGGTTATCTCGGCAGATCGCTTTATCTCCAATCTTAGTCCCTATATTCTGCATAATCAACTTTTAGATCCTTCAATACGCAATAGAATCTGGTTACGCAGACTCAATAACCTTAAAACCTCATTCTCCGCCGTTGCTCTTTATCTGGGACTGAACACATCCATTTCTGATCTTATTCCCAATAATATCCATTTCCACTTCCTTGATAACGATGATGATCGCATCTATGAACGCATAATCAATAACCGTTCATCGGATATCGACCACTTGCTCTTTCTGCACCCAAGAACCTCAGATGAAGATCACACGCTGACAATTCTTACATATATCCAGAAATCGTTCTCTTCCCAATGGAAACAGGATAAAAAGGTATTTGCAGAAAAGATGCTCTCAGAAGCAGAAATTCTCTTTCCAGGTCTGAAAAACCGAATTGAACTAACTGAGATTGGTTCCCCTGCTACTTTCGAGCGGTACACATCAAATACCGATGGCGCTCTTTATGGATTCGAAAACACTAATGAGATCTACGGTGAAGCTAAAATTCCCTCAACTACCCATCTGCCAAATCTATTTCAGACGGGTCATTGGGGGAAACCCGGCGGCGGTGTCTGGAACTCCATATATAACGGGTACATTACTTTTCTGACCATAATGCAGAAACAGTAAAATTATGACCCGTTAACAGGAGAAAACATGCTCTGATTATTTCTGCTGGTAAGTTGACAGAAAACGGCCCATTTTGCCAATTGCCTCTTTTAATTCATCAACTCTGGGCAGAAACACAACTCTGAAATGATCTGGAGAACCCCAGTTGAAACCGGTACCATGTACTAGCAGTATTTTTTCACTTCGCAGCAAATCAAGCACAAACTTTTCATCATTCTGGATGTTAAACTTCTTGATGTCAAGTTTAGGAAAAAGATAAAACGATGCAGTCGGTTTAACACAGCTCAAACCATCGATCTGGTTAATCATAGAATAGCAGACATCTCTCTGCTCCCGCAACCGTCCACCGGCCCTGGTAAGATCAAAAATACTCTGATATCCTCCCAGAGCAGTCTGAATAACGGACTGTCCCGGAACATTACTGCAAAGCCGCATGGATGCCAGCATGTTTATCCCTTCCAGATAATCTTTTGCCATGCTTTTATTGCCGCTTACAACCATCCATCCGACCCTGAAACCGGCAACGCGGTATGCTTTGGATAAACCGTTAAAGGTAACAAAGAGAATATCATCGGCCAGCGATGCTGTTGATACATGAATCGTATCATCGTAAAGAATCTTGTCATAAATTTCATCTGAAAAAACTATCAGATTGTGCTGACGGGCAATCTCGACAATCTCTTTAAGCAGTTCTGCTGGATAGGTAGCACCAGTTGGATTGTTGGGATTGATAATGACAATACCTTTGGTATTAGCTGTTATTTTTGACTTTATATCATCGATGTCCGGATACCATAAAGATTCTTCATCACAGATATAGTGAACGGCAGTTCCACCAGACAGGTTTACTGCAGCAGTCCACAGAGGAAAGTCCGGTGATGGCACCAGTATTTCATCACCACTATCCAGTAATGCCTGAAGAGCCATGACAACAACTTCACTGACCCCATTTCCTATGAATATGTCGTTGATATCTACCCCGCCAATTCCTTTCTGCTGGCAGTACTGCATAACGGCTTTTCGAGCCTGGAAGAGGCCTTTGGAATCCGAATACCCCTGAGTATTGCTGAGATTAATGATCATATCATGAAGTACTTCATCTGGAGCAAAAAGCCCAAAAGGTGCAGGGTTACCTGTGTTTAATTTCAGTATCTGATAGCCTTCCTCCTCAAGCCGTTTTGCTTCTTCCAGAACCGGCCCGCGAATATCATAAAGCACATTATCCAGTTTTGATGACTTTTTGATCATAGTTTCTACTCCGAAAGGATTGGCAATATGTAAAAAAGATGCTGCTCCGTCTTAAAGCCTCTTAAATCCAACAATACTCTAAAGCTTAAATCCCCCAATGCCCTAGATCCCCCAAGGGGGACTTTAAGAGCCCATAAAGCCACTGAGTGAACTTGTTTCCGGAAGTCTTTATCTCCGGTCTTAAGCTCCCTTTAGGGGATTTAGATGGCCGGATTAGGTGGCGTTTTCCAGATTAAGCAGAATCGATTACATCTGTTAAAATACAATAAATCTTTTAGAAGAGTCCAAAGATGTTTAATTAACCTTCTGTTCTCCCGATGTACATGGGGGACTTTATGATCATTTATTGTAGCTCGGGTGAAATTGATTCCTAGGTCTAAAAAAAGATGCTTTAATATAGAAAGCAAAAACGTTCGCATTCTGACTAACTGGCTAAATGGCTAGCCGTAACTAATAAAGGGCGCATGCCTTACCAGATTCCGCACGCATATTCGAAATGAGGAGGACATTAGGATTTCTAAAGTCACTGAGTGTATAGTCTTAGAAATCTTTTTTCCGATTTAATCACTTTCCGATCTCAAGCCTCACTTGAGGGATAATGAGGCATCGTACACGCCATGTGAACGTTTTTATCCATGGTTCTCTCATTTCACTCAACCTAGGCGATTAAACAGACTATATTAAATCATAATAAAACATAAGAATTATCAGTACATAAAAACAATTCGTTTAATTGACAGTGCAGATCAAAAATTCAATTTATTACGGGGGTTGTATATGTTTATTGTCTGCAAAAAAAAGAGGTTGATCCTGTTTTCCCTGCTCTCTTTTTTTAATCTCTCAATCAATACTTCTGCAGCTACGGATCAGGAAGTGCTCACCTCGGCCATTGAAAAAGGAAAACTGGTTGCAGATTACTGGCTGAAAAGATCCGGTGTACAAACCAGCTCTGATTATTACGCTGACATCTGCTCATTCTACGGTGTCTGCATTCTTGGTGATGCAATGGGTGACAGCTCCTATTTCAAGGAGATAAATAAAAATTATAACAGAACAGCACCTATCAAAACCAATGACATTGACCAGAATTCCTGCGGAATTCTTCCACTTCATCTCTTTTTACACACCCAAAACCAGAATCATCTTAAACTCGGAAAAGATGCTGCAGATGCAAACATCAGTAAAAATGGTCATGTCAGAAACGCCATAGATGATACTTACATGACCGGTTCACTTATGATTCAAGCGTACCGGGCTACAAATGATACCAAATACCTGGATTTTTGTGTCAATTACCTTACTTCCTATATGAAAAATTTACAGCAGAGTAACGGATTATACTGGCATCATAAGGATCTCTCCAAGCAATTCTGGGGAAGAGGTAATGGATGGGGAGCAGCCTGTGCCGCAGAACTAATTCAGGTACTGCCTCAAAGCCATAGTAAATATCAGCAGGTGATTGAAGGATACAAAAAGCAGATGAATGGTTTGATCCAGATTCAGAATGAAAGTGGAATGTGGAATCAGCTCCTTGGTTCTTCCAGCCCAAAAAACTGGGAAGAGACCTCTGGAACTGCCATGTTTCTTTTTGCTATCTTTACCGGCTTACATCTCAAATTGCTAGATGAAGAAACCTATCTTGAACCGGCAAAAAAAGGATGGATGGCACTAATCCAATATCTCTCTTCGGATGGCAGACTGAGTAATATCGCTGATGGATTCTGGCCAAGAAGCGGCACTGCAGACGAATATTTAAATGCCAGTAAAGGTAATCCAGGCAATTCCCACGGTACCGCAGGTATACTATGGGCAGCAGGCGCCATTGTCAAATACTATAGTGGGATAGTTAATATCTCCCCTAAACAGCCATATAATTCACAGAGACTCCAGACGGTTTTTCCATCTAAAACTGACTTATTGTTTGATCTTACCGGACGGAAAATTTCCTCTTCAGGATTGTATTCCAATTATGACCGGTTAACATCAGGAGCCCTGATCCGCATAAACAACACCAGAAAAATGACAATCACAATTCATTGAACCAGGATCATTATTGATAGAATCGCTCAATAATCTTACATGGAGGACTTATGAAGTTAACACTTGATATATTTGCAGCTCTGATAATTATCTCTATTTGTAATTTACCGTCTTATTGCCAGACGCAACAAAACTGGGTTGATGGTCAGCTTATCGAATATAACAAAAATGGAGCCTGGTGCTGGTTTCAGGATGAGAGAGTGGTTGTTGACACTGTCAATTCCAAACTTGTCATCGGATCTGCCGCTAACGGTGGAGGTGTCGATGTGGTAATCTATGATATCAAAAACCAAAAAATCGACAGTAAAACTCAGATAGGAAAGCTGACCAGTGATGATCATAATGCTCCAGGACTTCTGGTGCAGCCCAAATCCGGTGGTTATATAGCTATGTTTGCCGATCATTACGATAAGTATTGCAGCCGTTACTGTATTTTCAATGGAGAAAAATGGTCAAGTGAGAAGCAGTTCGACTGGACAAAAATTCCAGGTGGAACCAATTATACCATCGCCTACTCTAACCTCTATTACCTTTCATCCGAAGATCGTATCTACAATATGGCCAGAGCAAATGATCGTGCACCAAATTTTATCTACTCTGATGATGAAGGTGTTACCTGGCAATTTGGTGGCCAACTTACCACCAACAGTAGCCAATCTTATAACAAAGGATACTATAAATACTGGGGAAACGGTGTGGATCGGATCGATATGGTCTTTACCGAACAGCATCCACGCGATCATACCACCAGTATCTTTCATGGATATATTCAAAACAGAAAAGCCTACAACACCGAAGGTAAAGAAGCTGACAACGATATCTATGATCGTAATTATATCCCAACTTTTGACAAATTTACCAAGGTATTTTCGCATGGAACCCAAGTCAATGGTATTACCATGGGACGATGCTGGCAATCGGATATAATGCGCTACGATGATGGTACCATTGCTATCCTTTTTAAAGCCAGGGCCAATAATTCCGAAACCGACCATCGCAACTTCTACGCCCGCTACGATGTCAATGAGAAGAAGTGGAAGATTACCTACATTGGAAAAGCGGGAACCAAGATGTATGACAGCGAGCAGGACTATACCGGTCTGGGTGCATTGTGTCCTGACGATCCGAACCGGATTTATATAAGCTCACCTTTTAACCCAGGCGATGACAACAGTAGAGCTGGCAAACGGGAAATCTGGAGAGGTACTACTACTGACAATGGCCAGACATGGCGATGGGAAGCAGTAACCGCCAATTCAACAGAAGACAACTTCAGGCCAGTGGTACCCAAATGGAAAAATGGGAAGGAAGCACTGTTGTGGTTCAGAGGAACCTACAGTACAGCACAGATTTTCAACACCCGAATTGTGGGTACCTTTTATGATTATGAAACTATTACTGCAAAGAAGAAATCGGATCCGCTCTTACAATCCCGCGCCCGTTTTTCTTTATCAGCAGCAGACAGAGTCTATTCTCTTGATGGAAAGCTTGTAAAAAGAATGGGTTCTCAAATAAAAGGAGCATCTGGGGCTGCACTGAAACCGGGTAATGTTTATTTGGTAAGAGGGGAAGATGGGATTCATAGGAAACTGATGCTTGTTCAGTGATGATATTAGTGAAAGGATGTTTTTCTGAACTGACTGCGGGTTTGTTGGCAGTCGGGCATATTCAATTGCCCCAGAGATAAAACGTTTACAGTTCATAAATTTACCTCTGGGGTTTGTGGCCCGGCAACGCTCCTCTTGCCTTGAAATCCTTCATAGAAAGAGATACGCACCTCTATTTTTCTCGCCAACTTATCAGAGTGAAGATATTGCCTGAGGAACCGGGAGCCTGAGGAACCGATTTCTCATAGGTTAAAAAATCCCAGCCGCCGCTTTTTCTGAAGTTTCCTTTGCAGATAATCGAACCAGTGACATTGCCACTTCCAGTCTTCTCAAAATCCCCGTTCATAGCAAAAAGCAATCCGTGAACTTTACCGCTACCGCTGAAATCAATCTTGCCATTTATGCTGAGAGCTACAGGATAATTCTGTACCTTATAATAATCACCGCTCCCGGAAATGTCTATGTTACCTGTAGCGATGATACAACCATAGAAATCTCCTGAACCGCTACGCTTAAAATCACCATTTACCCACATCACACCGCCTGGAACATGGTGGGAAGCAGACCCGCTCAAATGTTTATCAGAGTAGACCTGACCATTAGCCATTGCATGCTCATAATATGGAGTAGTGTTTATAACAGGAATGCGTATGGTATCTATAGGCCCCAAATTTTTAGTACCGGTTATTCTTCCGCTACCGTTTTCGGTGATCCAGGGAGTCCAGACATCGCCGTAAATAAAACAGGAGCCTTTTTTTTCCATCCCTGCACAAGCAACAATAAAAGCAGTGATCTCGCTTGAACCGTTGATGGAAAAAGTTTTATTGCAATGCACAACTGCAGTTCCAGCATTCAGCCATCCGCTTCCAGACCAGGTGATCGATCCACCCACAGCGATTGCTTTATTATAAGCATCCTCGACAGAAGAAGCCCAGGAGACCGCATAGGTGGTCAATACCGATTTTCTCCTGTTATTATAAACTGCATCTGAAAAGAGCCACAGAGTATCCAATGCGCTCACAGAGGAGCAACAGACAGTGTATGCTCCTCCATTGAATTCAGAATCTTCTACGATCTTTATTTTTGAATTGGCCACCGGGCTTATCTGGCCGGATTTCAGGATTGACAGAGCATGTTCATTCCCTGCTTCTGCGATATTAAGCAGGGTGACATCGATTCTGCGATCTGCGGTACGATTTATGGAAACGCGGGTTGATTTAAACATTATACTGCTCATTATGATCCCAATTATCCCAATAATCAGAACAGTTATTAGAGCAGAGCCGTTTTGGTTTTTCATCGAACCTCCCCCTGGTTTGCATCAGAGGTTAATTGGGAAAGCAGTATAGTCAATGTTTTAAGTATATCTTATTATATGTTTTAAATTACGGAAATGCCATTTCCGGTTTTAGGGGATAGAGGTGGGCTGGTCGATTTATTGATTATGGCATTGATTTTCTGATCTGCGTTTTTGTTTTTACTCTGGTTCTTTTTTTCTTGGTCGGAGCAATCCCCCAGAGATGATTTCTTAATTTGTAAAAGGCTCATCTCTGGGGTAAGCACTTGGAATAATAATTGCAGCTTTATTTCCCAAATTCACCTCGAAAAGGAGTACACATCCATGAGTACAAAACCCAGAATCGTCGCTCCTGGCGTTATCTATCAGGTTTACTCAAAAGGTGTTCAGGAGCTCCAAATATTCAAAAAAGATGAGATTAAAACCTTCTTTCTAAAACAGTTACAAAAAAGCCTAAAAAAATACGATTTCTCCTGTCATGCATTTTCCATCTCCTTAAACCAGTACCACATGGTGCTTCAGTCCAATAAGCAGTCCATCTCCCTTGCCATGCAGCATTTTAATTCCATTCTTGCAAAAAAGATTA
>JAAYPC010000267.1 GCA_012519985.1 Fibrobacter sp.
CATATCCAATAAAGGTCATTCATCGAAAAGGTAAAGAGGGTTTAGGCAGCGCTGTTATGGAAGGATTCTACCGGTCCGAACGAGAATATCTGGGGGTGATGGATGCGGACCTGAGCCACGACCCGATTATCCTCGCAGAGATGATTCGTTCATTAACCGCTTATGATATAGTGATTGGAAGTCGTTTTAATGAAGGAAGTTCTGTTGAGAATTGGCGGATTGACCGAAAAATAATTTCCAAAGTGGGGGTATGGCTGGCTGGTAATCTCACCAAAGTCTCAGATCCTTTATCCGGATACTTTGTATTGAGACGGGAAGTGCTCAATAATATGAAACTTACATCACCGGGTTATAAAATTCTGCTGGAGATACTGGTGAAAGGTAGTTATAAAAAAGTAAGGGAGATTCCGTTTCGTTTTCGGACCAGAGAGCATAGTATCAGTAAGTTGGATAGCAAGGAATATGTGCTTTTTCTGAAGCAGTTGGTTAAGTTTTATTGGATGAAGTGGACGAAAGGCCGGGATTTTTAGCCACGAACTGATTTTTCCGGTTCGCAAAACCGTTTTACCTACCCTTTATTACATTTATATAGGCATGAAAATTCCTGGTCCTGTTATCCGGGGGTATTGGCGGCTGTGCCCCAGAGTTACATCGTTAAGGAATTCAAGATTTTCCTCCGGGGAAAAGATAACCTGAGTTCATCTTCGTAAATTTTGCAGAATTGTTTTTCTTCAAGAATGAAATAAAGAATGATCTATGTGATTGACTTCAATCAAAGCGATACAATTTAAAATGGCGCTTAAAGAACGATAGTGACAATCGTTGGCAATCAGATCCAAGGAGAACTGTAATGAAAACTGAAAAAGAGAAGATGCTGTCCGGTGAGTTATATGATCCTCGTGATAAGCAGCTTTGTGATGAGAGATTGAAAGCAAGGCTGCTATTAAAGGAATTAAACGATACCAGAGAAGATCAGGTGGAAAAAAGAAAAGCAATATTGAAAACATTGATACCAGATTGCGGAGTGAATCTATGGCTTCAACCTCCTTTTTACTGTGATTATGGGTATAATATCAAAATTGGGGATAATGTTTTTCTGAATTTTAACTGCGTTATCCTCGATGTAATGGAGGTGAAAATAGGAAGCAGGACTCTTTTAGGACCAAATGTTCAGGTTTATTCGGCTACCCATCCTATGGATCACAACCAGAGAGCATCCGGTCTGGAGCTGGCAAAACCGATTGTAATTGGTGAAGATGTATGGATAGGAGGAAGTGCGGTTATTGCACCGGGTGTTACCATTGGAGATCGTAGTGTTATCGGAGCAGGCAGTGTTGTTGTTAAGGATATTCCATCCGATGTTTTTGCAGCAGGTAATCCTTGTAAAATTATTCGTCATCTTTCACCAGCAAATTGACCACAATTGCTGATTGCTGTAAAACCATCATTGAATAAGCTTCGTTTTAAGAACTTGATATAATACAGTGTTCTTTTGTTAAATCAAGGCTGATGCTGGTGAAATTTAATTAACGGCGAGATTTCAGAAATCCTTTATCAGCCTAGGTTGATTCTCAGTAATGTGTTTTCTGAACAGTTTCCATTTTTCCTCTTTTGATAAAGTGGAATAATTTTGCTGCTTAGAAGAACTCTTCGCAAGAGGCTCAGACACAAACAATCCTGCAATTTCTGTAGGATTCGACACATTTTCCACCCAGAGAAGGGTTGTACCCAAATTATAAAGAGTAGTAGTTATACCCGGATGAGTGAAGGTGATCATGTCTGTGGAATCGGTTTTTTGGGGACTTGTATTGGAAAGCCGACGATTGGAAAGCAGTTTATCGAACGCATTCATCATATACTTAGCATCTTCATTGGTTTGAAATTCTAAAGCCCAGACAAAAGAGCCATATTTATCATTATCTTTCAGTGTATAAACGATCCTGTCTCCACGCCAGCCAAATGCGTTTTTGCAATGGCTTACATCAGTATATTCACTTAATAGAGCCATCAACATAACCGGTCCGTGTGTGTCATCATCTGCGAATCGCAATTTTCTGGTGTCTTCAAGCATAACCGGAATAAATTTACTGAAATCGAAAGAAATTAAAGAAACAGGTTTGCCCGTGATTATTTCGGCTGTGGAGTTTACCCTGTTAGAGTGGTAAAGTTTGTTAACTGCTTCCCACCCTTGAGTAATTTTCTTTTTTCCGATGAAATATTCCCCCACAAAATATGGGAAACTCTGGGTAGTTTCCAAAAACTTGAGATCTCCCATACTATCGATACTTTGATAAAAGCGTTCAGATTCATTGAAAAATGTGTCTATCAGGTTCTGTTCTGTCATAATTGTAAATTGATTTATAAAATAAAGATAACCGGAAAGGCTGGCATCACCTTCAATAACGCTTAATTGCGAAAGATAAAAGTCGCTGTTGGAAGCAGATTGTGAAATGGATGGAAGAATATAAGAGGTAAAAGGATTGAAGTGCTGTTCTTGAAGTGCATGAGTTAACTCATGAGCGATATAGAATTCAAATTCGACGTCCATGTAATTTTCCGGATTTATCACATAGATAGAGTCCGTACCAGATACATAGAATGCAGCAGCAAAGTTCTCATTATAGGAATCTACTGCCTGACCGAAGTCATCCATGTCTTCGGGGATAAAACCGAGTTGTTTCAGCTCGATAGAATAGAGATTGATAGCTTCAGATATGCTGGAATATCTGGAAGCAGCATACTGACTACGGCTCATAGTTGCTAAATGTACATCGCGAAGAAAATTAAGGCCTCTGTAATTTTCAACCAGAGGCATAATTGCTTCCATTGTTTGCTGGTATTTTAGTATTGTTGATGGGCCGGTCGGATTCTTTGAACACAGGCAAAAAAGCAAGCAGGTTACGGATATAAATATGAAAGAAGATTTCATGTTTTTACTCCAACGGGTGAAAATGCACTTAGAGCAAGCTATAGAAAATAACTTATAAATTAATACAAACCGGTGAAACATACATGGTTTAGTTTTAAATGGTCTGCTGATAAACCTGAAACTTAAATTTTATTTTAGTTGATTCGTGCAGTCAAGTCTACCTTCAGAAGCAGTACTTAAAAGCAGAAAGATCGTTTTTCTACCAAATATAAAGTAATAACCGCTTAAGGTACTGAATAGGAAGGGAATAAATCAATTCGCAACCTCCTTGAGGAAAAGTAGGAAGGAATTATAGACTTGAGCATTAAATGTATGATTTTCTGCAGAATAGCGGGATTAAGGCTGGCCTGACATCATTACCCATCATTAAGATTAAATTTCAGTTTCTTTAATGTATAGGAAAAACATCTTAAGTCATTGAAAAAGAGTGGTAAAATTAGAAACTTCCCGTTTTGTGATGCTGAGGAGGGAAATGCGAAGTAATGAGTGAAGAGAGGGATGGTTCTTCTTTTTTTATCAGGCATTTTTTCCTTATATTAATATTATGAAAAGCTGCAATTGCCAGTGAATAACCATCAAACAGGGATCATTTCATGCAAAAAATTCTATTTCCTATATTACTCATTTGCCTTAGCTCTTATGTTACAGCACAGAAAACCGTCTATGTTCCCAGATCGATTACCAGTACTAAGGACCTGAATAACTCTTCCAGTCAATGGTGTTATTCAAGGAGTAAGGAATCGGATAATATTGCAGTTTTTTGGGAAGCTGGGTTTGGAAATGATCCTTCAACTGCATCTGGAAGTTACAAGGTAAATTTAAACACACTTTTGCAAGTAGCAGAGAAAAGCTACTCTTTCTATCTTGATACCTTAAAGTTTGCAGTAAAGGGATCATCGGTGACCGATGATTATAAACTTCTGATATTCCTGGTTTATAGTTCGGAATGGACTGCCAATGGTTCTGGTGAGGATGATAAGGTGGGGTCCTTGAGAGTAAATCCTGCTGCGGCAAATATTGGTAATGTAGTCGCTCATGAAATCGGACATTGTTTTCAGTACATAACCGGCTGCGATGGAAAAGGGGGTTTTCGGTATGGATTGGCAGAAAATGGTCAGGGTGGGAATGGATTCTGGGAACAATGTGCTCAATGGATGTCTTTTAAGGTTTATCCTGAAAAGCAATTTACAGAAAATGACTTTCGTGAATACATAAAGAGTAATCATCTGCATATATTGCACGAAACTCCGCGTTATGCCAATTATTTTCTTCCTGATTACTGGACATATAAGCACGGCAGGGAATTTATTGGTAGAATCTGGAAAGAATCTCTTTTTCCTGAAGATCCGGTGGAAACTTATAAAAGACTTAATTCACTATCACAAGAGCAATTCAATGATGAGATATTCGAGCATGCAGCCCTTCTTACGACCTGGGACATTCCGGAGATAAGATCTTATGGTGAAAAGTACATTGACAGCAGGGCTCAGGTGAAGATGAATCTGACATTGGATGGTTTCTGGCAGATAGATCCATCAGTGTGTATTGAAAATTATGGATATAACTGTATTAAACTCAATCCTCCTTTTCTGGCCAAAAAGATATCGGTTCTCTTCAAGGGAAAGGCTGGAGCAAGTGGTTTCAGGGCTCTGAAAACCGACAAGGGAGGGTGGCGGTTTGGATTTGTTGCTCTTCTCAAGGATGGTACCAGAAAGTATAGTGATATGGGAGTAGCAAATGTAATCAACGGGGATTGTCCTGATCAGTCTCTCTCTTTTGATTGCCCCTCAGATTGCTCCAGACTATGGTTGGTAGTTTCGGGAGCGCCACAGGAACACTGGAAACATGGCTGGGATGACGATAATAGTAATGATGAGCAATGGCCTTATCAGGTTCGGTTTAGTAATACCAATCTTCTGGGTGAAGAGACTTCGATATCTTTGGCAAGAACGGTTTGCAGATCATCACCCGATGTAGTCATGTCCAGTAAGACTATTTATCTTCGGCAAAGAGCTGATTGGCGGATATCAGACTATGCCGGCAGACAGATCAGATCCGGTTATGGAAACGTGATTGATATTAATGCTATTTCGAATGGTGGATATATTCTTAATTGTTCAGGGAGGAATTATAAGATTATCAGAAGTTCTCTGAGAAGATAGAGAGGATTAAGAATAAAAAAGGATAATGAAAAGAAAAAATAGACGATGTAGTAATTCATAATTGTATCCGTGATGTTTCCTTTTAGTATTGGTTTCTGCTCAGAGGAAAGATAAAAGATCTGATTTTTTAAGCAAAAAGCCAAAGATATTTTCCGGCTATTCTTAATTGTTCTTTAAAAATTGAAGAGCAGAATGTGATTTCCACGTTAATAGTTTTCTTTTGTTGTGCCTGTTAAAAAACGGAGGATGCTTCACCCGGCGTTATTCATTTCGAATTGAAACTGATATTTTGGTGATCATTTTCATTGGTTTCTGAGAGTTGAAAGAATCTTTTTTTGGAACAGGAGTTGCTTTTCCGGATTCTGTCACCCCAGAGATGATTTTATGAACTGTAAAAATATCATCTCTGGGGAATATTGCTGGAATGAAAATTGCAATTCTCATTCTCCTAAATTCAAATCTTCAACAAAGGAGAATTCCATGAGCACAAAACCCAGAATCGTCGCCCCTGGCGTTATCTATCAGGTCTACTCAAAAGGTGTTCAGGAGCTCCAAATATTTAAAAAAGATGAGATTAAAACCTTCTTTCTAAAACAGTTACAAAAAAGCCTAAAGAAATACGATTTCTCCTGTCATGCATTTTCCATCTCCTTAAACCAGTACCACATGGTGCTTCAGTCCAATAAGCAGTCCATCTCCCTTGCCATGCAGCATTTTAATTCCATTCTTGCAAAAAAGATTA
>JAAYPC010000268.1 GCA_012519985.1 Fibrobacter sp.
AAATGGATTTGTTCAAGAAAAATGGTGAAGATTTGCTCAAGAGGCTGGCTCCGCTGGCAGATAGAATGCGTCCGCGGACCCTCGAAGAGTATATCGGACAGCAGCATATAATTGGAGAAGGAAGACTGCTTCGGAGGGCAATACAGATAGATCAGCTATCCAGTCTCATTTTTTATGGCCCACCAGGAACCGGAAAGACTACTCTTGCCAGAATAATTGCCAACACCACCAGGGCTCAGTTTCTTTCCATCAATGCGGTGCTGGCAGGGGTAAAGGAGATCCGGGAAGCGATCGACAATGCGCAGAAGACGTTGAACCTTTACGGAAAAAGGACGATACTTTTTGTCGATGAGGTGCATCGGTTCAATAAGTCTCAGCAGGATGCGCTTCTTCCGCATGTTGAGAACGGAATTATCATTTTAATCGGAGCAACTACAGAGAATCCCTATTTTGAAGTAAACAAGGCACTTGTTTCCAGATCACGCATATTTCAACTGAAGACATTAACAGAAGATGATCTCAGGGCAATTGCAATGCAGGCTCTTTCAGATAAAGAAAGAGGGTATGGGAATAGATCGGTTCAAATTGACGAAGATGCACTGGATCATCTGGTAAAAGTTGCCAATGGTGATGCCCGCGGGGTGCTCAATGCACTGGAGCTGGCTGTGGAAACAACCGCACCCGACAGTGAACAGGTAATCCATATTAATCGTAAAATAGCAGAAGAATCGATTCAGCAGAGAGCGGTTCTCTATGATAAGGATGGTGATGTGCACTATGATACCATCTCTGCATTTATCAAATCGATAAGGGGTTCTGATCCGGATGCGGCACTGTATTGGATGTCAAAAATGCTGTATGCAGGTGAGGACCCCAGGTTTATTTTCCGAAGAATGTTGATACTGGCTTGTGAAGATGTCGGGCTGGCTGATCCACATGCTTTGGGGGTTGTTGTCAATGCTGCCAATGCCTTTGATTATGTAGGAATGCCTGAGGGAAGATATCATTTGGCACATGCGTGCCTTTATCTGGCTACTGCTCCAAAGAGCAACTCTTCATTGGGCTTTTTTGATGCACTGAAACTGGTGGAAACTGAGGCAACTGAAGAAGTTCCAAACCATTTGCGTGATGCAAACCGGGATGGTCAGGGATTTGGTCATGGGGCAGGGTATCTCTACCCTCACGCTTACAGGGACCATTGGGTAGCTCAGCAGTATCTGCCTTCATCTTTACAGGGAAAACTGTTTTATCAGCCTTCTGACCAGGGATACGAAAAATCCATAGGGGAGAGGGTTTGCCGTTTGAGAGAGGCGCAGCTGGAAGCGATTCTTGATGAAAATGATTCTTCTGCTCTCTTTGCACCTGAAAAAAGCAGTGGCAAAGGGCAGTGGGTACAGAGGACTCATGGAAACAGTGCAGAGCAGCTTGGCAGAATAAGAGAGAAAATAATGTCGGTGGCTGAGCTTTCCCGCACCGATCTGGTGCTGGATCTGAATACCGGAAGCGGGCTGTTGACACTGGAAGCAGCAAGATGTACTCCTGATGGCGGTGTATGGGCTCTTGTGCATGATCAGAAATCATTTTCAACAATGTCCAAGCTAATAGAACGTTTTAATCCTCTGGAACGACCTCAACTGGTACTTACCGACTGGCACTCCTTTGATACGGATCTGAAGAAAACTGCAGGTGAAAATGTTAAATTCGACAGAATAATAGGCCGCGCTGTTCTTGCCGGAAGAGAAAAGAAAAAGGACCTTTTTGATCGTATAGTGAAACTTTTGAATAAAAAGGGCAAGATAGTTCTGGCCGAAACGGTTTACTCGGAAGGACAGCGTCTGTCAGAGCTTTTAAACCGCAAAAGGATGGATGTTTCTTTAATGGAAAAGCTGATAGCAGCAGAATCAGAGCTTTTCAATGATCCATCTGATCATCTGGTCAACTGGACGCCTGAGTCTCTGGAAGAGCAGATAGGGCAGATCGATGGGATGAAAATAAGCTTTGACAAGGTGACTGAAAACAATCCCCGGATTTTCAAAAGTTCTGATATTGAGTTCTGGTTCAGGAAGACCGGTGGAACGGGGCGCTTGTCACTTGGTGAGAGGTTGGAAAAAAGCTGTGATTCCAGGGAGATTGAAGAGATTAAAAAAGAGTTGCATGTGCAGTTGGATAACAAGTCTCATAGCTGGAAGAATGTTACTCTTTTTATAAG
>JAAYPC010000269.1 GCA_012519985.1 Fibrobacter sp.
TAATTCACCAAGCCGATATCTTTATTTAGCAGGTCAAAAAAAGTAATTCATCAAGCTTAAATTGGTTACTCACCAAGCCAGAAATTTAATTCAACAGGAAAAAACAGTAATGTAGTCCGACAGGCCATAATTTAATTCACCGTAGCAAACTTTTAAGAGGTTCAGAGGTTAAAAGTGGGAATCAGGAGAAAAGTTCTCTAATCCTCTTTAAAGGCTCACGGAAATGAACTAAACCCCTGAAATTAAATTTATCCAGTAATATTGATGGCTCCCAAAGTCCCCCTTTGGGAATTTAGGAGCAGGTTAAATCCTCATTTTTATCTTATACCACTCATTAAACTGTGCTATATTAACAAAAAAGGAATGTTGGTAAACCATTATTATTCTTTGGATTTAAACAAGAGGCGCTATTCCTTGAAAACGATTTTAAATCCGTTTTTTTTAAGCGTTTTCACATGCTTTGTGTCGGTATTTGCCCAGAAAGATTACGGGGTACACGATCCCTCTACCATAGTAAAAGAAAATGACCGCTACTACACCTTTTATACCAGTAACGGAGTTGAGTACGCATATTCCACCGACCTTTGTACCTGGCATCGGGCTGGTAAAATTTTCCCATCCGGTTTTCCTCAGTGGATTACCAGTTACGTGTCCTCTTTTAACGGTCACTTCTGGGCTCCTGATGTCTTCTACATGAACAACCGGTGGCATGTTTATTACTCCTGTTCAAGCTTCGGGTCCCGTCAATCCGCAATCGGTCTGGCAACTTCTCCTTCTTTGAGCAATCCTCAATGGAACGATGAAGGAATGGTGGTTTACACAAACAATTCCTCCGACCATAATGCCATAGATCCTGCTATTATTCGTCATGATGGAAAGGTGTGGATGGTTTACGGCTCTTTCTGGTCGGGTATTGTGATGACAGAAATAGATTCCACCACAGGAAAACCCATCAACAGAAATGCTCTTCATTACCTGGCGAATAACGATCCTGAAGCTGCCAGTATCATCCATCACGGAGACTATTATTATCTGTTTTTTAACCGGGGAAAATGCTGCGATGGTGTAAACAGCACTTACTACATAAATGTGGGCAGATACCCTACCCCAACCGGTCCTTATCTTGACAAAAATGGCAATCGAACCAGTAATGGTGGTGGCACTACGATTCTAAAAACCGAAGGCCGCTTTATCGGGCCTGGTCATTTCGGTTTCTTTTCTGAAAACGGCAAAGAATATATGTCTTATCATTATTATGATGCATCACAGAATGGTGTGTCAAAGCTTAAAATCAGCACACTTTTATGGCAGGATGGCTGGCCGGTAGTGAATACTGATTTTGACCCCTGCACTCCTGATACTGCCAAAGATTGTGCCGGAGTAAAAGGCGGTTCTGCCTATATCGACAATTGCGGTGTCTGTGTCAGCGGGACAACCGATAAAAAGCCCTGCCAACAGGATTGTAACGGCGACTGGGGAGGAAGTGCTTTTGTGGACACCTGCGGAATTTGTGCAGGTGGCAAGACCGGCTTAGTATCCTGCAGCGGATTACTTCAGGGTGAAGATGCATTGGAGTTTGATGGTGTTTTTGAAAATACCAATGACGGGTTCATTGGAAGAGGATATTTAAACATGACCAATGAAAAAGGTTCTGCTGTAACAATATCTCTGTGCTCCGATATCAGTTCCGATTTTTCACTTATTCTCCGTTATGCAAATGGCAGTTCCACAGATAGGATACTGTCTGTTTCTGTTAACGACACGGTTCAGATAGATTCAATTTTTTTTCCACCAGGATCTTCATGGACAGATTGGAAAAGTGTCAGGATCGCATTAAAACTATTGAAAGGTAATAACCTGATCACTTTTACTTCATTAAGTAATGAAGGCGGACCGAATCTGGATCTCATCGCATTTTCCGATAAGCACCTTCATGATTGCGCTATTCAGTCGAAAGAAACAGTGAAACCGCAGATTAAGAATTTGAATCTGAGGTTTTCTAATGGATTGATCTCCTGTTATATGTCCAAAGAGACCACAATCAGCTATCAATTGTACAATCTTTGTGGTCAAACGATCTTACCGGCAGTCACCCAGAGGATCAAACCTGGTATCAACCATCTGAAACTCAATACCGCTTCTGCAGGTCGCGGTGTTTATCTTTTTGTTCTTGAAGAAAAGGACACCGGGAAAAGATATGAAAAGCTTATACATGCCTGGCATTAGCTACCCTTTGGTAATTAAATAACAGAAGGATAATCTTTTATGAACCGGCATTTCTGCAGTCTGTACCTTATCAGAACACTGCTCTTGTTCTCATCTTTTCATTTGTGCGCTCAAGTGCCGCAGTACAGTGGTAATCCATTGTTTAAGGGGTTGTACACTGCTGATCCATGTGCTTTGGTTTACAATGATACACTTTACATATTTACCGGCCATGATGAACAGAGCCAGAATGGCACAACGTTTCTGATGCGGGACTGGTATGTTTTTTCCTCTGCAGATCTGGTCAACTGGACCTACAGAGGTGTAATTAATGATCTGCTGGAAAATTCAGAAACCAATCATCAGGCAATTATAGAGTTCAAAGGAAACTGGTATTTCATTTATCATAATGCAGGACTGCCAGGTGGTGGAACCTACAGAAGATCTGTATGTATAGACCTTCTCAATTATAACGATGATGGGACAATTAAGAAAGTTGTCAGAACCAGTACCGGAGTTCCGGCAGTAAATCCTACCGGAGTTGCTTTTGAGAACAAACTTATGAAACCCTATCGGTTCACTGGAAATAATACCTTTCTTATAATAAATGGGATCGGAATCAGCACTGTTTCCCGGGGAACAGCAGTTTTTAATCCATTAGGAATTAAGCAGATTCAGGGTGGATTTCAGCATCCAACTGGCGTTTATGTTATACAGGGCTCACGGTAAAAATATAAGCACCTGATGATAAGTAACATTTGCGTCCAGGTATCGCCCCCTGTTTCCATCCTGAATTAAGTGTAGATATTATCAGAAAATTAGAATATTTTATCTTCAAATGTAATTATAATCCAGGAGGAGATATGCTCTCAGGCCACAATTTGAGATTAATCATAATATCTTTAGTAATGACAATGACATCGGTACCTGTTAAGGCCCAATCGTACATGGAAAATCTCAGCCGTGGTCTTATTGCAGTAAAGACGGCTAACGGATACTTTCTCAGTTGGCGCCTCCTGGGTCATGAAGATTACGAAACGGCTTTCAATGTTTACAAGGGCTCCCAGAAGCTTAACAGTCAACCGATAACGAACGCCACCTGCTATGAGGACAAAAGTGGCGGAACAGGTGAATATTCGGTCAGAGCAGTCGTGAACGGGATCGAGTTGAAAGCTAATAAGGTAGAACTCACCATGGATAACAATTATATCGAAATATCGCTTCAAAACGCCTCCGGATATACTGCGGGTGATGCCAGTTGTGGAGACCTTGATGGTGATGGAATCTATGAAATTGTTCTTAAAGAAGAAAAAAATCCCCAGGATAATGCCCACGACGGAGTAACCGGTGAACCAAAACTCTCCGCCTATAAACTGGACGGAACACTTCTGTGGAAGATCGATCTGGGAGTAAACATTCGTGAAGGGGCTCACTACACTCAATTTATGGTCTATGATCTCGATGGTGATGGGATTGCGGAGATTGCTTGTAAAACGGCTCCTGGAACAAAAGACGGTACTGGCAGTTTTCTCAAGACCGGACCTGCAGCAGCCGCAGATCATAGCAGAAGTTACCGGAACAGTACAAGCGGCAGAATTATGGATGGCCCTGAGTATTATACCATTTTCAGTGGTAAAGATGGATCTGAGCTGGTTACAGTGGACTATAAACCAAACCGAAGTGGAAACTGGGGTGACAACTATGGAAACCGAAGTGATCGATTCCTTGCAGCGGTTGCCTATCTTGATGGTGTCAGACCATCTGTTATAACATGTCGGGGTTATTATACACCACGAACAACACTCTGGGCGCTCGATTGGCGTGATGGGAAGCTGACAGAAAGGTGGTTTTTCGACTCTGACAAGGGTTACACCCAATATGCCGGACAGGGAAATCACAGCCTTGCCGTAGGTGATGTTGATCAGGACGGAAAAGATGAGATTGTTTATGGTGCATGCTGTATCGATGATAATGGCAAGGGGTTATGGAACAGTGGCCAGGGCCATGGTGATGCTGGGCATTTATGTGATATCGACCCCGAACGACCGGGCCTGGAGTATTGGTCTATCCACGAAAACAAAAATGGAACAGCCGGAAGGTTTGGATACACTCTTCTTGATGCAAAGACTGGTGAGCTTTTGTGGGGTGGAGCCGAAATGCAGGATGTGATGAGAGGTGTGGCTGCTGATCTGACTGCCGCTCATGCAGGGATGGAATGCTGGGGTGGAACTCCCGATCTTCGAAGCTGTAAAAATAAAAGTGCCGGGCAGACTCCCAGTTCGGCCAATTTCCTGTGCTGGTGGGATGGAGACCTGTTGCGAGAGTTACTCGATGGTAATAAGGTAAGTAAATATGGCGGAGGTGCTCTTCTTACAGCCAACGGATGTAGTTCGATAAACGGCACAAAATCAACGCCGGTTCTTTCGGCGGATCTTTTTGGCGACTGGCGTGAAGAGGTGATTTTTAGCTGCAATGGTAAATTGCGTATTTTTACCACTACAATCCCTACAAATCATAAGCTTTACACTCTGATGCATGATCGTCAGTATCGCCTGGCTATTGCATGGCAGAATGTCGCTTACAACCAGCCTCCACATCCGGGTTTCTTTTTGGGTGATGGTATGAAAATGCCGCCAGAAAAGCCAAATATCATCTACTACAATGATCCTATTGTTGGTACTGTTGCACCAAAGATGCATACACCTTTAAAGAAACATCATAGCAGCCTGATTACCGCTTTCAGCAACCAGGTAATCACAGTTCCGAATTCTGTTGCAGGAACTCAGACAGTTGTTACTGTATATTCACTTTCTGGTAAAGTGCTTAGATACAGTACGCTTACAAAAAGCAAATTCAATCTTCAGGCCGATTTTGCCTTGCCTTTTGGGACCTATCTGGTGAAAATGGTGCAGAAGTAAAACTGGTCAGCAGTGTATGATTAATAAACAAAAGACCACTGAATAAATTACTCTCTTTAAACGCGAAGCGTTTACCCTTTGCCTGCCGCAGTAGTCTGCTATGGAAGGCGGGCAGAGTTAAGACGCTTACGCTTTTTCAGAACTCCGCATTTCCCGGGAATCTGGGGAAAGGAATCACATCTCGAATATTCTGCATTCCAGTAGCCAATAGAAGCAGTCGTTCAAAACCCAGACCGAAACCCGCATGTGGTGTACTTCCGTATTTGCGAAGTTCCAGATACCACCAGTAATCTTCTTCCTTGAGACCCTGTTGCTTAATTTTATCAAGCAGCACATCGTATCGTTCTTCCCGTTCACTTCCACCAATCAACTCACCGATTCTTGGCACCAGAACATCCATGGCCCTGACCGTTTTGTTGTCATCATTTAGCCGCATGTAGAACGCTTTTATCTCTTTAGGATAGTCGAATACTATTACCGGCTTTTTAAAAACGGTTTCTGTAAGATAACGTTCATGTTCTGATTGTAAATCGCTGCCCCAGTGGACTTTGTATTCAAATTCGCTGTTCTGTTTTTCCAGAATCTCGATTGCTTCTGTGTAGGTAAGCCTGACAAACGGTTCTTTCGCGATATTCTCCAGTCTGGCTATAACCTGGTTATCGATTCTGTCGTTGAAAAATTTAATGTCTTCACTGCACTTATCCAGTGAGTATGTGGCCAGATATCTGACAAAATCCTCGGCCAGATCCATATCATCCTGCAATCTGAAGAATGCAACTTCCGGTTCCACCATCCAGAACTCCGCCAGATGTCTTGGTGTGTTGGAATTTTCTGCTCTGAAAGTTGGTCCGAAGGTATAGATTCTTCCTAAAGCCAGAGCGTAAATCTCACCCTCCAACTGACCGCTTACCGTAAGACTTGCGGGTTTACCAAAGAAGTCTTTGGTATAATCGATCTGATTATCTTCTGTACGCGGCAGCTTCTCCGGATCAAGAGTAGATACTCTGAACATTGCACCCGCACCTTCACAATCGCTGGTTGTGATTATGGGTGTGTGTACATAGGAGAAACCATGTTCCTGAAAATAGGTATGAATTGCAAAACTCAAAGAACTTCTCAACCTTGAAACTGCTCCAATGGAATTGGTTCTTGGTCTTAGATGAGCTATCTCTCTGAGATATTCGAAACTATGCCTTTTTTTCTGGAGTGGATAATCTGGGGGAGCAGCCCCGAGCAGAGTAATTGACTGAGCTTCCACTTCAAAGCGCTGCTTTGTTCCAGGAGAATCTTTAAGAACTCCTTGGACAGTTACACTGGCACCAGTATTGATTTTCAGCACATCCTGGTACCCGTCCATGCTCTGAGGAGCAATGATCTGCAAATTAGCCAGACATGATCCATCATTTATTTCCAGAAAAGAGAACCCTTTCGCATCGCGACGGGTCCTCACCCATCCATTAGCAGTAACATTTACGCCTGCATGAGGCAGGAGCAATATTTCTTTGATTGATTTTTGTAACATATTTATTCACTATGATAATTTATGAGTGTTTTGGGGTCGTATTTGCCAATTTTTTCATGGTAATTCAGAAATGGAAGTCCGATAATGGAGAAGATTCCTGCGACACTGGCTCCAACTTTCTCGATCATGTTGGCTACTGCCTGAAGTGTTCCACCGGTGGCAATAAGATCATCTATTATCAACCAGCGTTTCCCCGGAATAAGATCTGCTTCATGAATCTCCAGAGTTGCCGAGCCATACTCAAGAAGATAGCTTTGTGAGATGGTTTTTCCCGGCAGCTTGCCTTTTTTTCTGGCCAGCACCAGAGGTAATCCTTTGTTATAAGCGAAACAGGCACCTAACAGAAACCCTCTGCTTTCAATTGATATGATTCCATCAATCTGAACATCTTTATAGCATCGCACCATCTCATCAACCACAAATCTAAATGCATCCGGATTGAGAAAGATGCTGGTAACATCATAAAAAAGAATTCCAGGTTTTGGGAAATCGGGTACTTTTCTGATTACAGCGTCCAGATTCATAATAAATGGCTCCTCCGGGAAAGAAATGGCTTTTTAATTTCAGGATTTAGATAGGATAAAATAAGTTTTGGCAACTACCTAACTATCTAAACAGATATTATTAAATAACAAACAAATTTCAAATCACAAAGTTCCGAAATTCGAAACAGGAAACGGGAGAAGGAAAATTCGAAATCCGAAGCTCGAAATCCGAAACAGGAAACGGGA
>JAAYPC010000270.1 GCA_012519985.1 Fibrobacter sp.
GAAAACTTGCCATCATGAACAAAACGGATACGGCTGGGAGGTTGATAGGAATTGGCCCGGTCACCGCTGTCAAAATGATAAGGAGCAATAAACTCGGCAAATATCATCAAAAAATAAAGTACACCTAAAATTATGAGGCCGGGAATTGCCAGGGGATGCCCGAAAAATTTGGATGCGGCTCTGTTGTCTTTTAAAAGATTCATCCTCTGCGTACCCTCGGATCTGCAATCACCAGTAAAATATCTGCAATAAGATTTCCCAATATCAACATCACTCCACCCATCAGCATGCTGCCCATCACCAGAAAGGTGTCCTGCGCTCTTACAGCAGCCAGAAGTAAACTCCCCAGTCCGGGCCAGTTAATAATTATTTCAAGAAGAGCAGCACCGCTAAGCAGCGATGAAAACTCGAAACCAAACAGTGTAATCAATGGATTAATGGCATTGCGCAAAGCATGCCTGTAGATAATACGATTTTCAGGAAGCCCCTTGGCACGAGCAGTTGTTATGTACTGTTTTCGTAATTCTTCAAGCATATTTCCACGGCTTATCCTCTGAAGACCGGCAAGAGAACTGATCGTTAAAATTATTACCGGTAAAATCATGTGCAGTACCCTGTCCATAAATTTACCCCAGGCATTCATACTCTCATGATCTGCAGAGATCATCCCCTCGATAGGAATAATGGAAAGAAGCGGAAGATCGCGACCTGCATGAATCAGAAACATCAATAATAAGGCAAGAAAGAAGCTGGGAAGCGACATTCCAAAATAGGATATGAAAGACATTATGCGATCACCCCAGGAGTACTGCTTCACTGCAGCATAGATTCCCAGAGGAATTGCAATCAGCCAGGTAAAGAGAATGGAAACAAAAGAAAGCAGAAGTGTATTGAAGAGCCGCTCAGCTATCACACTGGTCACGTTTGCTTCACGCGAAAACGAATATCCTAAATCAAAATGAAGCATCCTCCACAACCAGTGCCCGTACTGAACCAGAACCGGTTTATCAAAATGGTACTTGGATTCGATCTCCTTCAGTATCTGTGCGTTGACTCTGGGATCGAAGCGGTATTTCGCAAGGACATCTCCAGGGGCAAGCTCAATAAACAGAAATGTAATGAAAGACATTAATAATAATTGGGGTACAGATACCAATGCCCTTCGCAGAATTTCGTCCCGCATATTCCTCTTACTTTTTGAAGATATACTCTATGTTATGAAGCATACCGCCTTTGAGAGTAGGATTGAGGTTTTCGTAATTGTTTGACATGCAAAGAATCACCTCAGGAATGACCGTATAGATCAAAGGCAACTCCTCTGCGACAATCGTTTGCCATTCGCCATAGATTTTTTTACGCTCCTGTTCATCCATACTTTTAACCCCTGCTTCAAACAAACTGTCTATACGCGCTTCCCAGGGAGTAGCTGGTTTTTTCTGCATTGGGTTCCAAAGATGAGTTGCTCCGGTAGAATGCCAGACATTCATTCCGAAATGAGGATCGATTACTCCGGTAAAACCCAGCAGAATAGCATCCCAGTCATAAGGAGGATTGTCAATTTTTTGAACCAGGCTGTTAAATTCGACCATTTGAAAATGTACCTTTATTCCAATGGTTTCCAGGTCCTTGCGGATAATTTCCCCGATTTTGGCTCTGACATTATTTTCACTATTGGTGATAAGAGAAAACTCCACCCTGTTACCATCTTTGTCCTCGATGATACCATCTCCATCTCTATCTATAAAACCTTCATTTTCAAGCAGTTCTTTGGATTTTTTCAGATCGTATGGATATTTGGGAACATCGGGGTTGTAGAAAAGCCCTTCCGATGGGGTCAAAGGTGACCATTGAGGATAACCCAATCCATTCATAACGATGCGGATCATATTGTCTTTATCAAAGGCGTGGGCAACTGCCTTGCGGAAATTTTTATTATTGAACCAGGAATATTTGACTTTATCCACATAGGGTTTCCCTTTGGAGTCAGTTAAGGTATTCTGATTAAAAAAGACAAAGTTACTGGTTGTGTTAGGCCCCATACGGTAAACGGTGTAATTTCCTTTAGCCTCATTTTTTTTGAGATCCGGGTAGTCGTTCCCTTTTGCTTCCAGAAAATCAACCTTTCCCTGAAGAAACAATAAGAGTGAGGCATTCTGATCAGCTACGATTTTATAGATGATCCGATCGAGATAAGGAAGCTGGTTGCCTTCTTTGTCTTTCTTCCAATAATAAGGATTGCGCTTAAAAACCACTTTTTGAGATGAGATGTAGGACTCCAGTAAAAAAGGACCACTTCCAACAATCTGATCAGGTGGAGTCTGAATGCTCAGTTCTGTAGTGAATGTACCATTTTGAACGCTTTTCTGAAATCTATGCCGTGGTAAAATTTCAGTCATAAGGGAATATGCAAAGGGAGCATAAGGGTATGGAAGGGTAAAACGGACCCTGGAGCTATCCAATGCTTCCACTTTGATTTTTTTCCCTTCCATTATAAAATTACCCCGGACCGGACAGGGATTAATGGAATTATTATAGATGATGTCATTAAATGTAAAAGTGACATCGTAAGCGCTTATCGGTGTGCCATCTGACCACAGCACGCCTTTTCTCATATGAGCAGTCCAAATCAATCCATCATCAGAGACTTCCAGTGATTCTGCAAGATTAGGCTCAGGCCGTAAGGTGGCTCCATTTACTTTTACCAGACCTTCAAAGATATACTGAGTAAATTCAGAGGTGGATGATTCCCCGGAGGTGATCGGGTTGAAGGATTTTGGATCCGATATAGATGAAATAATCATTTCACCACCAGCTTTGCCGATTTTGGGCACAAATTCCATCGCTTTTTTCTGAATCGCTTCATAATCCACACCAGATATCTGATCAGAAACCGTTTTTGAATTATCCGCCCCCCCTCCGCATCCGGTAAACAGCACCAGAGAGGCAATCAGCAATATGAACATGTCCGGTAATTTCGTGGATTTCATCATCTTCTCCTGATCTAAAAAAATCGTTACTATGGATGATTATTCTGCAAAAATACCAATTTGGCTTATCAGCATACAACTTGAAATCCACCCGGGCTCTGCCAGAGAATCAACAGGCCTGCCAGGCCGGGTCTAGATTAATCCCATGTTTAACGGGGAATTTTGGTTGAGAAGAGAATGCGCTGAAATTGCCAGGGGAGGACCATATTGTTACCTGCAATAGGATGAGATTTCCCCTAAACAATTTCCCAATCAGGTATTATTATTTTTCTATTCCCGAATTATAGCAAAAAATAAGTATGGATTTGCTTATCTATAACCGGAGCTAAAACAGTAAACGTAAGAACTTCTACTTACCTGGTAAAAAAACTATCTTATACTTATGGAAAGGAGTTTCATGAGTAGGAATCATTTACAACAGTTCTGCATTCTTGTTTCACTCGTACTCTTTGCGCCGAAGGTTACCGCTGAGTGGTTTGAAGTTAACGGGCCTTCGTATTCCGTTTCGCAAATCGCTTAATGAGGTGGTAGCATCGTTTGATGAAAAATTTCCTGAAAAAACCCGATTACTTAATAATTTCACACTCTGCCGTAACAGTCACAATATTCAGATAAATTTGACCTTACACTCTACTGAACATGTATCATTAAAAGTTTTCAACTTATCGGGACAGCAGGTGGCATCAATTCTAAATTCCACCTTGAGAATGGGAACTCACAAAATACAATGGAACACTCAATCTGTTGCTCCCGGCTGTTATGCAATAAAGATGAACACATCATCTGGCACTTGTGTAAAGCATGTTCCGTTTTTCGGCAAGTGATAATTTGAAAGTGAAAAGTGTTCCATTTCCCATTTTCAGCTCTTTTATGAAGACTGCAATGGTGAAAAAATTAAACGATACCAAAGGAATTAAAATTGGTGAAACTGATTCAAAAATAGCCCTTTATACCGGATTGTCGGTTGAGCAGATCATAGTGTTGCGTACTCGTATGCGAAAGGAAATCGGAATCTACACTAATGTACCAAAAACCCATCCCAAAAAAATTAATTCTTGAGATGGGGGGAAGCATTTGGCTGTGGAAATTTGTTTCCACTTTAAAGCATGCTACGCGGTAACAATTTTTGCAAAGTCACTTACCAATTTTTCAGTTAATTCTCAGAACCGGTATAAATGTATCTTTTTCTTTTTTAATCCATACTCCGCTTTTGGACCGCTCGTTTAAATTCAGGTTAAAAGGTAACCGCCTACCATCAAGAGTCAATAAGTAAGATCCGACAGGATTTGAATAACCGGTCGAGAAAGGCTTTTTGATCCTCTGTTTATCATTTTTAATAGAAACGCCCTTGTCTTCGGGTACTTTACCAGAAAATCCGGTTTTGTTGTTGTCTGTTAAGCAGATAATACAATATCCATCTTTAATCACAATGTTATCACCCGTAAAATCGACCAGATTCCCATCAAAGGTCCAATCACCCTTACCCCACCTTCTTGAATCAAAACTATTAAAATCATCCTCCCACTCAGGGGTGAAATTAGTTCCGTTGGGACCAGAACCAGGGGTGTATTTTGAATACTTTATCCAGTTTATATATTGATAAACAGGGAGTATCGATGGGTTAAACTGTCCTGCCCAGCTTGGTGCATCAGAGATCCAGAGGTTGAATCTATAAGACATCTCTTTTAGCTGGCAGTCAGTTACCTGAGCGTCTGTACTGCGTCGTACTTCCTCACCATCAAAAAACCAGGCGATATAATCTGGTGTCCATTCAAGAGTATAAGTATGATAATCTTCTGATAGTTTGTTATAAGTGTGCAGTTCTTCTGATGTGGTTTTATTATCTGCGTTTCCAGTGATAATGTTTGATTGAAAAACGTTATCACTTTTCCCTAATACCTCTATATCGATTTCACGCCAAGGCTCCGGGGGGCCCTTATACGAATCGTCGTAATAAAGAAAAAAAGAGGAAATAGTTCCGCTCCCGCTAATCGTTCGCATGCGGATATCAAATCGCCCATATTTAACCAGATTTGTAGAGTAAAGTTCAGCTCCCTTGTAATTTTTGGCATCTGCGCTAAAATTGAATAAGAGAACTACTCCTAGGAAACATAAAAAAAGCCTGCTCATAAAATTCCTTTGGCTGATTGTTTGGAGTTATTTTTAGAATTTTGAAGAAAATAAGCATTTATTAATTATATATCTTTGCAGCAGACAGCCATAAAGTGTGCAAAACTGGCAATTATCATTTTTTGAGTAGAATTTATACTGATTATGCAAAAAATCGGAAGAAAAAATTTAAATATTAAACTCCTTTTTATTCCAGGGATTATCATTGCTGTTTTATGTGTAATTTTAATCAGATCATCCAGCAGAATTCAAGAGATTAACTTCAAGAACAGGCAAATAACAATCTACGATGATCGCTTAGAAAGCAATAATGCTGGAAATTCTGAAATAATTTCCATGGATAAATGCTCGACCGGCCTTCAATTCAGCTATATCTTAAAACCGGGTTTTGCTTTTCCTTATGCCGGAATTGCAATTCCTTTAAAAGACAGCAATGGAAATTTTCTGGATTGCACCCCTTTTGATAATCTTAATATCCATATCTCTTCAAAACGACTTTTTGATTGCAAGGTCTACCTCAAAGTTTTTGATACAGCAGTTTCACAAATCGATGACCCCCTAAGTGAACGATATCTTAAAAAGGATCTTATACTCGACTCTGTTCCAGTTACGATTTCTATTCCTTTTAAAGAGTTCACTGAATCGGAATGGTGGTATCAGAAGAATAATCTCACCTTGAAAGATGTAGCTCCAACCGATTTTTCGAAGGTGACAGCACTGCAAATAGAAAGTGGCGCAACGGCTGAAACCGGAGTAATTGATACCATTACAATTTCTAAAATTTATCTGACCAAAAGTGCCAATATTTATACATTAATAGCTATTGTGATCATCACTATATTATTAATAACATTTATACTCATCAAGACCGTACCTTTTTCAAAAAACAGCAACATAATTATCACTTACGATAAAAAAGAAGTAAGCAACTACCGTGATATTGATGCACAGCGGATCTCTGCCTATTTAGCTGAAAATTTTTCCGATCCTCAACTCTCGATTTTAACTATGGGTGAAACGATAGGGATGTCACAGAAAAAAATAGCGAAAATTATGAATGATGTATTCAAGATGAGCTTTAAACAGTACCTTACTTCCATACGAATTCATGAAGCAAAGCGCTTATTGCAGGAAACTGACCGCCTGGTAATCGATATTGCAATGACAGTTGGCTTTAATAGTATCTCTCATTTTAATCGCGTATTCAAGACAGCAACTCAAATTAGCCCTTTGGAATTCAGAAAAAGAAACAACGTAACATGATTCTCTCCCATTGTGGTTTTAAGTGGAAAAAGGAATTGAGAAAGTTATCGAAAAAGGGATCGGTACCGGAGGAAAAACTGCAATTAACATGTTTAATGGTGAAACAGATTCGAACAAAATCCATTATACCGGATTATCGACTGAGCAGATAATAGAGTCGCGCTGCACTCATATGCAAGAAAATCTACAGTAATATGCCAATTATTGGAAGGCTCTGAAAATTCACTTTTCGGAGCAAAAACAGAAAAATCTGCTTTCTCTTTCCCTATCTCCTCTTGTAAAATCTACCTTTTATATCTATTTTCTCTTTAACCATGAAGCAAAAACATAACAACGCTTTTGCTATTCTTCTATACAGTGGCGAACCAGTATGGAATGCTCCGGAAAAACTAAGTGATCTTCTGCTGGATTCATCGATACCAAAAGAATACCTTCCGGAGTTCAGATAC
>JAAYPC010000271.1 GCA_012519985.1 Fibrobacter sp.
CTTTCCATTCCCGCATACATACTGGGGGAATCTTCCTTGAGCCTGATTGGACTTGGCATTCAGGATCCCTATGCCAGTTGGGGCAATATGCTCAGTGATGCAATGCATATATCGGATATAAGATATCATCCATGGATTTTGATTCCTGGTATATTCATTTTTCTGGCAGTGATGGCCTTTAATTTTGTGGGTGATGGATTAAGGGATGCTCTTGATCCAAATCGCTAGGTTAAAAATATTGCTGGAAAATCTATTCCCGGTCTCACGCTGGTTCTAATGTGCAAATTATTGCATCTTCAGAAGAGTTTTTGTTAGGTTTCCGTTAAAGATTTCACTTCTGTTCATTTTCTACAAACTTTATTTTTTCGATTTATGCAGGATTTTTCTCTGTAAAAAAAATAGTGGACAAAAGATATATATCCCTTTTGCAAATTATTTGTTTTTTTCATTGGCGACATAATATCGACCCAATCAATTTATCTTTATTACTTATGGATAGTTCCGCCCATCCTGGTTTTAAATTAAAGCTCCGAAATTCTCACCCTCCCTTTCTGATCTGCAATTACCTCTGCCATGGCCACCTTCCGCTCATCTCCATTTGAAGAGTAAAACTGAGAAAAGTTCTAATTAGAACTATTGCACCTAAAACCGCTACACTACCAAAAGTTGGTTCAACAGCCACCGTGCGAATAATATCTCCAGCCACCAGAAATTCCAGTCCCAAAAGTATACCACTTCCCAATGTCTGCCGAAGTGTCCTGAAAACTTCACTTTTATTGGTTCTTTCTAACAAGCTATAAAGTGCAAAACCAAACGAATACAGTGTAGCAGCAAGAATTACGAGTATGCCACTGGTTTCAAGAAATATCCCTGCAACTCGGGTTAATACTTCCAGATTAATCATGATTTTCGTTTTTCATATATAAAAAGAATCTCTCTTATTAATAATTTAAATGCCAATTTCAAACTACATGCCATATAGAAAAAAAACATTTTGTCGCTGGCATAACCATTGCGTTTACCTGCAATATGTGGAATAGCAGTAGAAACAAACAGTTACTTGTGATCATTAGTCTGTTTTTTTTCCAACCTCTTTTTACAGAAAATGCTATTTATGGACAAAGTATTAGAAAGAAACTGAATCTTGAGGAATGCATAAAAATCGCTCTGGATAAAAGCCCCTATTCCAGAAGAGCTACTGGTGAACGGCTTCAGACCCTTAGTGGTGTTTATAGAGCTTTGAGCCCTTTACTTCCTCAGGTTCAGCTTTCTACCGAATACTCCAGAGTGCCTTCTGATAATAAACTATTGATTAATCCCTACATAGAACCTGAAATTACCGACATAGTAACTAACGATAATTTTGAATTCAGTCTGATTGTTAGTCAAAGCATTGTAGATGCTTCTTCATGGGTTCAATTAAAGCAGAATGGTACTGTTTCCAGGGCTGCAGAGTACAGCTTTTTGGCTGCCAGAGCCGAGTTGGTCTACAATGTAAAACAAGCCTTTTACGAGCTTATTCAGCTTTACCGAAATTCTACAGTTATCGAAGCATCGGTAGCGCAGGGTACAGAACAGGTGAAGGTCGCAACTGAGCGATTCAGGCTGGGCGGAATCAGCAGACCAGAACTTTTAAGAATTCAAACCGGTTTATCGCAATTGAAAGTAGACCTGATAGAGGCAAAAGGAGCGATAGAAAACAAAAGAAGAAATCTAGCCAACTATTTAGGCATCTCCTCCCCTTTTTTCATCGATACATCATTAAAATTTCCAGACACCAACTCAGCAATCCCATCAGAGGACTCTTTGATTAAATTGCTTTTCCAAAAAAATCCATCTGCTAAATCCGCTAAACTCATATTAGAGGCTCAAAAGCAGAATCATCTTTCAATAAAGCTGCAGAAAATTCCAACGCTTGATGGTTTCTTTACCTTCGGTTATTCCGGACCACAATTCTTCAACAATTTAAGAAATTTCTGGAGTCTGGGAATACAACTTCGATTGTCTGTTTTTGAAGGTTTACGATGGTATGGACAGTTCAAGGAATCATCAATGCAAATCAAAACTTCTTCAGCAGATCTTGAAATCACTATTAACTCTGCAGTAGAACAGATGCATCAGTCTTACAGCGATCTGAAATCAAGCAGGGATGCACTGTCGATGGTAAATCTGCTTATGGAACAGGCCACCGAAGAATTCCGGTTGAGACAGGAGCAGTACCGGCTTGGTGCTGCTTCATCGGAAGAGTTGCTTACCAGCCAGGTTACTTTCATTAAAGCTCAGCAACAGGCTGTACAGATAATTGTTGCTTATCACCTGGCCGGGGCAAGAATTCTTCAGTTGCTGGGAGAATGGTAAAAAATGAAACCCGATAGAAAAATAGTGCTTCCTATATTTATCCTTTTGGCAATAATTTTAGCATATCTGCTCTTTCTTAGAAAACCTTCTGCTGTGAAAGTGACAGTAACCGAAGTTGTTCGGGGTGACTTGACTTCTACAGTCTCTGCTCCTGGAATTGTTCGGCCACTGACAGAAGTTCAGATATCTTCCTCTATAAATGGTATCGTTCAACAATTGATGGTAAAAGAGGGGCAGGAGGTCAAAAAGGGAGATCTGTTGCTGCAAATAGATCCATCGGAGTTTCGGGCACAGGTACGCAGGGCGCAGGCTGGTCTGGAGGTGGCTCAGGCAAACCTTGAACAGGCTCGCTCTCAGTGGAAACGGGCAGAACAACTATACAAATCAAATTTGATCTCAAAACAGGAATACGAATCCGCAAGGACCAATCACCTCCTAAGTCAGGCTCAGCTCAAGGAATCAAGGGCTAATCTTGATCAAACTCTGGAGCAACTTCAAAAGACAAGAATAACTTCTCCTATTGAAGGAACTGTGATTCAAATCAACATTGAGCCAGGGGAGAATGTAATTACTGGTACACTGGATAACCCGGGAACAAAACTGATGGTAATAGCAGATCTGTCCAGAATGGAGGTAGAGAGTCAGGTTGATGAGGCTGATATAGCGAAAGTTAATATGGGACAAAGAGCTGTTGTGGAAGTTGAGGCTTTACCTGAGAAAAGATTCAAAGGAGTGGTGCATGAGGTCAGCTATGCAGCAGAAGACCAGAATGATGAGCAGGATGCTACTGTCAGTTATAATATCAGCATACTTATAGAGGATACCATTGCAGAACTAAAACCCGGAATGACTGCTACCAGTGAAATAATCACAGCTCAACTTCAAAACGTAGTAATGGTCCCTATACAATCAGTAATTGTCCGTTCAGTTGATCAGCTCTCTGCTAAATTCCAAAACGGCAACGGCAATTTCGGGCTTAAAGATAAAGAGCAGACCGAAGCGGTGTTTGTACTTCAGGATGGAATTGCTTCACTGGTACCGGTAATTACAGGTGTTGCAGGAGAGGAATATATACAGATAAAATCCGGTTTACAACCAGGGCAGCAGGTAATTACCGGTCCGTTTAATTCTCTACGGGAGCTTAAGAATGGCGAGCGGGTTGAAAGTGAATGAAAAAAAGATCATTCAGATGCAAAATGTAGTCCGTTGCTATAAGATGGGTACTGTGGAAGTTTATGCACTTAAGCATATCTCTCTTTGTATCAATGAAGGAGAGTACACTTCAATCATGGGACCTTCAGGTTCAGGGAAATCGACCCTGATGAATATTATCGGTTGTCTGGATAAACCTACCCGGGGTGAATATCTTTTCAACGGAATACCTGTGGCAGAACTCAATGATGATCAACTGGCTGAGGTGCGTAATCAAAGCATAGGTTTTGTTTTTCAGACCTTCAATTTATTGACAACAGAAACTGCATTACAGAATGTGGAACTACCAATGATATATGCAGGGATCAAACCCGACCTCCGTTCTGAAATCGCCAGAAAGGCTCTCGAGGACGTAAAGCTGTCGCATCGAATGTATCACCGGCCTTCGGAGATGTCAGGAGGAGAACGTCAGAGGGTAGCAATAGCCCGTGCTCTGGTAAATGATCCCCCTATTATCCTGGCCGATGAACCAACCGGAAACCTTGACAGTAAGACCGGTGCAGAGATTATGAGTATCTTTAAAGAACTTTCCCTTAAAGGAAAAACTATCATTCTGGTTACTCATGATCCTCAAGTAGCTTTGTATGCACAACGAATCATTCATATAAAAGATGGTTTGATTGAAAATGATGAAAAGGTCGCCTGATGAATATCTGGGAGTCGGTCAGACTAGCCTTAAAAGCAATTTTATCCCATAAGCTGCGCTCTATTCTTACCACTACCGGAGTAATGATCGGTGTAATGACTGTAATAGGCATGCTGGCTTTAATCGATGGGTTAAACAGAAAAATTACCAATCAGCTTTCATCTATTGGTACCAACATCTTTTACGTGCAAAAGCGTGGATGGATCTTAAGCAGAGAGGAAATGCAGGCAGCAAGGGGAAGGAAAAATCTGACACTCGAGGATGCTGAAGCAGTCTCTCAGCAGGTACAATCTGCTCAACGGGTCGCGCCAATGCTCTCCGGTATGGCCACCGTACGTTATAGCGGTGAAGTACTCGATGGAGTTGAGATAGTGGGTACTACTCCAGAATATCAATATATTACAGAATTTAAAATCGAAAGCGGCAGGCAGTTGACCTCTACCGATCTGAACCAGACCCGTCAGGTTTCTCTGATTGGAAAAACCGTGGCTGAAGAGCTCTTTGGCTCCGTTGATCCTGTTGGAAACTCCATTCTTATTGGGCAAAACCGGTTTGAAGTAATAGCTGTTCTGCAGCCAAAAGGCGAATTATTCGGTAATGACCAGGACAACATCATTATCATTCCCATATCTGCATACATCAAGTTTATCTCCGGTCCGGTCAGTATTCGAGGAAGAGAATCGGTAACCATAATTGTTGAACCGAAAAGTCCGGAACACATCGAGAAGACACGCCAGGAAATCGTTTCACTTTTAAGAAGAAGAAGGAATGTAAGGCCGTCCGATGAAAATGACTTTAGTATTAATACCGCTGAGCAGCTTTTGGAAACTTACCGGAACATAACATCCGGGGTGTTCGCCTTGATGATTGGAGTGACAGTGTTGTCACTGGTAGTTGGCGGAATAGGAATAATGAATATAATGCTGGTTTCAGTTTCTGAAAGAACAAGGGAGATTGGTATCAGAAGGGCAGTAGGGGCAAAACGTAGAGACATTCTTAGACAGTTTTTAATCGAAGCGATTGTGCTTTCCTGTGTGGGAGGTGTAATTGGAATGTTTTTAGGTTTTGTTCTGGCCTGGCTTGTTTCTCAGGTGGTAAATCTTCCGGCGACAGTATCATGGTGGTCTATATTTTTAGGTTTTGGATTTTCTGTACTGGTAGGGATATTTTTCGGATGGTATCCAGCCAGTCGTGCAGCTTCGATGGATCTGGTGGAATCTCTACACTATGAATAATCAGCTCAGCACTTCTTTAATGTAAAAAGAAATGTGCTTCCCTGACCCGGAGTTGATTCTGCCCATATCCGTCCGCCATGAGCGGTAATGATATCTTTAGCGATTGCCAATCCTAAGCCGCTTCCTTTTCCCGGTTTGGGCTCTCCCTGAACGCGGTAAAATTTTTCAAAGATGACTTTTAATAGATGGGTGGGAATTCCAGGGCCATTATCTTGAATGGATACAAGACTATGAGAAGTATCTTCCATAATCTTTACTATGATATCGTTAGCATATCGGAGTGCATTTTCTATAATAATTATAAATACCTGGATAATCTGATCTTTATTACAATACACCTGCAATTCCTTATGATCATCTTCAAAATGGATAGCCTGGTTCTCAGATGGATTCATACTGTCTATGGCTTCATGTACTAGCTGATTCAGAGATTCACATTTCATATTCATCGTGCTATGTTCTTTTTCGATTGCGGAAATATTGAGAAGATCGTCAATCAGCTTTCCAAGACGGATTGCTTCTTTTTCGATTATTTTAAGATAATCGTTGCGTCTGGTGTCATTGATGATAAGTCCAGGAGTTAACAGGGTTTGAGCAAATCCCAAAACCGTTGTAACCGGAGTCCGCAATTCATGAGAAGCCAGTGAGATGAAATCATTTTTCAGATGATCAAGTTCCTTCAGGCGATTATTGGCATCATCCAGGCTCTTATTGGCTTTTAATAATCGTTGGTTCATTAAACTCAAACGTTCTTTTTGATGCTCTAATTGCTGTTGATATTTTTTTATGCTGGTAATATCCAGATTTGTTCCACATATCCGTAAAGGCTTTCCATCCACATCCCTCATTATTACTCTTCCTTTAGCCATTACCCAGACCCAGTTACCCGACTTGGTACGAAGTCTGCATTCAGTTTCGAAGGATTGGGTATTCCCTCTCAGATGATCATTAAGGCTGTTTAAGACTCTGGGAAGATCGTCAGGGTGAATAAGATTTTTCCAGAAAGTGAAACTGGGTTCGATTTCATCCGGTGAATAACCTAATTTTGAAATCCACCAGTCATTGTAAATGACTTTTCCGCTTCTAATATCCCGATCCCATGTTCCAAGCTGTCCGCCAGAGATTGCCAATTCCAGTCGCTCTTTATTGTCGATTAGCTGCTGCTGAAGATTGAAGTTCGGAGTTACATCAGTAAATACAATCACCACTCCGTGAGTGTTTCCATGATCATCTTTTATCGGAGCAGCAGAATCTGCAATATGGTACTCTTTACCATTACAATTCATCAGGATAGTATCGGAGGCAAATTGAAGAATCTCTCCTGTCTTCAGAACTTCTTTTACAGGGTCTATCACAGAACGATCATGACTACTGATAATATTGCATATTTCCGACAGCTTTCTATCCTGTGCATCAACAGATGAACACCCGGTAATTTTTTCTGCGGTTTTATTTAACCATTCAACTTTACCTTCTGTGTCGGTAGTAATAACTGCATCTCCGATTGATGATAAAATTATTCGCAGTTTCTCCTCATTTTTTTTGAGAGATAGTTCGGTTAGCTTGCGGTCAGTTATGTTAGAACAGACTCCTGCGATAACTTCGATTTGTCCCTTTTCATTTCTTATGGGATACCCCTTTTCCAGTATCCAGTTTATCTTACCGCTTTTAGTCTGGATTTTATATTCGATAGTATATGGCTGCCCCTCTGAAATATTTTTATTTATTTGCTGAAGATAAAATTCCCGATCCTGTTTTCTTATGGCATTTATCCAGTAGTGTGCACGTGGATTTAAGTCCTCAATCAAGCTTTCATTAAAAACCGATTTGATCCCTGGACTAACAAACAGTGATCTTTCATCTTCTGCCGAATCAAGCCAGAACATATCCTGAATGGTGTCGGTTACCAGGCGAAATCTTTGGTTTGAAGCTCTTAATTCATTCTGGATTTTATGCAGGTCAATTACTTTCAGATTAATAATATTTCCGAACAAGAAAATGCTCCATAACACCGGAAGAAAAAAACTTTCATAGGGATCAAGGTATTTTGACAAATCTATGCTTTCCAGAAAATTACTTATCAAAAAAAAGAGCGTAAAAATTAAAAGCAGCAATAAAGATGAATTAAACCAGATAGTTTTTTTCCATTCTTTAACAACAAGTATTATGGGAAAAACAATAGTAATGATGCTAATCAGGATCAATATGGTGACAAGGTTCATAATGCGCCTTTATCATTAAAGGCGATATTCCAGCACCATGAAGCCAGTAAGATGGCACTAAGAGTATAGCCGAGATGTTCCAGGAAATTAAATAAGTTATGCAGGAAAAATGTTTCCAAAACGGTCATAACAAAACCAAGGAAAAGGCAGAAATATGAGACAAATAAAATAGAGGAGAATGGAATTCTTCTCAATTGATTTTTCCTGATAATAATCAGGATCGCGCAACCTATACCCAGAATCAGGGTAACTATTTCACCTTGCTCGACCATTGGAAACCTATGTGTACATTTATAGAACTCCTTGCAGATTTCTATTTCCACCAGAGCTTGATCGGACTAATAAATATAGCCAGTGTATCTCATTTTTACTCCCTGAATTCACCAGGAATGTAAGCGGATTATAGCTACACTCCCAGTTTTATGCATAACTCCAAAAATTCCTCTTTAAATTGTGGAAGCTGTGGTAGCCCCTGTTCTCTAAATCCCCGTTTTCTTTATATGCGGTTCTGGAATTCAGATCACTGAGATAATTTCGTTTGACATCTTCGGCGGTGACACAGTTTTCATGAAACCGCCTTTTTTCATTTTCAGTGCTTCTTTTTACATCTCTGAAAAGAGGACGGTATCTGTCTGCAAATTCCATATCGTTTCTGCTAAGAACAGGATCAAATGCTTTTTTATCCAGAAAAGTGATCAATTGTTCCCGTTTCTTCTCCCCATGATCCATAAGTGCCCCTCCTGCTACATGCGATGACTTTAATCAATGAATAAAGGCACCGCTAACAGGCAGGCATTGCAAAAGCAATTCCAAAAGAGAATTTCAGTTCTCATTTAAATAGCCAACCGGGTGGTGAAGCATAATGTGTTGTGAGGGGTTTAAGCTCAAAATATTTCTAATTTTACTTTCATCAAAAAAAGTTCTAGGAACAGTCCCCATATTTGCCGATGCGCAAAAAAGGGAGATATTTTGGGAAACCATGCCGGCATCTAATGCCGCCCAGTTAAGGCAAAGCTTTTTATCAGCTTTTTTGAATCTTGTGATATCAGAGACCAGTATCAGACTAAGGGGAGCATCAGTAACATAGTTCTGTTTTCCTATTTGGGAACGGAAATCACCTTTTTTAATTGTAGTAAGAGAATGCTTTTCCGGATCGTATAGATATACCCCTTCCTCTGTGAAAACAAATATGTCGATGTCTTTGGCATTGTGAGCTGAAGGTGCGGTTCTTAAGCTTTTTTCACTTCGGTTTATACCATTTGCTGCCCATAAAAGGTCAGATAGATCCTGCTTATCTATTCCCCTCTTTGCCCAGTTACGAACTGAAGCCCTCATGTTTAAGGCATTCATCAGAGAGAAACTTCTTGTTTTATCGGGTTGGTTGAGTTTAACCTCGGTGGCTTGAGCGCAGGCAGATGCGGTCAGAAAAAAGGACAAAAAAAGGTGTGCAATACCATTTAAACAACGCTGGCTTTTTTCGCTTAAATACTTCATCATGACATCTCTCCTTTGGTTTTGAAGGTTTATGCCACAGCACTGTAAAGATGAAAATAGATCTTTTCAGTAAGGTTAGTGAGTAAAAAGTCTTCTTTTATGCTTTTCCAGACCAGCAGTTGGCTATAATCCAAAAGTAAATATTGAAAACATTTCGACTATGTCATTATGTAGAGCCGAAATTCATGGTAAACTGACATAGTACACTTAATCGTAAAATCATATCTTTACATCAGATTATCTACTTATTTACCGTTTAAAAATCGATCTAACCGCACAACTCATTGCATAACAATTAATTACAAACAGCCTTTTGGCCTGATTTTTGGATGTTAAACAGATCAAAGCTAATTCAGTATTGACAATGGGATTCTGTTTGTTGGCAAAGAATTCCATTCCCTTTTGTAATAGCAATACTATCCGGGTATTGTCCTTTTTATAACACTACGATTCTCTCGGTAGTAATTGTGCAACCTTTAGTAAAGGATTGGAGCAGATGGAATCACAAGTAAGCGAAAAAAATTCCCGGGCCGAGGATTTGTCCTGCCTTTTTGATCTGGAAAGTGAATTTTCGGTCATATCGGGAGAAGATCTGAAAAATTTTCAGTGCTTTGCCCAACAAAATAATGTATCCGGCAGCATGGTGTTGATTGCAGCTTTTGCCACACTGATATTTCGCTATCAGAATGAACCACAATATCAGGTCAGACTTAAGTTGGGGAAAGCTTCTTTACAGGGAGAATCTGAAATTTTTAGTTTTCAGCTCAGGTATGATCTTACTATGTCCGAACTTGTTGCTGATGTATATGCAACGGTTAAGAAAAGCAAAAAATGGAGAGTATTAACATTTCCCTCAAACGAGTTTATCCCTTTTTACTGCGGCATCGTTTCAGATGAGCAAGACCAGCCATTTACCATGTCTGCATTTTTTGAGTCAGCAGTAAGTAACAGTATAATAATAAATAATATCGGTTTTGATCAAAAATGTATTCCAGGATGCTGGTATGATCATATCACTGTGTTAATTAAAGATTTCTGTGATAACCCATCTGTAAATATTTCTTTACTGAAAATGCTCTCTGAACGGGAGATGGAAAGGCTTAGAACCTGGAGTGTGTCATATGTAGACAAACAAATATCCTCTCCTGCAACTCTGCCTCAGTTGTTTGAAAACACAGTCAAGTCATTCGGACACAGGGCCGCTTTGCAATGCAGAGGAGAGCAGATAAACTATAGAGAGTTTAATGCCCGATCTAATGCTTTAGCCAGGCTTTTACAGTCCAGAGGTGTAAAAAAGGGCTCATTTGTAGCTATACTTCTTCCGCGTTCAGAAAATGTTTTTATTGCAATCATGGGTGTTCTTAAATCAGGTGCAGCATATGTTCCCATCGATCCAAGGTCACCTGCAGACCGTATCAGCTACATTCTTCAGGATGCGAATGTAAAAACGGTTATTACTGATTCGATGCTTCAGAAACAGAATGATCTGAACTGCGATTGTGTTGTAATGGAAAATCTTTCTAATGATCTAATAAATTTCAGCACCGAAAATCTGACTTCAATAGAGAGAACTTTGACTCCTGATGATCCGGCTTATGTTATTTACACATCAGGGACAACCGGCAAACCCAAAGGAGTGGTTTTGCTGCATCGGACAGTTTGCAATCTTATCCGTGGAGAAAGCCATCTTTTTAAAGTTAATCATAAGGACAGAGTTTTTCAGGGATTTTCGGTTTCTTTTGATGCCTCGGTAGAAGAGATGTGGCTGGCATGGTATAGTGGAGCGCTTCTTGTGGCAGCAACTAAATCTGAAGCTTTGTCTGGTCCAGATCTGGTAAAGTTTCTAAATGAACAGAAAGTTACTGTTTTCTCTACCGTACCCACTCAGATATCCATGATGCAGACTCCGGTGGATTCGGTGCGCATACTTATTCTGGGAGGTGAAGAGTGTCACCTTAAAGCAATAGAACCGTGGCTGGATGGTAAAAGGAAGGTGTATAATACCTATGGTCCCACCGAAGCTACTGTAATTGCTACCAGTGGCGAATGCAAAAAAGGAGTGAAACCTTCCATTGGAAGACCTGCTCCAAACTATGCGGTTTTTATCCTCGATTCAAATCTCCAGCCGGTTGCACCAGGAATGACTGGCGAGCTGTGCATAGGCGGGCATTGTCTTGCAAAGGAATATCTTAACAGGGAGGAGCTTACTTCACAGAAATTTGTAAAACCATCCTTTGAGGTAGGAAATGACTTTCCCCAAAGGCTTTACAGGTCTGGAGACCGGGCACGTTTTGCCCATGATGGCAGCATTCAGTTTGCAGGACGTATAGATGATCAGGTAAAGCTCAGAGGACAGAGAATAGAGCTGGGTGAGATAGAAGAAACCATTGTAAAATCAACACAGGCACGCCAGGTAGCAGTCGCTTTGTGTACTAATGCACAGGGTATACAGTCACTTGTGGCCTATATTGTTCCAGATAAAGGAAAAAAAATTGATGAAAAGGAGCTTCGAAACTCTCTTAAAAACTTCCTTCCCTCTTACATGATCCCAGGTCAGTTTCTGTACTTTGATGAATTGCCGGTATTGCCTAGTGGTAAAATCGATCGTAAAAAACTGTCCTCGTTAAATAACACTGATATTAAAGTAGACAGGAATATTATTGCACCACGAAATAATTATGAGAAGCTGATACATGAGATTTGGCAAAAATATTTTGATCGAAAAGACATATCGGTTACAGATGATTTCTTTGATATAGGAGGTCATTCTCTGCTTGCGGCCACAATTGTTTCTGAGTTAAGAAATAATGATGGAATGAAAGATTTGCCTTTACAATACATTTATCAGCACAGAACTATCGAAGCACTTGCATCGGTTCTGCAAAAGGAAACTGAGACCAGGTCCTCTACTGCTGCAATTGAAGAAAATGTAACTCAAAATTTAAAAGGTCCCTCTGTGAAACTGTGGAAAAGGGCTGTCTGCAGCCTTTTTCAGACGGTTGCGCTTTACCC
>JAAYPC010000272.1 GCA_012519985.1 Fibrobacter sp.
ATCAAACAAGTAAGAGAACAGAACTTATGCCGGTTAAGGGACGGAAAAATTCAATTGGAATAGTATAAGACCGGCAAGGAAATAATAATTTACTTATTTGTACTGCTATAAAACAAGTAAAAAATATTCGGTAAGCTTTGTCAGCAATTCAGAATGTTAATAGAATCATTGAATTTATGTAGCTGAACTTGACACGAAATGTATACCTATAAAGGGAATAAAAGGTTTGAAATCTGGCAATTGATGGATATGATCCCGGACACACGATGGTGGAGTTCTGGGACTAGAAACTTCGGCAGAAGAGAAAATTTCTACGGTAGAGGAGTAAAATTCTACGATGTAGGAGAAAGTTTCTTATATGGAGGAGAAAAATTCTACGATTTAGGAGAAAGTTACTCATGTGTAGGAGAAAAATTCTACGATTTAGGAGAAAGTTTCTCATGTGTAGGAGAAAAATTCTACGATTTAGGAGAAAGTTTCTCATATAGAGGAGAAAATTTCTACAATGCAGGAGAATGGTTCTACGATGTAAGAGAAAATTTCATTGGGGGTGGGGTTTAAAACATCAATATTTATGCTCATGAAACACCGATATCAAGGTTAGGAACAGGGATATCGAAGTCCGTAAGATCACTTTCGAAGATTTTTACAGTCCATGTCGAAAGTTTTTACAACGTTACCAAAACTTGTTCGAGTCCAAATAAAGAACCCCAGGGGTGAATCATCGAACCTTCAGATCTACCCTGGGGACAAAAACGGGAAAACCTTTTTATAGTTTTCCCGTCATCACCAAAGACCCGGATAACATGAACCTGGTTTAATTTTCCGAAGGTGACTCTGATACCTTCGCTTTCGTAGAAGTCTTAGGATACCTGGAGCGCAATTCTTCTTTTGCTTTCTGGGATTCTACAGATCCTACTTCTTTGGCAATATCCTTTATCTGGTCATAGATTCCCCGCGCAACAGTGTTCGCTTCATTTCCTGACTGGGTTTCGGTATCCTCAAGTAACTGAGATAAATTATTGATTTTCCGTTCAAGCATTCTTAATAACTTTAAAGCCTGAAAATCAATATTAGCTTCTTCCATATTTACGTATGGAGGGACAAAATCGGGATTCTGATTTCCCAGTTCTATTGCCTTTTCAGCGAAAGCTAAGGACTTATCCCCAATTTTTGCCAAGCTCCTGCGCTGTTTCGGAGTCAAGGATATGGTCTTTGGTGCTAATATCCTATAAAGTGTGTCCAGGGCTGTGTTAATCTCCGACAGTTCCAGATCACTGAGAGTAAATCTTACTTTATTCGTGATTGCCATAAAGATTTCTCCTTCTAGTCAAAGGTGTACGGTGATGTTATCAGGGTCTTGTTTTATTTTTGAAAATGAAACTAAAAAAAAGAGGTTTCTGCGGGAACAAGAAAGAGAAAACCTCTGCTTTTTCATAAACTATGTTATTACTTACTAAGTGGCAAGTTAAATATTCGCTTGCTTCCAGTCATCGTCCCCTAAATCTCCAGACAATGCGGGGGATTAGGGAACTTTCGGTAGGGGGTTAGAGGAGTTTGAGAGATTATGGAGCACATTTTATTTTCGAACTGTCTAAAAACAGGTCACTTACTATAACTACAATAATAACGGAAACTAAAAATGGCTCCACGATTTTGTATTGGTCAGCGCTGGGTCAGTGAAACCGAACCTGAACTTGGTCTGGGAAAGGTGATTTCCTGTGATAATCGATATGTTGAAATAGTATTCAGTGCTTATAAATCGACCAGAAAGTATGCTTCCTCATCCGCTCCGCTTAGGAGAATAACTTTCAGGGCAGGAGAAATGATCGAGGATAAGGAGGGTAAAAAACACCGGATTGTCGATGTGAATGAAATGCAGAATGGTTTTATCCAGTATCAGTGTGAAGACTCTTTGGTGGGTGAGGATCAGATTTCCGATACTATCAGTTTCTCTGCTCCTGATAAACGTTTACTGGCCGGTATTGCCGATACACCATCTGCTTTTAATCTTCGCTTTGAGATGCTTCAACACCAGGCTGCAATCCGAAGATCAAAGATCAGAGGCTTTGTTGGGGGAAGAGTTGACCTGATTGAACATCAACTCTATATTGCAGAAAATGCATCCAAAAGAAGAATACCCAGAGTCTTGTTATCCGATGAAACCGGATTGGGAAAAACTATCGAAGCCTGCCTTATAATTCATAGATTGTTAATTACCGGACGGGCATTGAGAGTATTGATACTGGTTCCTCACACCCTGGTTCATCAATGGTTTGTTGAATTGCTTCGTAAATTCAACCATAACTTCCGTATATTCACCCCAGAGTTTGGAGCCGATGCTGAGAGAGAAAACCCTTTCACCGAAGAACAACAGTTTATTTGCAGTATAGATCTCTTACTTAGTAAACCAGTTTTTTCTTCTGCTGTGGTAAATGCTCAATGGGACCTGGTCGTAGTCGATGAAGCACATCATCTGCGGTTAACCAGTCCCTCTTTTAGTTTGCTAAAAGCGTTGTCTGAAAAAACAGAGGGTTTGATTCTTTTATCGGCTACTCCGGAGCAGTATGGAAGAAAGGATCACTTCGCACGTTTACAACTTCTCGATCCGCAACGATATACCACCTATGAGAATTATCTGAAGGAAATAAAACGTTTGCAGCTTCTTTCCGATTATATCGACAAGTGGATAAATGTACATGGGATTAACCTGGATACGATATCTCCTGATGACATTCAGATCGTCTTACCGGAAAAGATCGCCCAACTTCTTCCTGCCATGGATGAATCCAGAATGAGAATAAAAAGTCTCACTCTGGCTCAAATGATCGACATTTATGCTGTGGGAAGGGTACAGTATCGAAATACCAGAAAAACCATTAAAGGGTTCCCCAAAAGGAAAGTAAACCTTATTTCCCTGGAAGCAGAGTCGCGTTGTAAAGAACAATTAAAAAAGGAGATGGCTAAAGATATTTTGGGTTCCTCCCAGCATTGTACTATCGAAAATGATGATCCCCGGATATTGGCCATTGTTAAACTGCTGAAGGATTCCCCTGATACTAAATTTCTGATTATCTGCACTTCTAAAGAGAAAACAACAGACATACAGCAGGTACTGAAGAAACATCTGGCGATAGATATAGCAGTGTTTCACGAAGAGATGACTCTGATCCAGGCAGACAGAAATGCTGCGTGGTTTGCAGAGAAAGCCGGAGCCAGAGTGATGATCAGCTCTGATATTGGCAGTGAAGGCCGTAATCTTCAGTTCTGCAGCCATCTTATCCTCTTTGATCTTCCCTTCAACCCGGAACTTCTGGAACAGCGTATCGGAAGACTTGACAGAATAGGACAGCTCAACCAAATCAATCTCTATATTCCATATATAATAAACTCCCCTCAGCATATTCTCTGCAGGTGGTATAACCAGGGAGTCGATTCACTGGCTAATAATGTTCCGGCAGCGGCTGCAGTTTTTGAAGAGCTGCAACCACAATTGAAATCGCTTTTACTGATGACTGGTGATCCGGTCGATGAAAAAAAAGTAGATCAGATTATTGAATTAACCCAAAATCGCTGCAGGGAACTTACCGAAGAGCTTTTCAGTAAAAGGGACAGGTTACTGGAATTGGCATCTTTTCAGCCAAAGGCGGCACAGGAACTGGTTGATGAGATTCAGTATGAGGATGCTCACACCCGGGCTCAATCTGTGATGGATAAGCTGTTACTTCATTATGGGATTGCTGTTGAAGATGCGGGGGAGAAGAGGTGGGCACTTATCACAGAGTACCTCACCGATCATGCATTCCCTCTTCCTCGCCAGGAAAGGCCGGTAATTACCTATGATCGCAAAACCGCTCTTTTCAGAGATGATATCGAGTTTCTCACTATCGATCATCCAATGGTTACAGGTGCTTTAGATCTTTTTCTCTCCTCTGAGCATGGTTCCAGCGCCTTTGCATTGTGCCCTGATCCCAACAGAAAAGAGCTGGTTCTGGAATGCGTCTACATTCTGGAGTGCATAGCCTCTGCCCAACTCAATTCAGATCGTTTTTTACCTCCATTACCTATTAGAGTCGCAGTAAACCATCTGGGAAAAGAGGTAACTGCCGATTACCTGGTAGCAAGGACGTCCGGAATATTAAAAAAAGGTTCCATTAAGCCACTTTTATCCAATCGGGATTTCAGCACTGTTTTGATTCCATCAATGCTTGAAACCTCATCCAAAATCGCACAGAAGAGAATGGAACCTTACATAGAAGATGCTATAAGGGAAATGAGGAAATTTTACGATGCTGAGACAAGTCGTTTTAAAAGGCTATCTGAACTGGGGGCTGAGATTACTGAGGAAGAGTTCTTGCAGATTGAGGAAGAATCAGCTCATCTTATCCGGGTCTTTAATAATGCCCGTCTTCGTCTAGATTCGGTCTGTCTGATTAAAAGATCTTAGGATACGGATTTTAAGCATTAGATATTTGGGATTTTGGAATCGGGATTTTGGTTTTGATTTGGAAAGATGGAAATAGGAAATTTGGTATGGTGATAGGAGGAGATTGGAGTTGAATTGAAAGTTAGGTTGCTCCAAGCGAAATTAGTCGGGGGAAGATTTGGTACTTAAGCTTAGTAGAGAAGACAACACCAGGTCTTTCGCAATGATTGGTATGTCAAGAATAGTTGCAGTTTATGGTGCGACCGAAATGACAGATTGTGAGAATATTCGAAAGAGCAACTCGATTTGTGCTGGTAAGCCTGATTGTTTATTTCGAGGAGCTCTTGAGAAGCCTTCCTTTTCCAAAGTTGTTTTGCTAGCACATGCATTTGTTTTGGCAGAAACTATAATTGGGGAGAGTTTGCTTCGTTTTTAGCGGAAAGCTTCGCTCCAAAAATTAGTCGGGGGAAAATCTGGTACTTAAACTTTAAAAGAAAACAATCCACTTTTCTCTTCTGAGCATGGCTCCAGCGCCTTTGCATTGTGGCCTGATTCTAAAAAAGGAGCTGTTTTTGGAGTGCGTATACATTCTGGAATGTATCACCTATGTTTAATTTAATTGAGACCGTTTTAACGCCATTACCTTTTAGAGTAGCAGTGAATCACAAAGGAGAGAGGTGATTACTGATTACCTGGAAGTCAGGACTTTGCATTCTGGGTTTGTACTTTGAAAGGTATTAAGATTTCTCCGTCTCCAGCATGTCTGGGGACAGAGGAAATAGATTTAACCTAAATTTTTCATTAGACTCATTCCGAACGTATGTAAGAAATTTGGTAAGGCATGCGCCCTTTATTAGTTTCGGCTAGCCATTCAGTTAGTAAGTCAGAATGCGAGCGCTTTTACCTTCTAAATTAAGATCTCTCGTCTGAATAGAATATCTAAACGAAGAACCGGAAATGTTAAAACTGCTTAAAGGGCTTATCTGCTTTAAGGTTTCAATACCTGTGTAGTAACGATCTCTCTTTTTTTCTACTTCGAATAGGTCTTATTACCGTAAAAAGATCAAAAATGGTCCAGGTGTTGCAAATAATTTTTTTCATAAATTTGAAGATAATGAACGTTCGCATTCTGATGTCCATTTATAGGGCTAGCTGTAACCAATAGAGGGCGCATGCCTTACCGTATATCTAATAGCTTCAGGGTTTATAGAAAACTACTGTACGGAAAGGAGTGAGGAAATTTAATGGATGCATTCTCGATTTACAAAAACCGCTTAATGGACAATTTGGGTGAAAAAGGCTTAATCCTTCTATTTCATCAATTTTCAAATTCCAATTCCGGCTCAGAATTTGATGGCTTTTTCCTCTAAACACTTTCCTTCCTTGATCATTAACACAAACGAGGTAAAAAATGGCCAGAAAACCCAGACTCTGTGTTTCGGATGGCATTCACCTTGTCACTGCCAAAGTCATAGATTCCCGAGTCCTTTTCCGTGATTTCACTGATAAAGATAAATTTATCGATCTTCTTAACAAATACTTGGCTGAAACCGGATTTGACCTCTTAGGAATAGCTTTCTACCCCCAACATTATGAAATAGCCCTGCGTTTAAATGATCGTCCAATGAAAGATCTCTTTCAGAGATTTCACAGCGATTATGCTCGTTATTACAATAAAAAATATGGTTTTGAAGGCTATCTTTTTCAGGGAAGGCCTAAATCTATACCGGTTGAGGATGGTCCCTATGCACAACTGCTTATCGCATATCTTCACACCGGACCTATCAGAGCAGGATTATGCAAAACCATCGAAGAACTGGATAATTTCAAAGATTGTACTCATTCTGCAGTAATGGGAAACAGTGTTTTTTTGAATCTGAGAATCGATCAGATTCTTAAACTTTACTTCAGTGATGGCGTTGTGGATTCTATGATCTTATACCGCAAAACTATAAAGCTGATGATGGAAAAATGTGATTCATTCGATGATTTTCTAGAAATGTTAAAAGCCTCCAAGGAAGATAAACAGAGCATGTATAAGTCTGGCTATTGGATCATCGGGAGCCCAGAATTTATAGAAGATGCTCTCAAACAGGACAAAGATAAAAGAATCCGCATGGCCAATTACGTGAGAACTAATTGGGATCATGACAGGTTGGCAGAGTTTGTATTTTCCAGGATGCCGGTTTCGATAGATAATATAAAAAGAAGAGGAAGGAATAATATACTCTCAGATGCCCGTAAGCTCTACTGTTACTTTGCAGTTACTATACTGGAGATGACAACTTTAAGTACTGCGGAAAGACTGAATGTAACCAGTACTGCAGTATGCAGATTGGCAAAACTGGGGAAGAGTGTTGCTGAAAAAAACGGAATAGGCCTTCCAATTCATTGAGAATAAGTCATGCTTATTGCTGGTCTCAATTGTAGTGCCTTTTGACCAAAGGATGAAGAAATAATTTTTTAAAAATGACATATCTCGTGATTAAAAACGACCCATGGGAAATGTGAGGTTTTGCTTGGATTAGGAATCTTGACCGGTAAGGACAATTTGATCTTGAAAGGGACGGAAGAAAAACTGGTACTTTGCTTTTGTTTCTGACCACTTTTAATTCCGCTTTCAACTGCATAAAGGAAAATTCTCGCCTTTCATCTCAAATATTTGGTATTGCACTTCGATGAGCTTTTAAGTTTCCCCTGTCCCCAATGATAGCATCGCTTCAACGAAAAAATCGGTGGAAATCTATTACTTAAAAATTGAAGGGAAAACTATCCCAGAGCTTTTTTGTATCGATTGACAGATCAACAAATTGGTTATGTGCTGGTGTTGCCACTTCGATAAGTTATTTATTTTTCCCCCGTCCCCCAATCAGATTTTCGATTCTCAAACTTCTGCCACTTGCGCTTCTTCCGCAGCCTCTGTTTTTTCCTGCTTTTTACTCCTGGTCCTTTTCACTTCACCCGGTTCTGAGCTGCTTTTCCTGGATGATCGGCTGCTTTTAGCCAAATTGAGGCTTGAGAGTTGTTTAAAAAGCTCTTCCTGGTCTTCTGCGTATATTTTAGCATAGGCCAAAGCTCGCATCGATTTTTGAAGAAGTTCGTTTTGACTGTTTTCAAGATTCTGCTGAGCTGTATCGAGCAGAGCCCGGGCTTCTTCGAGAGCTTTCATTTTTTCGTGTACATCACTTATCAGCTTATCCAGAATCTCCAGACTAACGTCCGGAAAAGAAACGCTGGAAAAATTCTGCTGATACAGTTCATAAAATTCCTGAACAGGAGCCGGGATTGAATTTTCAATTTCGTATTGCATGGTTGAGCGCTTCCTTCTGTTGTAAAAAAACGGAAAAACAAAAAGGGCAGTTATTTTGAACTGAAAAAATAGCTTGAGAAAGGAAGGAAAGCAATCCTGGATTTCACACAGAAATTTCACCTATTGAGTGGAACACTAACTTTTTGATTCAAAACAAATTTAATATGAGATAAGAGTTCGTTTCTTGTACAGGGCTTCTGCAGAAACGCTTTGGCTCCATTTTCAAGGGCTTGCTCAATTTTTTTGTTCAGTGTGTATCCAGATAGGATTATGGCTTTTATCTCCGGGTTGATTTCCTTTAGAGCATTGAATGTCTGAAGACCATCAAGGCCTGGCATTATCATATCTAAAATTACCAGGTCAATATTTTGCCAGTACCTGCGATAAATTTCTATTCCTTCATTTCCATTATAGGCCAGCTTTACACTAAAACCCGGTTCATAGAGCATTTCTTTTATAGTTGCTGCTACCCTTTTTTCATCATCGATAATCAGGACGCTTACATTTTTACTGAATGGAACAGAGTTCATGTTGTTAGCATCTGGACTGGTGATGATTTTTGATGTTTGTGGAAGAAGAATGGTGAAAGTAGAACCTTTCTGTGGCTCACTTTCCACAAGTATTGCTCCCTTATGGCTTTTTACGATGCCATAAACTGCCGCAAGACCCATTCCGGTTCCATTGTTCTCTTTTTTAGTGGTAAAGAAGGGTTCGAAGAGATGCTTCCTGACCTCTTCATCCATTCCTGTTCCGGTGTCAGAAACCAAGATGCAAACATAATCTCCAGGCTTAATATTTAAAGAATGGGAAAGAAGATATTGCTGGTCTACTATTAAGTCATCGGTTTTTATGGTAAGGACTCCACCTTTTGGCATTGCTTCGCAGGCGTTTAGTGCCAGATTAAGAATGGCGCTTTGCAACTGGTTAATCCCTCCCCACACATAAGGATTTTTTGCGTTCAGAGTGGTGATTATGGTTATATTCTTATCGGTTCCTCTTGAAAGTAAGTTTTTTATCTCAGTTGAAATCTCGTTGAGATTCACTGTTTGCATCGCATAGACTCCTTTACGGGCAAAAGCCAGTAACTGTTTTGTCAGATCGGAGGCTTTCTTGCCGGAATCGTAAATCTGCTTGAGATACTGCTTTGCCTGTGAATCATCTCTGATTCTTTTCTGTAGAATCTCGGTATAACCAAGCATGATGGTAAGCTGATTATTGAAATCGTGAGCAATGCCACCGGCCAGTTGCCCTATTGCTTCCATTTTTTCTGCTTGACGAAGCCTCTCGTTGGCTTTTTGCAGCTCCATTGTACGGGTTTCAACCATCGCCTCCAATTGTTTTTTGTATTCTTGCAGATGCTTTTCTACCTTTTCCCGTTCATTTATCTGGTGCATTAATTTCCGGTTAAGAGAGCTGAAAGACCCCAATGCCAGCGCGAAAGAAAAATGGATGATCATAGCCTGCACTGCTTCGATACCTATGATTGCATCCGGGGTGATAATTCTGATGATGATGCCGGAACATATTAAGGAGTTTATCAGCATAACTAAAAGGCCTGCTTTGACTCCCCAAATCCAGGATAGCAGAAGAATCGGTATCAAATTGACGTTGGTTACAACACCATGTCTGGTTTTATCATATAAAAGATAGAAAACAGCGGCATAAACCAGGGTGATGGAAAGAATAACCATTATCCTGAATTTCCAGGATCTTTCTTGGAGTGATTTCTGCATGGGTTGGCTTCTTGATAAAGTATTCACCCGATTTATCAGGTCAGTTTTGCAAAATAAATGTTGAATTGCTATTCATAACGTAGTCTGAATGTGTGTAAAATAGTATCCAATTAATTACAGAGAAAAGAGCCTTTTGATATGACAGCATTTTGGGAAGGGAAACCTGATACAGATAGATGAAAAATTGGTTCTGTATTGCTGTTTGACAGTTTTACTGGAGATTATTTTCTGAAATTGTGACAGGGAATTGCAGACAGGATATTTAATGATCTGGAAATCGATTGGTGCCAATAAGGGAATATCGAATATTGAACAAAGAGATCTGAAACTCATTGACACTTCTAACCTTTGTCCCTCCTATTTAGCAAGAATATCTACTATAACAAAGGACGTTTTCAGGGAAGTAATTTCAGATTTCCGGTTTTTCGGATTTCAGCGATTAAGGTTTCCTTTACTTCGATATTTAATATTCGTTTCTTATTTTTCCTAACCTGCATCATCGCACTTCAGCTTCATCAAATTGGACCATTGTAGAATTGGAGCTGATTTTTTCGGTAATCTGCGTTATAAGCTCCTGAAAGCGGCTCATATTATTTGAAGCAGTAAGGATATCACCTGCTTTGAGGGCTGCTTCAGCAATATCAGTAGCTTCTTCTGCAGCTTTAAGATCTGCTTTTAATGCTGCAATTAGATATTTGTTTTTAAAAGCTGAAGACTTTTTAATGTTATTGGAAGTTATCTTTATCAATTCATCAGATAGCGAAAGGTTATTACGAACGGTTTCTGCCATGTTCTGTTTTGCTCTTGGAGCTTCTATAGATAGATCTTTGGCAAGAACTGCAGTTTTCTTTAACAGTTGAGTTGCAATGGTGTATTTGCGGGACAGAAAAAATGAATTTTTCTGCTTTGCAATCTCAGCTTCTGCTGCTTCCAGACCTTTCTGCACATTTTGAAAATTTTTAGCCATATATTTGTCCGCTTCTGCATCTATTGCAGCTTGTATGGCAGCTTTTGTTTCAGCCAGTTCTTTATCAGGTGATTTGGCACATCCTGAGAGAAGACCACAAACTATACAGCTAAAAGCAACGGTTCTATTCCATATATTGAGACGCATAATGATTCCTGTTTAGATTCGTCTTCTTATTATACTACTGCGGAGGAGACCCGTTCTCAGTAGCATACTAAAAGATGTTTTAACAGAAATATAAAATACGGCGTAAATACTTCAATTATCTGATTAGTTGCTAAGACCAGATGGTTGCCGAGTTGGTACTATACCAGTACAGATCAAAATAATAACCCCAGTCTGGCCTGAAGGCTTCCCGGATAGCCAGCGGGAAGTTTATCCAATAGTATCGCTGCCTTGAACTGCATACTCAATTGCACAGTGGCACTTCTGAAAAAAATGACTCCCAAGGAGGTTCCCAGAGAAAAGCCGAAGGCGTTTTTGCTGTCTCCTCTGGCAAATGCCAACCCTATATCTGCTCCGGCATAAGGAGAGATGTCGGTTTTTAAAGGGTAATAGTTAGATGCTATGCTTATACCCAGCAAATGGGCCCCATTCAGGTCTGATGTAATATCACCAATAAAACCTAACCCCATATATTCCTGAATCAGCCAGAACTTTCCACCATAAAAACTGTAAGCCAGTTTGTCATTCCCGAATCGTCTCATGTTTGCAGGGCCAAAACCAACAGTACTAAAAGAAACTGCCTGGTTGACGGCAATATTACTTTTGTTTGTTATAGTGTCGATGGTGTTTGTCCTTTTCTGAAACAGAGTCTGATCGTTTTTGCAGGATATCTTCGAAGTTACAGAAGAGAAACAGTGTGAAAAGAATGCAGACCAGAGACATATAAACAGAACAACCCCAAAAAATCTCATAATAATCTCCTTAATAATTTTCCTGGGATCATGCGATAACAAGTTTATTGGTAAGATCGGTCACTCCTCTTGTGAATTTGGCCGCATTGTGTGCAGCAGTGTAAGCATGCCAATCTGGTACACTTCCATGTATTGTCACTCTTCCTCCATCAACAATAACATTGATCTTCTGAATATCTATGTTGGGAATTCTCTGAAGTGCAGATAGAATATCTGCTGAGATCGCATTATCGTAAGGAGAACCAGTGGGTACAACCGATAACATATTGACAACATCCCTGACTCCTGGGACATCGAAAGCAATCTCTTCGGTCTGCATTTTTTCCAGTATTCATCAACAGAGCCACCCAGAAAAACGATACCCTTTTCGACTCTGATTTCCAGTGTGTCAGGATTGAGTACCGGATTTAGTGAGATGACAGTTTTTACATTCTTAACGATTTGCTCATCGGTATATTTCTGAGAAGCGGTATCGCTTATGATTTTAAGATGATTGTGCACTTCTGATACCCCTGCAATACTTAATGCATCCATTTGTGCGGCGGTTTTTTGCATGTATGAGTTTACATTTCCGCTCAGGGTGACCACATGCTGGTTTACCTCTACATTAATGTTTGTGGAATTGATGCGACTGTCCCATTGGAGCTGCTCAATGATATCTTTTCGAATCTGCTCATCTGTACGCATCGAAGTGTCTCCTGTTCTAAAAGTTAAGTATCACCATTTTAGTAATGCTTTTGTTGATTGATAAGATCTTCCCTGAGATTCCAGAGTCTGTCGCTAAGAGAAACATGATAACGGTGCGGATTAATGATTCTTTTGATACCGGGTTCCAGATATTCCAGATCTGATTCTCTTCTGAGTCGCAGCTCTTCAATTGAAGCAAAAGAGTAACAGATTTTGCCATCTTTGATTATGTCTACCAGAAGCGGTTCTACTGAAGAGATTTCACCTTTGTTCATAGTGCGGCTTACATCGGAATCAGATGGGTGATGCAGGATTATTTCCTGCATTTCTGAAAGATTTTCACCATCAAAAGTTATCAGATCCGCATTCGCAAGTTTTCTGGTGTCATAAATACGCCAAAGCTGCTTGTTTCCGGGGATTGTAGTTTTTTGAGCAGAGTCGGAGATTTTCAATGCAGGAGACCAGACCTCGCCATTTTTAACCGCGGTTAATTTATAGACTCCATCCAGTGCACTTTTCCCCTGAGAAGTAATCAGGTTGGTTCCTACCCCATAAACCAGTCGGTTTATTAACTTCTGGGGATTGACCCTATACCTGGGTGCTTCATCGTTTATTTGCCGCATAATCTGAAGCAGAACCATCTCATCGATATTATTGGACAATACGATTATGGTGTCCTCAAAACCAGCTTTGTCAAGCATTATGGAAGCCTGGATTGCCAGATATGCCAGATCTCCCGAATCAAGCCTTATGCCAACCGGCCGGTGACCATTACGGCGCAGTATTTCAAACACCCTGATAGCATTTGGGATACCGCTTTCCAGTGTGTTTATAGTGTCAACCAGAAGAAGACAGTCATCGGGATATGCTCTGGCGTATGCCTTAAAGGCCTCCAGCTCTCCTTCTCCCGATGCCAGGAAAACCTGAACCATACTATGAGCATGAGTCCCCTTGGGCGGAAAACCTAGTTCAAAAGAAATACCGGTGTTGGAGGAGAAATCTGCACCCCCGATCAGTGCAGCACGGGTTCCTGCATTGCCACCAGTGTGATGTGCTCTTCGCAAACCGAACTCAATAAGCGGGCGCCCTTTGCCAGCTTCCTTTATTCGCGATGCCTTGGTAGCTATGAGAGTCTGATAGTTGAGGTTGTTTAAAAGTGCCGATTCCAGAAGCTGAGTTGCAAGCAGTTCCCCCTGAATAATCAGTAATGGTTCAACTGCATGTACAACCCGGCCTTCTGGAATGGCCCTCAGATTTATTTTATCGAAGATAGAGAGCTCTTTTAGATAGTCAAGAAAATCGGGTTTAAAGACTGATTCACCGGTATTGCTTTGCTGTTCGGCTAAAAACTGAATAGAATCGGGTGTAAATGACACCTCCTTCATCCAGTTTATAAACCATTGAAGACCGGCATTGACACAGTAACCCGCCTGGTGTCCCCCATAATCAGGATAATTACGAAAGAAATAATCAAACTGAACTTTTTTACTATGGATATCAGCTTGAAAATAAAGCTGAGCCATAGTGAGCTGATAATAATCGATGAATAGAATGCCTTCAGTGATTTCCTTTGAATTTTTCATGGCTATTACAAATGAAGTTTAGTTTCCCCCTCATCTCCAGGAAAGCGGGGGCGGGGATCCCTTGTTCCTTCTGTGTAGGGACGATATCCGGGATACTCCCGTTCGATTGCAATTCCCCTGTGATGCTTTACCAGCTCAAGCATCTCTAAAAGTCGTTGGTCAACTTTCCAGTGAAATGTGTTCTCCTCATTTATTGAGCCTGCCGGAACCCCGCTCATCAGTTCCAGTGTCTCGTTCACATTCTTTACAGCAAAGATGTGAAACATGCGGTCGTGAATCGCATCGATCACTTCTTTACGAAGAACAAGATTACGGATATTGGATGCCGGAATACAGACTCCCTGATTTCCATCCAACCCCATCAGCTTACAGGTATCAAAGAATCCTTCCACTTTCTGCGTGACTCCACCTACAGCCTGAACCTCTCCCAGTTGATTAACAGATCCGGTTACAGCGATGTCCTGACGAAGCGGAATGCCGGAAAAAGCACTGAGAAGACAAAGCAGCTCCGCCATAGTGGCACTGTCGCCCTCTATGAGACCATAGCTTTGCTCCATGGTAATACTGGCAGAAAGCGACAGCGGATGTCTCTGAGCGTATATCCTGCGTAAATACCCTTCAAGAATAAGCATTGCCTTGTCGTAACTGCTCCCGCTAAGCCGGCTCTCTCTTTCGATATTTATGATACCTGCAGCTCCTGTGCCTACACTCACTGTAATCCTTGAAGGCCTTCCAAAGGCATAATCTCCCAGTTGCACGATACTTAGCCCGTTAATTTGCCCAGCTGCCAAACCTTTGATCGAAATAATCAGGGTACCATTGGCAATGTATTCCCGCATCTGTTCGGCGATAAGATTCGAGCGGTATATTTTTTCTTCCAGAGCTGTTCTTACATGTTCAACCTGCACTACAGATGCACCGTTTTTTTGTGCCCAGTAAGAAGATTCCCTGGCCACATCCGCAAGTCTGCTGAACTGGGAAGTGATTTTTTCTTTATCCCCGGTAAATCTGGCTGCAGTCTTGATCAATTCAGCTACTGCATGAGGTGAAAATGGTTTGACATTGTCGGTTTTACTGAGCTTTTGAACAAATCGGGCCATTACCATTTCCATATTTCCTTTGGCATCCATTTCCGGAGAAAAATCTGCCTTTACTTTAAAAAGTTCCCGGAAATCTTCATCGTAAAATTGTAACAGGTGATAGAGCAGGGGATTGCCCACTGCCAGAATCTTGACTTTAAGTGGAATAGGCTCCGGACGAAGTGAAGAAGTGGCAAAGACACCAAAAGGATCATATATGTGGTACTCAAGTTCACCACTTCTTATTGTCCGTTTTAGCTCTTTCCACACCAGAGGCTCCATCAAAGCCTCCATGAGATTAAAAACCAGATACCCCCCGTTTGCTCTGAGAAGACTGCCCGCTTTAATGTTACGGAAATTGGTAAAGAGGCGGCCGGTGCGGTCAAAAGTTCCGAAAATGGTTCCGAAAAGATTCTTATAATTGGGAGATTCTTCAAAAACCACAGGAGTACCCTGTGAATCACTGTTATCAACTATCAGATTTATTGAATATTCCTGAAAGAAATCTTCAGGTGAAGCTCCCCCTGCTCCCAGCATGGCAGCTAATGAAGGTTGCTGAGCCCCGTCCTGTTCTCTGAAGTTATGGAGATTGTTTATTATATGCTCTTTAACTTTAGAAAACCATGAGCTGAGTTTTTCGTTTTTGTAGCGCGATGCGATCTCATCGATTGCCGGCTCGATAAGTCTGGCCGCGAAGTTTCGCTCTATCTGGCGGACTTCATCCCTAAGTTTATTGCTGATTTCACGCTGCTGATTAATGATGGAGCTGACTACCTGCCCCAGTTCTGATTGATGTTTGCTGATCTCCTCTTTTTCAGAATCAGAAAGAGATTCAAACTCCTCGGCACTCATGGGATGGTCCCCTTTTTTGGGAATCATCAGTATGCGGCCATCAGGCATCTCCTGAATGATAAGGTTTTTCTCAGATGCAAGCTGCTCCATCCTGGAATAAGCATTTTTACTCTGGTTTTCATATTCCATATTAAGGCGCTGCTTTTCCTTGCTGAAATCCTCCTGACGAAATGCCCTGGGTACTTCATCTCTGAGACGACTCAAAAGCTCTTCCATCTCTTTTTTGAGCAATTTCCCCTTTCCTGGCTCCAGAGAAATGGAAAGCGGACGGTCTTCCTGTCCGAAGTTATTTACATAAATCCAGTCCGCAGGGGTGGGTTCGTTACTTGCTTTTTCCGAAACCATTTTCTGGATTAGCGCTTTCTTTCCCATTCCACTGGTACCGGAAATGTAGATGTTGTATCCGGTATCCTTTATTCCCAATCCAAGCTCCAGAGCTTTTACTGCCCTGGGTTGGCCAATTATTTCTTCCAAAGCATTCAGTTCTGCAGTAGAGCTGAACTGTAGTCTGCTAAAATCTATGGTGGGTTCTGCTTGCTCTGCGGTTAGTCTCAGATGCTGCTCCAGTTCTTGCATGATATCCTCCACTATGAGTGACGGGTGAGGAGTGAAAAGTGACAAGTGAAGAGTGTAAGGTGACTGGTAACAAGTGTAAAGTGACACCTTATCACTTCTTTACCTTTATTTTTTTTTAGGGAGTAAAATTTCGTAAACACCGTTTTTGAACTGTACCTGAGCTTTGCTGACATCACAGGGAGAGGGTAGGCGAATGGTACGGCAGAAACGGCCCTTTGCTCTCTCTGTCATCAGTTGTTTTCCTCTGGATATGGTGATCATGCTTTCTCTGGTGCCGCAAATTGTCACACTCCACGGCTCTGCTTCAAATTTGATCTGCGATGGATCCATACCCGGAAGATCTGCCAGAACTAGAAATGCATCGTCGGTTTCCAGGAAATCTATAGCTGGAACCCAGGTTTTTGTCCCTGCCCAGCGGCTATGAATAAGTTCTGAAAAGGCATCTTCAATTTCTCTTTGCATAGACTCTACCTTACGAATAGCCCTTCCTGCATCAGCCATTTTTACTCCCTTTCTATTTCCACTCGCCTCTGAAAAGAGGCTCTACCGGATAATTTTCTCTTTGAAGCTTAAGATCACCGAAAATATCGGCAGTCCTGGATGTGTCTTCCAGCGGATGAAGCCTGGGTCTGAGTGATTTAATGTCGAATTCCAATTCTTTAAAAATGGCCAGTCTGGAATTTTCATAATTAAGAAGAGTAGGCAGATTGTCATAGAGGATACGCTGGTCTTTCATCTGGGCCTTCAATTCTTCCGGAAAATGGGGGCGGGGACTCTCAGCCAGAGATTCTGATTCCAGATACGGATTATAGATACCGATCGTAAAAACCCCATCCGAGCCGATATGCAAAGACTCTTTTACTTTTCCATCAATCCGGGGCAACTCAATTACATAAACCAGATATGCGCGGTTATCCTGAGAAAGAATCGTGTATACTCCCTCTCCACAAGGGCGGGCAGCCGCCTGCTTTACCTGTGGAACCCCCAAAACCATCTGATGCTTTTCCTGCAGTTCATTATGTATGACTACCTGTTTGTCATCCACCTTTTTAATAATGCCATTGACCATGTTGAAACGGTCATCGGCGCTGGGCAATGAAGCTGTATCCAAAAAGATCAGTCGGTAGTATTTGGATGCAAAAGGGTGCAGTACCATACTTATGTGTTCGACATCCTCCACATTGTGCGCTTCGGTTGATATGGGATGATAAAAGAAATAGATATGTCCATCCTCTTCTCCCAGAAAGTACTGCCTGATGGCTTCACGATCGTCCTCTCGCATGAATAGCTCCTTATCAAATAAACCATCGCTTCCAAAAATCCTAAATCTTATATCCGAATTCCTAACAAATCTCAAATCTTAAGTTTTAAATCTTAAATCTGTTTGATCTGTTAGAAAGCAAAAACGAATCCACCGATAATGGCTTAGCGGCAATTCAATTGCTATTTCATATTGCTTGAGTAGGGTGTAGCAGAAAAAACTCTTCTCACTTAAAAAGGAAAAAATGGAGTTTAAGGATTATTATAAGGTATTGGGAGTGAATCGTGATGCCACCCAGGACGAGATTAAAAAAGCTTTCCGCAAACTGGCTGTTAAGTATCATCCCGACAAAAATCCTGGAAATAAAGAAGCTGAAGCCAGGTTTAAGGAAATAACTGAGGCACACGAGGTGTTGGGAGATCCTGAGAAAAGAAGGCGGTACGATCAGTTGGGTGAGAACTGGACCCGCACTGAAGGGGAAACCTACGATGACTGGTTTGCCCGAAATGCCAATATTTTCAGAGGGGAAGATTCTTATAGTTTTACCACCGATGCAGAAGAAATTTTCACTAGAATGGGAGGGTTCTCCGATTTCTTCGAGAGCCTTTTTGGAAACCCTTTTACCAGCAGAAGAGGAGCTAATCCCAGAAAAGGTAATGATTTCAGGGTAGAATTGAGTATCACTGCACAGCAGGCTCGTAGCGGAACCGAGCAGATCATCACCGGTGGCTATAGCAGGATAAAAATCCGGATTCCACCCGGAATTCGTGATGGCCAGGTACTGCGTGTTCCAAACCAGGGTTCGCCTGGAATTCTGGGAGGTCCCCCAGGTGATCTTTATTTAACTATCCGCATACGCGATAAGACCCCCTTTGAACAAAAGGAGAATGATGTGCTTATTGATCTGCATGTAGATCTATACACTGCGGTTTTAGGGGGCAGACGGGAAGTAAAGACTCCTGAAGGCAAAAAGATTCGTTTAAAAATTCCTCAAGGCACAGATACTGGCACCATTTTGCGGGTTCCGGGGATGGGTTTTAGTACTCCTTTGGGACAAAAAGGAGATCTGCTTATAAGGGTTCTAGTCCATATTCCGGAAAAAATCAACTCTGAACAAGCCTCCCTTTTCAAAAAACTGGCATCAATGCAGAAATAAAAAGAAAGAAAATGTGAGAAGATGTGTTTATATTATATAAAGCCGGGTAAATGTGTTATAATTCATTGGAAATATTCTACAAATATATAGTAGTCCTTCTGGAGAGCCTCTGTATTGAATCTGTGTATGTGAATAAGCAATGGTCTCAGAGTAATCTGTCTGAAGGGTAAATGATTTTTTAACCGGCTTCGTAAGCGGGATAATGTGCAGGAAAGTCTTTTTAGGTCAATATAAAAATTTATACCGGATTTGTGAAAAACTGAAAAATATTTTGATCGAAGAGAAAAAGCCGGAGGAAGATTTATTGGGAGCTTTTGTTTAAAGTCGAGAAAATGTACACAAAATGGTCTACAGTTTCGACCTTTTTTCTTAAACACATGGATGACACGTTAATCACTAACTTGAAAACAGTACCCGAAGAACACTCGGATTTAAGGTTTTAATCGTGCAACCCAAAGATCTCCAGAAGGAGGTACGTATGTTTTTCATCAACAGGCCTGTTACTGCCAGATCACCGGTAACCGGATTTTTTATTTCTGTAATAGCTATTACGATGTTTCTACCAGGTTTATTGTCTGCCGCCGATTTAATCGATAAAACCAAGCCGGCCAGCATTCCATCTGAAATCATTGATGCCTGGAAAGAGCAGGATAAGGTATCCGGCTCAAATTATACCACCGCTATCAACAATATTATAGAAAAACTTAAGGAGATGGATAAAGATGAATATGCTGAGCTTGTTAAATCCGAGCTAGCCAAAAGCGCTAATGAAAATACATACCTCACTGCATGTCATTGGCGGAGAGTGGCTTTTCTGGAGGATTACGAAGAGGATATAAAGAAGCTGGTTTATGCCAAACATCATAATATCGGTGATATAATCGTAGGCTGCCAGGAAGGTTTTGGTATGTGGAATAGAGATGCTCAGTGGAGTCCTGGTGCTGGTATCTATTATCTGGAGTTTAAAGATTATTACCCCAGCCCTAAGGCTCTTATTGAAGATCCAAGTGGAGTTATCAGAGATCCCTGCGTGTCTCTGGATGCCAAGAAAGTGGCATTTGCCTGGTATAAAAACGCTTCCAGAACCTCTGCCAGTTCCTCTTCCAAACCAAGTGGATATAAAATTTTCGAATTGGATATAGAAAAACATCTGGCCAACCCTTCCACTGAACCAAAACAGGTAACATTTGCTGATGAAGGACTGGTCTTCTCCGATTATGAACCCTGTTATACTCCCTATGGAGAGATAATGTTTAACTCTTCAAGGTGTTTTCAGTTGATTGATTGTTGGGTGAATATGGTGTCCACAATCTTCGCTGTTGATACATCAGGGAAGTATCTTCGTCGAATAGGTTTCGATCAGGTGCACAATTTCTATCCTCAATTAAGATCCGATGGCAGGATCATGTATACCCGATGGGAATACAATGATCGCAACCTTATGACATCAATGGGTTTGTTCACAATGAAAAGTGATGGTACTGAACAGACCGAATTTTACGGAAACCAGACTAACTGGCCAGTCACCGTGATTCATGGGAAGGAAATTCCTTACACTAAGTGCAAGAAAGCAATTGCTATTGCCAGCGGACATCATGCTCCTTATTATGGCGAACCATTGATAATTGATATTGAAAAAGGAAGAAATGGTTTGCAGCCGCTGACTGGAATTGCAGGTACTTCAATTTCTCCTAATGGAGGGCCAATAACCCAGATTCCCAAAGAACATGATCCTTATGACAGCGGCGGTGTAGAATTTAAGTATGCCTATCCCGTGCCTTTGGATGAAGAGCGTTTCTTTATCTCTTATACTTCGGAGGCTAGGGGGAGAATGCAGTTATATGCCATGGCTCCAGACGGACATAAAGAGCTGATAGCCTGGGATGCTAAAAAATCGGTAAGTCAGCCATTCTTAGTTAAACCCAGAGATATAAAACCCATTCGCTCGGATGTAGATTATTCCAAAAAAACGGGTGTTTTTAAAATTGAGGATGTTTATGTATCTGGTGGGAGAACGCTTAGTAGGGTAACGAAGGGTACTGTTAAAAAAATTCGGGTGGTTAAGCTTGAATATCGCCATTCCTCTGCTGATGCCAATCCTTTTAATTTTGGAAATCAAGGAACATCGGGTATGGTCTTTGTACCGATTTCTACGTATACTGGCTCCTGGCAGGCCAAACGGATAATGGGAGAGGCAAAGGTTTACGATGATGGTTCTGCTGCTTTTGAGGTACCTGCGATGGAACCTCTTTATTTTCAGTTGATTGATGAAGAGGGCCGCATGATTCAGACTATGAGAAGCTGGTCAACATTGATGCCCGGAGAAGTATTTAATTGTGTGGGATGTCACGAAGATAAAAATTCAGCTATTCCTGATCCAAGCAAAAGAACACAAGCTGACACAATTCAGAAGTTAGATCCATTTTACGATATTACAGGGAAATTATTCAGCTATCCGGAAATAATACAACCTATACTGGATGCGAAATGTGTCAGTTGTCACAGTCCTGGGAAACTAGATCTTCGCGGAAATCTGGAAATCATTGATGATGATCAGAACAGGGAATGCAAAAAGAAATTCGCCAGGTCCTATGCGAATCTTACTAAGGGCGGCTCTAGTCTTTTTAGTGCTGGCAGTGGAAACTATATAAAATGGCTGCCAATCTTTTCCAATAATGAATCTATCCAGCCCAAAATATACGGATCGTTGGTGAGTAAGCTTACCACCGACATCCTTCCCAAACATAAAACCAAAGAAGGTTTCAATTTAACCAAAGAGGAACTGGAGAAGATTTATGCCTGGATTGATTTGTGTATTCCTCATTGGGGGCTTTACAACGAGGGATATACTAAATCTTCAGATTCATTAGATTACGATAAAGCTGTAAAACAGCGTGATAAACATGAAGCTGTCTTAGCCAAAAACATCGAAGATATAATTAGAGATAGAGGTGGAGTTCTTCTGCCGGAACCAGATGCCATCAAAGAGAGCATAAAATCGGCCTCTGCTGGTTCAGTTAAAATAAACAGGCGGTTATCAGTTTGTCAGCGTAAATTGCTGGTTGTTCCGTCTTCTTCTGGTGTGTTAAAAATCAGTGATCTTCGTGGACGACAATTGGCAAATATCAGGATTGAGAAGTCTAATGCTGGAACTTCCATGACTATCCCATTACCTGTTTCTTTAAGTAAAGGAGTATATATAGCACGGCTTTTGGAAGAAACCGGGATCTATACATGTAAGTTTTCAATAATACGTTAATATTGTTAATGATAGATAGTTTAAAACTCAAAATGCCAGCCACTTCGATTAAATTTGATCGAAGTGGCATGGCTATTATAGCAGTTTTCTGTTAATACGGGGGTGAGAAATGCAAACAGTATATGAATTGGCACGGGGTGTAAAATGTAGTACATTTTCTACATCCTCCGGGAATAGTGAGTACTACTTAACTTTAAGATCTTCAGAGGGCCATTCTTTTAAAGAGGCATTGGAAGAGCTATCTGGCTGGTATACTGAAGTGCTTTTGGAGAATGGCCTTGATGAAACCACAATACAGTTTACCCGTTTTTATTTAAGCGATATAGTAAACGATTACAACTGTCTGGAAAAATCAGAACTCTACAGTATGGTTAAGAATGGGGCGGTTTCCTGCATCGAACAAAGCCCAGTTGCTGCTGGACAACTGGCTATGCTGGTTTATCACATTAAAGCTTCCGATGGCTCTTTTTTTAAAAAGACTTCTTTTAGCACTAAAAAAATATTCACTGAAATTGAAAATTATTCTTTTTTGTGGAACGCAGGCTCCTGTACCAAAATCTATCCTGACTCTGCAATGCAAACCTTAAGAATTTTCTCTGATCTTTGCCTTGATCTTAGAAAACATAATATGAATCTGCGGGACAACACAGTCCGAACCTGGATATATGTTAAAGATGTTGACAATAATTACACTGGAATGGTAAATGCCAGACGAGAGCTGTTTAATATTGTCGGTTTGACTTCTGATTTCCGTTACATTGCATCCACCGGTATAGAAGGCAATGCAGTCGATCCAGGATTCCTGGTTTCTGTCGACTCACTATCGATAGGAAAAATCCAGGAAGAGCAGATCGTGAGAATGGAAGCTTTGCAGAATCTTAATAGCACTATACAGTATGGAGTTACATTTGAACGCGGAACAAGGATACGTTTTGGCGACCGATCTCACCTATACATTTCAGGAACGGCAAGTATCGATAATAAAGGTAATATTTTATATAGCAGCGATATTTTAAAACAAACAGAGCGCACAATTGAAAACATTAAAGCTCTTTTGTCTCCTCATGGCGCATCATTAAAAGATATGCAGTACATGATTATTTATTTACGTAACCCTAAACACTTTCCAATAATTAAGGATCTGCTGGCTAAACTGATCCCGGAAAATGTGGCTGTTATACCGGTAGAAGGCCCAGTGTGCAGACCTGGATGGCTTATTGAAATGGAAGGTGTGGCTATCATTCCTGATGATGCTGATTACCCTCCATTTTTATGATAAGTATGATTGATGATGATGTTGTGTCTGAATTGGATACTGTCTTATTACAGATACTTATGTAAATTGAACTGTGTGTACAAGATAATAAGAAATATTAATGGAAGGAAAAGGTGGGGTTTCTTATGAATCTATTTAGCAAACGGAGTGTTAAAAAAAGGACGCTCTTTGTTGGCATATTGATCTTCTTTTCAATGGCATTCTCTGAATCCGACAAGATCAAGCGAGCCGATTTTTATGATGCCTCAGGCAATCATTTGATGTATGTGGAATTTGTTTATGATAACAAGGGAAATAACACCGAACGGAATGTGTATATGAGTGATGGTGTTTTCAAGCGCAGAACTGTTCTCATAAACAATTCATCCGGCAATCGGGAAAAAGAAGTTTCTTACGATTTCAACGATGATACCAGTTTCGTGACTACATTTGGAAAAGATGGTGATAAAACCAAATTTACTGTTAGAGATCAGTTCAAGGTAGAGCAGTTTGGCGGTGATATTAGCTACAGCGGCTCCGGTGATAATTACGATTTTTTCCAAAAGGGTTCTTTGATAAATAAAATGAAGTACAGTGGAAAAAGAATCGAAGTGATGGACAAAGCTGGAGCTCTTGCATACTATGTGGAGCTGGATAATCCTCCGCCCATCAAGGTCCTTAAAAGAAAAATGTCTCCAAGTCAGATGTCTATACAACAGCGGGGCGATAACCGTTTTGTATTACATTTAAATCTGAATTTGCCATCTATGGTTTCTTGTGAGTTGATCTCTCTTTCCGGAAAAAAAGTGGCTACATTGTTTTCCAGAAACGTGGTTGCGGGTAAGATTTCTGAATCAATCAATTTGAGTTCAGCTATACCTGGGTTGGCTGGGGGAGTTTATCTGATCGATATGTCAATAGATGGAAAGAGGATTTACAGAGATAAAATCCTGGTTAATGGCTCAGGAAAGGGGTTCTGATTTATGAGAAAAGATAAAAGAACCACAATCTTTGTTTTAATTTTTCTGCTATACACAATTGGCTATTCTTACGATATAAATTCGGTGGTATCGCCTAATTTTATCTTTGAAACACTTGCTCTCAATAAAGATATTGAAACTGCTGCATGGCCAAAATACAGTTCTCCTACAGATCTGGTTCCTTCTAATAACCGGAAAAAGCTTTTTGTTGCAGAGCAGACTGCCAAGTCGATTGCAATCATTGATGTAGAAAGCAAGAAAGTTGAAAAAAAGATTCAGCTCCCCAACGAAGTAACAGGTATCGCTGTATCCCCTGATGATACCAGGCTTTACGCAACCTGCTCTTCTGAGTTATGGCCTGATGGCTTTGTTGCTGTGGTGGATATTGGTTTAGGTAAAGTTACTGGTAGAATAGGAGTTGGCCATGGCGCCCGTTCTCCAAATATCTCACCAGATGGAAAAACTCTTTATGTTTGCAATATGTTTGATAATGATGTTTCTGTGGTAGATTTGGTATCAAAAAAGGAGAAGAAAAGAATAAAAGTTATTCGTGAGCCTGTTTCCTCAGCGATTACACCTGATGGAAAAACACTTGTAGTGGCCAATTCTCTTCCACATGAAATTGCTACCGACTCTCTGACAATTACTAATAAGGTCCAACTGATAAATACTGCCGAGGGAAAAGTGAGCAAAACAATTCCATTGACCATTGGAAGTCATTCGGCTTTTGGTGTCACTGTAGATCCTAGTGGCAAATATGCTCTGGTTACCCATCTCATAGGCATGTTTAATCATGAAGCAACAAAGGTGGGTAATGGCTGGATACATACCAATAATCTTGCACTTATAGATATTGACGGAAAAACGATTGTAAATGACGTGTCATTAGATGCCCCTGAGATAGGAGCAGCTAACCCCTTTGGGGTAAAAATATCTGATGACGGAAAGTTCGGGGCTGTTGCTCTGTCAGGAAGTAATGAACTGTTCGTTTTTGACTTTCCTAAATTTGTGGATGTGGTAAAAAATGCCAAAGGGAGCCTTTCTGCATCCTTCACTACTTTCGCCGATGTGGATGATAAGAAGATCTGGGTAGATGGAAAAGCCCCCCGAGCTGTTACCATAATTGATGATTTGATATATATCGCTGGTTATTTCTCTGATACGGTGCTAACCTATAGTCTTGACACAAAAACCAGTGCTGCAGGAAGAAAAATACAGGACATAATAGTACTGCAGGAATCACCAAGGCCACTTACTTCCCATAGAATGGGTGAGTATCGGTTTTTTGATGCAAGTCTTTGTGAAGGAACATGGCAATCTTGCCATTCGTGTCATCCTTTTGGCAGACCGGATGGTTTAAACTGGATATTAAACAACAGCCAAAAAACGCCCAAGAATGCCAAGACCATGTTGTATTCCTGGTGGACTCCAAGAACCGGTTGGGCAGGAAAAAGAGACAATGCCTATTCTTCGGTCCGTTTTGGGATAAAAGAAGAATTGTTTATGAAAGTGGTTGATGAGAGATTAGCCATTAGCATCGATTCTTTTCTGGTCAGGATGAAACCGGTTCCCAGTCCTTATCTGGTTAAAGGTAAATTGAGCGAAAAGGCAAAGAAAGGGAGAGAAATCTATTATGACAGAAGTAAGGTCAATTGCATTGTCTGTCACCCTGCACCACTCTTTACCGATTTAAAATTTCATGTCGTTAACTTCCCCGATCCATGGGATGCTACCAGAGAGTGGGATACACCACCTTTGCACGAGAGCTGGAGAACCGCACCTTACAATCATATCGGGTCTTCTGAGACCATGGAGGAATGTATCGTGGCTCCTGGACATTCGAATGTAAGAAAGTCCGATGGAACACCAAATCTTACTTCTGAAGAAATAGAATGTCTGGTGGAATATGTATTGTCACTTTGAACAATAGATCAATTCCTGATCTGAAAAGGAATTTTTTTTTAAAGGAAGGTTAAATATGTGTAGTTATAAAAGCAGAATCGGTATTCTGATCTCAGTTCTAACAGTCTTTTCGGTTGCAGAGATAGATAAATCCAAATTGGAAATTTCAGGATGGGGATTTCTGACTTATGGGAGATTTGTCAAATCAAGCGTTCAGATAGGAAAAGATTACAACCTGGAAGGTCCGTATGCCGATTTTGATGCTGGTTTAAAGACAGTACTCTCTTTTGGGAATTTTGGCAAAACACGGTTACATTTTGGCTTGACGACTGCTTTTATGGCGGATGACGAAGGCGATAAAAATGTGGAATTGAAAAGAAGGCGATTTGTACCATATCTTATCGATGCTGCAATAGAGTTTAGGTTAAAAAACGGCAACAACACTTTCTTCACTGAATTTGGGTGGCTTCCAGTAAAATATAACCCTCAGGCAAGAAATCTGGGAGAGTATCTTTTCAGAAGTAATTGCTATCCTAATGTTGTAGTTTCAGGATTTGAGCTGGCAGACAAAGAAAAACTCATTGGTTTGCATGGGATGTATCAGAACGATTTTACCGAAAATACTTGGGTAAAAGGCGATGTTTTCTTTAATGTAGAAATGGGACTTTACCCGCTTTATAATTTATCGCTGTCCTATATTTTAAGTGCAAATCTGGAGCGGTTTATCGAATTGGGTGCTGGGATGTACCATCAACATCTGATATCAGTCGATGATAAAAAGTTGAAACCAGGTGTCGATCAATTTAAATATCCTAGAGATCTTCCGGAGTTCAAAGTAGTTGGATATAATGGTCCAAATGGCGATACCATTCTTTATACTTTTAAGGGTACAAAAGCAATGGGAAGAATTACTCTGGATCCAAAGGCATTTTTTGACCTGCCATTTTTTGGGAGTGAAGATCTGAAAGTTTACGGTGAAATGGCTATTCTTGGCCTTAAAGATTATCCTTACTGGTATGATAATATTAAGGATCGTATGCCTCTGATGTTTGGTTTCAATTTTCCCACATTTAAAATTCTAGATGTATTATCAGTGGAGTTTCAGTACTGGACTTATCCATGGTGGAACTCGGCTGAAAATATCTGGAAATACGGTTCACCGGTTCCATTATGTGGTGACCAGACAGATGATGGTGCAATCCCTGACTTCGAACTGTCTGATAAAATGCGTAAACATAATGATGACTGGAGATGGTCGGTATATGCATCCAGAAAAATTGCAGAAAGGATTAGAATCAGTCTTCAGTTCGCTAGCGATAATATGTCTAAAACCGCCTGGAGTCCTCCTCCACCTACTTATTCTAAATATACTGAGATTATGACCAGCAAAAGGCAGTGGTACTGGGTGAGCAGAATACAATTTTACTTATAGAATCAAAAGGAGTTACAGGAATCTGAAAGATTGCTGGCAATATAAATATGAAGTTTATTAAAAATCTGATCAAAACGGCAGCATCATTGAAGCTGACCGTTTTTTGCCTTTTATTCGTCTGCATACTGGTAATGTGGGGTACTTTTTATCAGGTCGATTTTGGTATCTATGCCGCGCAAAAAAGATACTTCGATTCCTGGTTCTTTTTAATCAAAGGTCTGATCCCTTTCCCCGGCCTTAAATCAATTATTGTGGTGCTTGCCATAAACCTGCTTGCTTCGGGAGCATGCAGGTTCTCTTTTCGGATGGAAAAGCTTGGCGTTTTCCTCATACATATTGGTACTGTTGCGCTTATTGTTGGTACAGCTTTCTCTTCATTTCTAATCAACGAGTCGGTGCTTTCTCTTTTTGAGGGTGAAAAGTCCAATGTATCGATAAAATCATCTGAATGGGAAATTGCTTTCTTTAAGAAAGAGAATGGTAATTTGACCAATGCGGGCTTCCATAACATTGATCATCTGAAACCAGGGGTAACTATCCCATTTTTTACAGATGGAATCTCTATCTTGGTTGAACAGATCTATCAGAATTGTGAAGCTTATGGGAGCTCTCCTCATAAGATCGAATCCTTAAAACCTATAGAGATTGAACATAGTCGGGATAAGAACATTCCAGGACTGATTTTATTGGTTTCAAAGCAAGATGCTCAGGGATCGTTTAATTCCAGGGCTTTTATTTATGGCGGCGCCGGAGTTCCGGCCCATTGTGCAATTGGCAGAGATACTTTACTTATCTCTCTTCAGCCAGGCCATTTTAAACTTCCTGTCCAGATAGAGCTGATCAAATTCACCAAAGAAGAACACCCGGGAACTCAAACCGCAAAAAGCTACAGCAGTCGTGTCCGGGTCAGTGGGCCTGAGTTGAATAGAGAAGTTGTAATATCGATGAACAGGCCGTTCCGATATAAATCCTTTACTTTTTATCAGACCAGTTATTCTATGCAACATGGCCGTACTGCTTCAACTCTGTCGGTTGTTGAAAACCCGGTTCGATTCGTCCCGTACTTGACCGGCATAATTATAATGCTGGGGTTACTGTATCATTTTATCTACAAATTTGCAGTAAGCGGTTTTAAAGGTCAAAAAAAATAATATGTTCAACAAGAAAAGAAATCATAGAGAAATGAGAAGCAACAAAGCGATAAGGTTATTTAAAGCTATCTTTTCGATAATTCTTGTCTGGTTCAATTCGAATCTGACTGCTTCGAACGAAGGTAAAGAAATTTCTACCGAAGCTCTGGGGAAAATAATAGTACTGGAGGAGGGGCGGAAAAAACCACTGGACACCTATGCAAGAAACAAGCTGATTCAGTTTTCAGGAAAACAGAAGGTAAGTGGCTCAACTGCATTGCAGTGGATATCGCGGGTATTACTAAATCCTGATGCTGCCAATAATGATCCGATCTTTTTAATCAACAATCCAGAAGTAGCCGATGCTCTTGGCATTACTCCAAGGGCAAAACGGCGTTACAGCTTTTCTGAATTGTATAATGCCAGCCATAAGCTTAATCAGTTGGCCAATGAAGCAATGAAGAAAGAGAGGGAGGACTGGAGTGCGTTTGACAGAGAGATTATCAATACCGAACGTAACCTGGATGAGTTTTTCCTGTTAAGATCTGCATTCAGTTTTCTTGAACCTACGCCATATCTGCAAGTCAACGACTCGTCTCTTTCACAAAAACTTGGACTTCAGTTAAACCAGTCAGTGTCATATTTTGAACTGTTAAGCAGGGCCGGATCAATTTCTGAAGAGATGAAATTGATTCAGCAGAAAGGGATTGACAGTATCAGCCCGGAAGATCAGGCATTGGTGGATTTAGCCAGACGAATGTACGATATGGAGAAATCCATGGAAAATCCACCTCCGCACCTTATTCCTGATGCAGGAAACAGTGATGGTAAATGGCTGGGTTTATGGGGACTGGTAAATCAGCATAAATCCAGAAGCTTAAAACAGAAAACGATGATGTCTCTGATGCAGATCAGAGAAGCGTATCTTAGTGGTAACCAGAAGAGGTTTGATGAATCGGTTTTACAGTTCAATAACCTTGTCAGGCAGCAGGTTTCGGCTAAGGAAAAGCTGCCGGATCCAACGCTTGAGCTTTTTTACAATAAGTTGAACCCATTTCTTCATGCAAAAATCTTATACGGTCTTGCAGCCCTGATTTCATTATTGTCAATGGCACTCCTATGGAAAAAGGGACACAGTGTCGGATTTTTCTTGATAATGGCAGGCATAATAATGCATACTGCCGGAATCATTTTACGGATGATTATCATGTCTCATCCTCCGGTAACCAACCTCTATGAGACATTCATCTTTACAGCCTGGGCAGCAGTAATAATAGGAATAGTTCTTGAATGGCTCAGAATCGGATCGATAGGAACGATAACAGCTGCTATTACCGGATTTCTCTTTATTCATATTGCCGGAAAGTATGCAGGTGATGGTGATACTATGGGGATGCTGATCGCTGTACTGAATTCTTCATTCTGGCTGACAACTCACATAGTGACCATCTCTCTGGGGTATGCGGGATATATAGGTGCGGGGCTGGTTGGCCACATTTATCTGATTCATAAAATGATCAAAGCAGATGATACTGAGCAGTTGCAAACAACATTCAAGGCAATAAAAGGCATTTTCTATTTTGGGTTGCTATTTACTGTAGTAGGAACCATGTTTGGAGGAATGTGGGCCGATCAGGCCTGGGGAAGGTTCTGGGGGTGGGATCCAAAGGAAAACGGTGCTTTACTTCTTATATTGTGGGGACTGATTGTGATTCATGCAAAGCTAAGCGGCATGATTAAAGATACCGGGTATGCGATGGGAGCAGTGAGCGGGACAGTTCTGGTGATGAGTGCCTGGATAGGAGTAAATCTTCTGGGGGTAGGGATGCACTCTTACGGGTTTACCTCCTCTGGAGCCATGGCTCTGATGATCTATATCTGTGCAGAAGTTGTGTTTCTGGTAGTGTGCGCTATTGTGCTTTACAGGAAAAAGCCACAAACCATAATTTCAAGATAGTTTTCTTCACAGAAATGTCCGGGTAAAAAAAGCTAAAAGTTTGCTCGGGGGAACATCTGGTATCTAACTTTTAAGGGAAAACCACACCAGATTTTTTGCAACGATTGGCAGAAAAACGCATTAGTTGCATGCAGGATTGCTCTTAGATAAGTTATTAGATTTGCTCCGTCCCTCGGGCTCTCCGCAGCAGTCTACCACAGAAGACGGGCGGACTTTGCACCCTTTAATTTCAAGATAGTTTCATCACAGTAATGCCCGGGTTAAAACATACTAAAAGTTTGCTCGGGGGAACATCTGGTATCTAACTTTTAAGGGAAG
>JAAYPC010000273.1 GCA_012519985.1 Fibrobacter sp.
AATGTTTTCGATCTCATTTGCATTTTGATATTCAGATACAGTACAGGATAGAGGACATGAAAAGAAAAACCGGTAAAACCATTCTGATGTGTGTAGGATTGCTTTTTTGCACCTGCACTAATCTTACCAATCCGTTTCAGAATAAAGATGAAGCAAGGGCGGAAATAACCAATTGGAATCTGTCCGACTCACTTTCCATACCTATTTTTTCTACTTATAACATTCCCGTGAGGGTTCTTCTTGGGGAGCATCTCGATAGTTTCAAAGTGCATGTAGACAATAACAGGTTGTGGAGCTCTCAGGACAGTGTAATTTCCAGAAATGGAATAAGACCCGGATATATCTACTCTTTTCCTTTCTCTTTTTATGACACTGGTTGGCAGAAAATAAAGCTGATATCTTATAGAAATAACGGCGATTCGGTAGCTGACAGTTGCTTTTTACGTGCTGTTTCTCCATTGAAGCAATATCCCATATCAGGAAAGGTTGGGGATTCTATCTTGCTAAGTACTATGCCAATCAAAGATAAACAGGTACTTTATATATGGGATTTTCATAACGGTGTAGTAATAAAAGAATATGCCTGTTCTGTACGTGTAAGAATAACAGCTCCATTTACTAGCCGTTTCGGGCGACTGTATGTGGAGGATTACTCGGGTTACCGTTCACCTGTGACTCTCTTTGAAATTACATCACAGTCATCTCAGAATGAGCTTTCGCTTGTCTGTATTAATGATTCTGTCAGAGGGGATACCGTATTTTCTGCGGATGCACAGATAAAATTCAGATTGGAAGTGTCGGGGGCACAGCAGCTCAAAAATGCCTCTATCAATGGTCAGAAGTTCGATGAAAGCCAGAGAAAGGGAGATCTGTATGTGCTGGGGCACAATCTTAAGGGACTGGACACTGCTACTACTCCCCAGAAACTCGATATAACCATTACTGATGATCAGGGACGTTCTGTCAGCAGAACTTTTTATGTAAAATTCATAATAGCTGCCCCGGAAATCGATGTAGTATATCCTATGGATAGCCTTAATACTGCAGATTCTTCGGTAGACGTTTTGGGAAAAGTTACCAATATTAAACAAAACAGCATCTTGTATCTCTTTGTCAGAAACAATGGAAAAAGTCTGGCAAAGGTCAAGGTTACCAGGGATCAATCGATATTTTCTTTCAAAGTACAGCTTTCTGGTACATCCAACCACATTTCACTTGAGCTGTTTTCTGATTCACTTATGGAAAGCTCAATGCTGGCAGAGCATAATTTTTATGTTTTTTATGATACGGCTTATGTTGACAATATTGCACCTCAGATCCGTAATATCTTCTGTAATGGGGAGTTGGTAGACGATGAGTTTACCAGCAGAACCGATACGATGCAACTTGAAATTGATGCAATTGATAATAGCAATAAACTGACTGTTACAGTGAATGATCAAGTGGTTAATAAAGGTTCCAACGAGCTTTTCTATTCTACAAAAGTTATCCTTACCCATAAAATGGAACCCACAGTAATAGTTATCCAGGCAAAAGACAGTGCAGGATATACTAGTGTTGATACAATTTATGTCAGGTACAACCGTCTTCCTCTGTGGACAGAAATCCCATCTTATGCGGCTGTAAATGCTGACAAGGATACAGTTATCAAGATATCAGTTACTGATCCCGATGGTGATCCGATTCTGGTTACCATGACTATTCCGTTTAAATCCGGTAACATGGTAATAAATGCCAGTAGTGGTCAGGTCTCCTTGAAACCTCAAATTGCTGATACAGGTACTTATGAAGTAAGGCTGGAGGTTTCTGATGAATATGAAGTAACTGATACTTTCTTTACGCTGTTAGTGAAAGGAAATGAATCCACGTCTGTCAAGTTGATGACATCTGAAAATGAATTTCCTGATACTCTCTGGATTGGAGAGGCTTTATCGGTTCCTTTAAAAGCGATTCCACTTACCGGAACCCGTCCTTTCACATATCAGGCCAGATTTGCTGACAGTAAATCGACAGACATTGTTCATGATGGTTCAGACAGCATGCTGCACTGGATTCCCAAATCTGGAGAAACTGGCTTGCGGAAATTGTGTGTTAAGATAACAGACAGTCTTGGCTGCTCAGATTCAATTACTGTCGAAATAGTGGTTTTATTGGCCAGTGTCCGATGGGATAAAAACCCAGTACAATGTTATGAGAATGATTCGGTACTGACCACAAGTGTAATTCTCAGTAAACCATTGACTTTTCCGGTTAGTATAGGGTACCGGATCACTTTCCCTTATAGCCCGGGAGCTACAGCAGAGGATATCAGTTCTCCGCTATCTGATGTAATCAGCTTTAAAGCGGGTGATACTGTAGCAAGTCTGAAAATCAAAGTTTTCAATGATTCAATTCCTGAAAACAACGAAAGATTTAATATTGAGCTTCTTAATAATGACAGTCTGAGATCGAGTTTTCCTGTACTGGAATGTGAGATTATAGATAATGATATGGTGTACTATTATTTCGATGTAACTGAAATGGGTCATAGAGAAAGGGAGAGAACCGATAAAATAATAGTTAAGTTATCCAAACCACTGGAGATAAAGCTTGTATTATCATGTCTGGTGGATAGCAAGTCCACTGCGAAGGTAGGGGAAGACTTTATTCTTAATATTGAAGATGGGAATGTGGTGTTTGAACCGGGAGATACCGAAGTTCTGATTATCCTGACTATTATTGATGATGATATTCGGGAAGATGATGAAAAGATCATTTTACAACTGAAATCCGACAGCAGTTTTGCTACACCCAGACTCGATTTGTCCGGAAATCCTAAAAATACTTTTACTTATACCATATTTAATGAGGATTCTCCTCCTCCTCCACCTGTTAATTATTCGTTTGAAAGATCGGAAATAACCGGACGTGAAGATGACATAGTAGTTAAAATACCTGTTAAACTCTCTGGTGAACTCAAATCACCTTTCACCGTGCAATATAGTCTGGATACTAATTCATCAAAGAATGCCGCAAAATTGGGCAGTGATTTTCGTTTGGAAGCTAACGGATTGTCAACTACCGGTTCTTTAACTTTTGAAGCAGGTGAAACTAGAAAAGAGATCAGTGTATGGCTGATTGATGATACCATTCCCTTGGATACTGCATTCTTTATCCTGAAATTGCAATCTGAGTCAGAACTGGCAATACCGGGAGACAGAACCAGTATGAGGTATACAATTGAACCAAATGAAGTTGAAGTCTCCATTAACGGTTACGGAACTGATTATCATTTTTTCGAAAATTACAAAGATATGAAGGTTGATTTTAATTTAAGTTCTTCACTTGATTCTAAGTTGGAGGTTTATTACGGAGTAGATGACTCTTCGACTGCTGTTGCTGGAGAGGACTATACATTACTAGGACCTAATCCCGTAGTTTTCAACCCTGGCGATATTAGTAAAGGTATGAAGTACGAAATGGTACAAGACGAAAATGAAGAAGATACTGAGTTTATGATTATCAGAATAACTAAGATATCTGATAAGAAGAAAGCTTATATTGGGGAAAAATCTTGGATTCGCATATATATAAAAGATGAACAAGTTTGGCGATGATAAAGCAATAGATGTCGAAATGCTGTTTAGCTTTTCTATATGCCTAAATTTAAACTATTCAACAATACCGTATGCTTTTGCACCCCAGGGTGAAACTTTTACAATCCATAATTCACCTCTGGGGAAAACAAGACAAGTTGATTTGGCAAGCTTTATTATAACTACAGCTTGCCAGAAATTTTCAGCTTCAGTTTATAAAACCACCCAAAGCACTGCTAAACTGATCTAATTGATTGACAGCTACTTAATGAAACGCAACACACCTGCCATTTTTTCATAATCTATACTCCAAAGATAGGGTACAACTAAGGTCCATTCTTTTGTGGGATGTTTTAGGATACTTCAAAGTAGTATATTTTTTTATCCTATGTTCCCATTCATCTTTTTTGGAGGCACCTATGCTGACTACCAGAAGATACGAATATCTGCCAATTAATCAAATTTCCATTCATCCCACCATTGCTAACCATCGGGAGCTTTCATTAAACAAGGTAACTCATCTGGAAAAGGACATCCTGAAAAATGGCCTTTTAGAACCGCTGGTAGTCTGGGAGCGGCAAGCTGGTG
>JAAYPC010000274.1 GCA_012519985.1 Fibrobacter sp.
ATTGGTTGCATTTTGATAAGTTGTTGAGGTTCCTCCATCCCCCAGAAAAAGAGCCTCCCTTCAACCAATAAATCGGGGGAAAATCTGGTACTTAAGTTTTAAGTTGGATTAAACCAAATCTTTTGCACATTTGGCAGAATCAGCGCATTAGCTGCATACTATGCTTGCATTTGGATAAGTTGTTAAGATTCCTCTGTCCCCCAAAAGCCGGAAATTCTGATACCTAAAATTCCCCCCCATTCCTCACTTCGTGTTTTAAAAAAAGTATCTTCTTTTCTAACTCTTAGATTCAATTTCATCCGGACTCAACTTAATCAAAAACAGAAGAATTAAAAATCTTGCCTGTCTCGCCATCATGAAACTATGTTAATTAGAAACCTGAAAACGGGCGATTTATCTCCTGAGAATCTTTCGACTTTTGACATGGAATCCTGCATGCAACATAATGGCCCGTTTATTTATATAAAACATAATTGGCGATCCTGATTGATCATTTTTATAGAGGAACTTTTGCGATTCCGAAATATCATATTAATCAACCTTATTATAATCACCAGCTTCTCTTTTGCCAGGACACTTATCCTGCCGTCTGAACCAAACATCCGCTACTTTGGAAGGATAGACTGTCGCAGAGCAGATAATTATCGTTTTGATTGGCCAGGTATCTCTATCGAGGCGATGTTTGAAGGGACTTCCTGTGCTATACAGATGAATGGCGCTGGTGAACAGTTCAATGTCTTTATAGATGATCAACCGGTCAAGATAATCAAAACCGATTCGGCAATGTATAAAGTATATGATCTGGCATCAGGATTAAAGGATACTGTGCACAGATTATTGATTACCAAACGATTTGCCCACAAAAATGCCGTATCTGAATTCAAAGGGATAATTCTTGATAGCGGAAAAACTCTGCTGCAGCACTCTTCCAGACCCCGTTACCGGATTGAATTTATAGGGGCATCTACGCTGAATGGATTCGGAAATGAAGCAAGCACACTTCGTTGTAACAGTGAAATAGTTTCCAACACTTCAAATTGCTATGATTCCTATGGTCCTGTTGCTGCGAGATTACTGGATGCAGAATATACTGTAATCGCCTTAAGCAGCAAAGGAATAGTCAGAAATTGGGCATCACCATATGTCAAATCCTTTGAAACTTTTCCGGATTTTTACAACAGAACCCTGTTAAATGAATCAGAATTAACATGGGATTATAATAAGTGGATCCCGCATATAGTGGTAGTAAATCTTGGCACCAATGATTTTTCAACCAAACCTCATCCGCCTTCAATACTTTTCAAAAATTATTACTGGGCTTTCCTTCAGTTTATCTATCAGATCTATCCTGAAGTTGAGATTATCTGTTTAACTTCAGATAAAGAGCCTTTGAGGAGTCTCATTTCCGATATAGTCAGACAGGAAAAGGCGGAAGGCAATGAAAGAATTCATTTTTTTGATTATGATCCGATACCGACTCATGAGCGGGGCTGTGACTGGCACCCCAATACAGTTGCTCACCGAAAGATTGCCAGAAAACTGGCGGATAAGATGGAGCCTATTCTGAAAAGAAAGCTTAAGAATGCCGAATAACGGTTGATTTGGCAATGAGCCAATCCATAAACTGTACCATTTCCTCTGCAGAGATTTTCACTATATCCTATATATTTAAAAAACTGTCAAAAAAGCTGGCCATGTGACATGTTTTTTTGTAATTCTTTTGGGGATGGTAGTGAAAGAAAACGTCGGTTGTAAAATAAACTTGAAAAGGAGAAGGCACGATATGGAAAATAATATTCATTTTGAAGCAATTCAGGCAGATATTACCAGTCTCAAAGTTGATGCAATTGTTAATGCCGCAAATAAAAGTCTGCTCGGTGGAGGTGGAGTAGATGGTGCCATACATCGTGCAGCAGGACCAAAGCTATTGGAAGAATGTCGAACTTTGGGAGGCTGTAATGTTGGAGAGGCAAAAATAACTTCAGGCTATAATCTTCCTTCAAAATATGTGATTCATACGGTTGGCCCGATCTGGAGAGGCGGCACCTACGGTGAGCCAAAACTTTTGGAAAGCTGCTATCTCTCATCTCTGAAATTAGCCCTTAAATACGGATGTCATAGTATTGCATTTCCTTGCATAAGCACTGGAGCTTTTGGGTATCCTGCAGAATCAGCAGCTCAGATTGCAGTTGATTCATGTTCTTCTTTTATCAAGGATCATGAATATGATTTGAAAATTATATTCGCATGTTTCTTAAAAAGCGATTTAATGATTTATCAGAGACTTCTTACAAACGTTAACTAATCGTGAGATTGAGATACAAAAAGAAAAAAGTTAGCAAAGAATGGCGATACATTCAGGAATTTAATCTGCGATAAGCAAATCGATCACTGCTCAGGAAATGGTAACGAAAACGGAAAACGAAGAAACCAAAGAGCCTGAAGCAAGCAATTAAGCATTCAGGTACATCAGTTAAAAGGGAGACACATTGTCATTTCTTACCTTTGTCCAGAACAAGGCGGCCTGAGTATTTTCATAAACTGCTTTCAACATCATACATTCAGGTTAAAAGTTCTTCTTTTCCCACTTGTAATAGTTTTTTAACGTATTCTCCTCTTTTTTTCTCTTATAAAGACCCTAAACGCCATAAAAGTTGTTCTGATCGGCAGGTAAGAATTATACAAGGCTTTCTGTCTTCATAAGACATGTAAACTACATTAACAACGGGGAATAAATCTGGACATCAGGAAAAAAGAAGAAGAGAAATGCCCTGTTGTTAAGCTTTTTTATGATTAATAAAGGTCTTTTTTCAAGAAAGGTCATCTCTGTGGCTCAGGAATATTCTATCCACTATAGGACTCGTTCGGACCATCAGGAAGATCTTTTTGTGTTTGAAATATTAGAATATTTTGAAAAAAAGATCTTTTGCGTTTGAAACTGACGTAAAAATGTGAAATGAGCAGTTTTGCCTTAGAATCTCCTGTTCAGGACACTCTGGAATACACACAAAGCTCAGCTTAACTATCTTTCCGGTTCTGGGGATGCAAGGGTAGGGAACTGCCCTTACGAACACCCCCGAACCTCGAGAACCTGAGAACCTACTTGAATATCACACATCCTGCTGCAGGAACTGTCAACAAGACTGCAGTCATTGTATTTTTTTCGGTCACTTCAATCTTAGAGCCTGTTTGGCCTGGATCGCTGGAGTAAAGACAGGTCAGGAAATCACCGATCTTGTGTAAATCTTTGTCGATAACCACCCAGGCACTTCTGGAGTTATTCGGATCAGTATTGATTGCGCAAAGAATTTCCGTGTCGCTGAAGATTCTTGACCATGGCAGTACCGAGAGCATTCGGTCGCCGATTTTTTGAGGGAAACCGAAATCTATGCCATTACCGGAGATTTGGCGCAGGTATTGTCTGCCTCTTCTCAATGCGAGTTCCTGCTTACGTATTTTACTTATCTTGCTGATTTCTTTGTAAGCAGGAGTTTGTTCATTGAAAAAGTGGCGGTTTTTTGAACGGAATGCTCCAAATTCTCCTCCGAACATAGCCTCACGGATATAGCGGTCACTGCCCCCTTCACCATCAAAGCATTGTTCTGTACCATAATAAATGCAGGGTATTCCCATGGTCAGTACATTAAAAGCCATTGCATTAACCACCAGTTTTTGCCAGTCATTGCTGTATGCACAGAATCGTGCCTTCTTTTCTCCTTTTCGAACCTGGTCATGATCATCAAATAATGTCACCACTTTGTCTCTGAACCAGACATGTGATTCTTTCTGAACCAATTCGGAATTTCTGAAAAGATTAAAATACCCGATAGGATCAGCATATCCCTTTACTGTCTCTTCAATTTTACTTGGGATGTCGTCGATACCTAAAGCTGCATTCATTCCGGTCTCTTCCAGTGTAGTAAATGCATTTTGACGCCCACCTGTGATTTCTCCGATCAGATAAAAGTTCTCTTTTCCAATGGCCTGAGTGAATTCGTGAATTACCGATGTAAAATATCTGGCTGCACCTTTGTCCATGTGTTTTACTGTATCGACCCGGAATCCATCTATGTCAGTTTCAGCAATCCAGAATTTGTAAACTTCACATAAAAATTTCAAAGCTGGTGAAGGAGAATAGTTGTCGAGGTTACCACTGCCCAGTTTAATCTCTTTTAAATCGAAAAAATCCCCTTCAACATATTCCGGGTAATGGTCCCAGCTTGAAATCCGGCCTTTCTGTTGAAAAATATCGGGATGTTGAAACTCCTGGGGCCAGATCGCATCAGAGGCATCAACTCCATTTAGCGGTCCTGGTATGAAAGAGATTGATGGCTCACCGTTTCGGTCATTGAATCCCTGGACCGGATATAAATTGCCATCCCATCGTGCATCCATTATTACTTTTCCGTCGTCAGTTCTGTGAGGATAGCGCTGCAGATTTATCTGATATGAGAATACATTTCCGGAATGATTGAGAATGACATCCAGTATTATATAGATGCCATGAGAATGGGCGGTTTTTACCAGGCTTTGTAAATCTTCACGGGTCCCAAAGTGTGGATCTACATCCAGAAAATTCTGTATTCCGTAACCATGATATGTTTCCTGAAAAGCTACCTGACGAAAGATCGGGCTGATCCATACAGCAGTAACCCCCATTCTGGAAAGGTATCCCATTTTGCTTTCCAGTCCTTTCAATGTTCCGCCAACCCATCTGCTGCCACTTTCACGCCATGTAAAAGCATCTTCCTCCGATAAAACTGCATTTCCATAGTCTTTTTCGGTGAATAGAGGTGTTTTACCTGTTGTAACCGGTTTACCTTTATTATCCAGAAAATCTTTTTCATTTCCATCCGAAAAACGGTCGAGCATAAGAAAATAAAGCACCTGGTCTTCCCATGCATACGGTGATGGGTGCTAACGCTTCTGAGATGAGTTAATGATATTTTTCAGGTCAATCTGACTGAGCGAATGTTCACTGCGGTGTTTGTGTGACATGAGTTGCTCCTTTTTGATTAATAATAGTTGAAATAGAGTTGGAACAGCAAATTAGTACATTCACAGCCAAACAAAGAGAAATAATTAAAAAAGGTGCTTTGCTCAGGTTTAAGCTGTACTTTTTCTTAAGATGAAACTGAATGTATAATTATAATTAATAAAACATTTATGTACATCAAAAAAACGAATGGATTTACTTTGATTCGGTTTGCAGGTTTGTTCTTATTCACTCTTTCTGCTGCATTAAATGTGATATCAACTGATCTGGTTGATTTTTACTCGGAGGCGAATCGTTGCGATTATCTGGTAATAACTCCGCGCATCTTTTCTGATGTATCTAAGGAGTTGGTGAATTATCGTAATCAGAACACCTTGGATGATGTCGAGGAGGCACATCAGATTATTCTGGAAGATTTACCGGGCTATAATTTACAGGAAGCACCGGACAGTCTGATCAGAAATGCATTGCAGTGGGCCTGGGAAAAATGGACAGTAAAGCCCAGATATGTAGTATTGATCGGAGATGATTCCGCCAGAATTGCACCTGAAGATTCCATTTATAAAAGCCACGGTCCTATGCCCACTCACATTACCGGGCGTTTTAGAATGGTCGATGTTGGTAATGGCGAATTTTATAAAGATTCTGTATTGGAATATGGTGACTACTGGTATAAAATGGATGACACAAATACATTTGCAATTGGCAGGATTCCATGTGAAAATTCTCAGCAGCTAAGTCTTTACATCGATAAAGTCATTCGGTATGAAAGAACGGAAGCCGGACTTTGGAGAAACAGGGTTTTATTTTTTGCCGATGATAGTGTTAAAGAAACATATCCGGATCTACTCGGCCATGAGCTTCTGGTTGGGGCTTGAAATCGTTGGGAAAAAGGTGATTTATCTTTGGAAATGATTTTGTGGATGATGATTTTTCAGGTTGATCTGGCAGAATGAGTATTTGACCACCATTACTGGTTGGTGGTGACTGGATTAAAAAAACGCCCCACCCACAACCGGCCTTTAGAATCGATAAGAAGACTTTTTATGCACTTTCCTTTGAACCCTATGCACCTGGCTTTCTCCTCTCCGCAAGGAACCATATAGAGCCCCTTTTCTGTGCCCATAAAAAGGTTGTTGCTGTTGTCTTTTGCGAAAGACCATGGAATATTATGTTTTCTCCCAAGTGGAATATATTGTTCATTTTTATTTTGAATCAAGGCACAGGTCTGGACACCACCACCGGCTAAAAGTGAATCGAAGATATCTATAGTCCAGAAGGTTACTGTTTTAGAGAACTTTTGATTGATTTTTCCACTGGAGGTATCATAAAGTGTTATTCCTGAACGGTGTGCCACCACAAGATATCCCTGGTAAAAGCCGATATCGTGAGCCTCACGCAAATCGCTGAATCTGATTAATGTATCGTCTTTTTGCCTGAACACTCCCCATCTGCCAGCCAGCCAGATATTATCAAAATTATCCAGTTCTATTGCCCAGGCTTCCCGTGTCATTTTCGGTTCCTTTACCAGAGTATCCACAGACAACCTGTGAATTCCGGTCTTATAGGATGAAGCATAGAGGGTACCATCCTTTTTAAAAACAAAGCTTCTGATCGGATAGCCCTTTATAGATGTCAGCAGAACAGATGAATCGGGGTTATCAGGGTGAAAGCGATAAATTTCACCGTCGGGAGTCGAATAATAGATCGAATCATTATGCTCAACGATTGCATAAACAAAAGGTGCTGGGATAACATGAAATGCGGGCTTTCTTTGGCAGAGTATGAAAAGAGGGGAAATTATCAACAGGACCAGGCGATAGAACCTTATGGTTGGCAAATATTCCAGGTTAAGTACATCAGATGGGGTGCTTAAGACTGGCATGTGAGAACCTGCATTGCAAAGTGGAAAGGATCAATAGCTGTGGCATTTCACATAAAAAACAAAAGATGAGAAGTGGGGTCAAATATCCATTCTCATCTCTGTCGCTGGAGCTTTCTTCTTAAATTGTACAATGGCCTATTTTACCTGATAATGGTAAAACGTTCAGATAAATTGATATTAGCTGAAGTTAATCTGAGAATATAGGTGCCGTTGTTAACCAGTTTCCCTGCAGAATCTTTTTCATCCCAGGAAACATTGTTTACAGTACCGGCTACAAATCCGGAAAGGGAGCGCAGCAGACTTCCCTTTAAGTCAAAGATGTCCAGTTTTACTTTACTGCCTGTTTTAGAACCTGGCAATGAATAATGAATAATGGTCGAATGCTGACCTCTGATTTGATGGATATTCAATCTTGAGCTGAAAG
>JAAYPC010000275.1 GCA_012519985.1 Fibrobacter sp.
AAATTGATGAAGAAAGCCTTAAAGCAGGCAATAGCATGGAAAAGTTGAAAAACATAACTGAAAAGGCAGATTCATTACTTGGTTCCTTGAAATATGACTTGATTGCCGAAATTGCAAAAGAAACAAAACTGACCAGAAAAACTATTGTCAAAATATTACAGGGTTTGCGTCCAAGCACTTTTTCAAACTTCAGAGTTAACCCGGAAAGTTTTATAAAAGGCGTTTCTAACCTGATCAACAGTGAGAAAGCCGCTACACTGATTAATAATATAACCTACTCCAAGACAGATAAAACTTATGATGATGCTATTTTTACAATTAATAATTTCAAAGGTTCTTTGAAAGAAAATATCCTCGAAGTTAAAAAGCATATATACGATTATCTTAAGACTGATTCAAAAACAGAACGCGCTTTTGCAACAGATTTAGAGTGTGAAGAAGTTCTTGTTTATGCAAAGCTCCCTTCCGGTTTTAAAATTCCCACGCCTGTCGGTAATTACAATCCTGACTGGGCAATAGTTTTTAATACCAATAAATTCAAATACGTTTATTTCATTGCAGAGACAAAAGGTAGTATGGAGACTTTGCAATTGAAAGAAATAGAACAAAAGAAAATCAGCTATGCTAAAAAACACTTTGAAGCATTAGGACACAAAGACATTAAATATGATGTGATAGATTCTTACAGTTCATTGAAAGCCAAAATAATGGCATAATGCAAACAAACTCTGCCAACGTGACTCCGGCTGTAAAGACGGGCAAGTATTTAAAAAGGGAAAAAGACATAAAAGTCGCCGCGAAGGAAAGAAAGAAGAGATCCACCGAAATACATTACATTATGGTAGGTTTAAATTTACAACAAACAAAAGGTGCAACCTAAAATTCTGTTCCATTTCATTTGGCAGAACTTCAGGTGAGTGTGGCCGGCCTGGTTGGCAAGAGTAGCAATTCAGAGATATTTTAATTCGGAACTAGTATAGAAAGTAGCCAAATTCATCCATGCTCAACACATTCAGATGGATCATCGGTCATGCTACAATGCTTCCATTTTCTTTCAGTTATTTTGTATTATCGAAATTACTTGGAAGGCAGAAAGCTTTGGCAATTGTCGGCAAAATACTTACAAAAGAATCAGTCATGTCCCTTAATTCAATAATCCCCAAAATGCATGATAATAATTTTCTGGATTTTAAAGACAAAGTCATTCGAAATTTTTGCAGTCACAAACTGTTATACGATGTTGAAGTTCAATCTGAAAGCAATGAATCGGTTCAGTTTAAGATACTGAATTGCCCTTTCACTTCTGCCCTTAAAAATTTGGGTACTCCTGAATTGTGCAGATTCGCTTGTGCAGGAGATTTCGTTATTGCAAAAATGAATAAAAACAATTGGAAATTTACCAGAACCCATTCCCTTGGAACTGACGGTATCTGTTGTAATCATGCTTACTATTCTTTGGATTGTAAGAGTAAAGAGTCAGTGGAGGAAAAACATTACTGAAAGATGGCTTAAAATCAAATTATGTTAATGTTACATTCAAACCGGAGCATATCACCGATAAAATATGTCGCTATAATAGTATATACATATCTAATATTACGTGGGAGGAATCGGAATATTTGCTTTCCGATAATTCTAAAATCATCAGAAACAACTGGATCACATCTCCGGACAATCTTTCATCAACTGATAAAACCAAATTAACACTGGATTCCTGTACCATAGAGGCAGTTGTTATCAATGCTGATATTGACACTGTAGAACACCTGCTTAATCTTATCTGTGCATCCTACTATTCTACCGTTATAAGTGCCGATATGAGAGCCTTTGATGTCAGAAAGATTACTAAAGTAGAATGGCTGGCTGACTCTGAAAATTTCAATGTTATGATTGGCAGCAGAGGCATTGATTATTACATTCTTTATAAGGATGGAATAGTGGTCAGTTTCCAAGATGTAATTCTCGTTTATTAAAGTTGTAATATTATTGGCCGTCCCGGTTTAGAATATTCTGAATTGCAGTTCGGGATGGCCGGCACAATGTTTCATGATAAAATTCATCAGGTATATAGAATTAGATTTAAATAAAAGATTTGAATTAAGAGGGGTAGGGGAAACAGTAATTCTTAAAGATTGCCAGAACAAACCCGAGAGCTTGTACTCAGAAGACCAGTTATGATATTATTATATGACCGTAATCAAGATATTAAGGAATAAATGATTTTAAATAGAAAATACTGGTATTATCGAAGAAAGCTTCTGGGGTTACTGGGATTACCGGTTTATTCCGAGCCCCTTCACCTGGATATAGAACCAACAATCCGTTGCAACCTGAGGTGTAGAATCTGCCAGGTCCCTAAATGGAATCGCACCTGCCCGGATTTAAGCCTGGATTCATTCAAAAAAATTCTTAATTCGGCACCATACCTCAAATCAATAAAGCTTCAGGGCATGGGAGAACCATTGTTAAATAAGGATTTTTTTGAAATGGTAAAACTCGCCCGACTTCGTGATATTAAAGTTTCCATGCATACTAATGGAACACTGCTGTCCGATTTAAATATCCAAAATCTTATCGAATCACAAATCAACGAAATTGCAGTTTCCTGCGATCACTACGATCCGCTGATTCTTAAGAACTTAAGACCAGGTTTAAATTTTGAATCCTTTTCATCAGGAATAATGCAACTTAACAAATGTGCTTCAGAAATACATGTAAAGGCCTACTCTCTGCTTACACTCGATTTAAAAGAGAATATAGAAAGGCATCTTGATTTTCTTCTTGTGTGTAATTTTAAAGAGATCGTTCTTCAACCAGATATAACCGATTGGGGAGGAAACTACCCGGAGACAAGCAATAGCGCTTTGTCGCATGAAGAACTGAAAGAGATAAAAGAGCGTGTAAAAGAATGGTCTGAGAAGAACGATGGGACTACTATCGTATTTCAAAAATCCAGATATTCTCAGGAGAGCCCATGTCCATGGCCGTTTCATTACAGCTATATCACTGCGGATTTGTACGTTCAACCCTGCAGTATTTGCACCAATCCGTCCATCTTTAACCTTGGAAATCTTAACCACAGGAATCGGGAATTCAGTGGAATATGGAACCGCACTGCATATTTTAAATTCCGTGATATTTTCCTGAACGGCAAACTTCCGGATTTCTGCCGCTCTTGCTATGCTCCGGTCAAAGGGAAACCATGACCAAAAAATCGCAGAATGGAAAAACTCTAACGTAGGTGTGGCTTCCATTCTTGCAGGTTTCTACCAGCTTGCCGGAAGCATCGATCTGGCGGATAGAATACGTCCCACAGTGCGAAAAACAACCGGTGCAGGTAAGGAAACTGAACAGGAAGCTGAACCGGTAAAAGAAAACGAGGAATCTCCGGTTTTAGGAATACTATTAAAAGGTCAGGTTAGTGAGAGGAGGGGCAGATGCATTTTTATGGTTATATAAAAATGATATCGAAAACTGTCTTAAACCCTTTTTGATCTTAAAAATCGAGCGTAAAACATCTTCTTTTTCCTGTTTTTAAGGTTTTTTTAACAAAAAACTTTACAGACTCACTTTTTTCAGGCTTCTTCGAATAAAAAAACTGGTAAAAATAGCACAAAAAGCTTAACAATTAATAAATTGTCTTAACAAATATTGTTTTTTCGTTTACAATTTTAATCAAAACCTTGACTGTATGGAAAAAGAACGGGATAAATACCCTGTTGTTAAGCTCATTTTATTACAAAGAAAGCATTTTTTTCAAAAAATAACCTTTTTGATATTAAAAATGATCTTTTTTCTTAAAAAAAACCTGTTTTGTGATCTCAGGAGGTCTTTTTTCTTAAAAAATGCCGATAATTTTTTTAAAAAAGACTTATTACATTAAAAAATCACATAAAAAAATTGAAAAGAGATGTTTTACATTAAAAATTCCTGTTCATGATGTTCCTGGGAGGTTTTCTTTTAATAAAAAGAAGGTTTTCTCCATTAGAGAGAGCTTTTCATTTTTCGGGGAGAAGCAGGGGAGCTTGAGGTTGTTATTATCCAATCGGCCTTCTCTTAAATCCTGATCCCTTTAGGGATCAAATGTTTGTAGAAAAATGACCTCATATATGAACATTCCTCGTCCCGCCAGGGACGGTATTGTAGAACATGTCGTTAGTTGTGGGTAAGGATTTAATCAGGAATATGTTTTCGGATTCCCATTGAATAGAATTTAAAGAGGGACAAAAGATATGCTGTACCACAGGAAGATAATGGGGGTGAGGGTGGTGGGTAAGACTGTAACTGATATCATCGGGAAATGGTTAATTTTATGCGATTTCTTTATTTTTACGTGGGATATTGGGATACAAAGAAAGTAAGATACATAAAAAAAGTATTAATCCTCTCAGCAATTATTTAATATAAATGTTGTAAAAAATGAATGTTTACGATTATTAACGGAAAATAGACAAAAGAATTGAACTTTATTTGGGAATTTGACCATCTAATCCTCCAACAGCCCACCCCCCCTAAACACTCTTCCTATACGTAAGCACTGCAAGCACATTAAAAAAAACTGCAAAGCCACACAGTGCATAAAACTGCACCGCAAGTTCTCCAAAGCCGCTGCCTTTCAGGTAAACCGACCTCATCACCTGAATGAAATATTTAAGCGGGCTGAAAATACTGATTGTCTGTGCCCATTGGGGCATGTTGGCTACCGGAGTGTAAAGTCCACTCAGGAAAATAAAGGTCATAATAAAGAAAAACATCAGAAACATCGCCTGTTGAACTGTCGTGGCAAAATTAGAAATGGTCAGGCCAAAACCGGAAAATGCAAGAACAAAAATGGATGCGAAAAGATAAATCGTCAGTATATTTCCTTTAGGAACCAGACCATATACAAATAATGCAACTCCGAAACAGACTGTCAGAACAACAAATCCGATTACCCAGTATGGAATTAATTTCGCCAATATAAAGGTTAACCTTTTTACAGGTGTTACATTGATCTGCTCTATCGTGCCACTCTCTTTTTCACTTACAATATTGAGCGCAGGTAAAAATCCGC
>JAAYPC010000039.1 GCA_012519985.1 Fibrobacter sp.
GAGCATAGTATGCCTGGCACGCTTGCTAGGAGTGCAATGGTAAGAGCATTGTATGCCCAGCACGCTTGCTAGGAGTACTATGACGATTTCTTTGTGGGAATTTGAACCATACAGGTTGCTGTGTCTCACTGAAGGTCGCCGTTTAACAGCATTCATGGCCATCATACCGGGAAACGCCGTCCATTTTAATCCATGCAATAATCAGGGCTGATAACTGCCATGAACCCGGATTGTCCATTAGACAGTAACTGGTTAAGTCCCTGTCTAATGGACAATCCGGGTTTATTAAAAGGGGACTAATCAGGGATTCCTTGGCATCGAATCGAAGGGAGTAACGCATTCCAGCCCCCTGAATCCCCCATCGTGGGATTTAGGGGGCGATTTCCCGGCTTAAAAAATGCAAAATTCATATTCTATTCAGGATAATTCTGCTCATCTCATCTGAGTTTAATTCTACCGGATTGTTTTTGTTACCACTATCTCTGAGGATTTTTTCTATATCATCTTTACCGACTCCATAATCGGATAATTTTGGAATAGCTAATTGACGGGTAAAAGTATCCAACAGTTCAATGAGCAGTTCATGTCCATTGCTGTTATGCTCTTCTTACTGAACCTCCTTTGCAGGACTAAGGTTTAGACAGAAATTAAGGTTTTTAGGGATATGGAAATGTTTTACATTTAAAAACATAGTTTTATTCAATGATTTTTTGTCAATATTTAACCGGCCACTACTGTTCTTTGAACATGTTGTGATAAATTTTATTGAACTGCAGTTTTTGCTCAGCTACAGGCTCCTTCTTTTCATTTGGATAGCCAATTCCAATGATTGATAAGACCCGTATATGTGATGGAATCTGAAGTAATTGCTGAACATACTGTTCGGAGGAAATCTCATCACTGTGATTGCGTTTTCTGATTTGCACCCAGCAGGAACCCAATCCCAGATCTTCTGCTGTCAACTGAACGATTATGGATGCTATCGAACAATCCTCAACCCATACATCGGAGCGTTTTTCGTTGCCAAGAATGACTATTCCCAGGCTTGCATTTTTAAGAAATTCTGAGCCATGTTGTTTTGCCCGGGAAAGCGCAACAAGAGTTTGTTTATCATCAACCAGAATAAATTCCCAGGGGTTGAATCCACGTGAGGAAGGTGAGCGTAGAAGTGCTTCTTTCAGTATCGCAACTTTTTCGTCTTCGATTGGTGATGGTTTATAGCTTCTGATACTTCGTCTTTTTCTCAACAAATTAATCATCTGTCCGCCTCTTCCGGTATTAACGATTCAGGGGATAATGAACTGTACAATATACATATATGTGGCAAATTCGGCTGATCAACTATTGAAATACAGCACTAACAGCTCCTGAGCGGTCTCCTCATCGTTGCGGTTTATGATAAGTTGAACAGGAGTGTTGTTTTCTGCTGAAAAATCAAAAAGCCTGAATTCATCTCCGGTTACAACACAACTGATTCCGTTTGACTGCAAAATCTCTTTAGCCATATTGGCTTGAAAAGCATCGGCAAAGGAGCCAATCTTTATAAACTCGTTTTGTTTAGAATCCATATCCTCTTGAGTTTCTATCCGCAGGTAAAAAGGTAAATAAAAAAATAAATGCAACTGCTCAGGTATCTGTGGCAAAAAATAACATAATAACAAATCGGAAAAAAACAGGAAATAATATCAAAACAATATCTAAACAGAAATAATCTGAAAAAAATATCTAAACAAAGAATCGGAAATTCCTTATTCTTCGGGCTTATCTGATTAGGTATGATTTTCTGATTATTTTAGTGATTGTTTCTAATTTCTTACCAGTTATTCGCTGCAATACCTGAGTAGCTATAAATAAATATAATAATAGTACGTTCTCTGATATCCTGTTAAAAAGTCACTCGTTACAGACTAATATCTCTATTGTCACAGAGATCTGGAACACCGGGAAAGTCCTGACTGAGGCGTAGTGTCCCTGTGCTCTCTTTTACCAGTCGGTTGAGAACCCAGATGCATAATGAGTGTTTTTCAACATGTTTTTAGCGTATTTTTAAGAGTGCTCTGGTCTTTCCACTTCAGGCAACAACATGTATTTTGAGTTTATACTGCTCTTTATGATAATTTCGCTTTTTTTCCTGCTCCATCAACTTTGAAGAAGCTTGTTCTCTGGAGGTCGGTTTGTACAAATTCCTTTATTGGATTCTGATTTTCTTTTCCATTATCTGCGCTTCTGATCCGGTTGGTTATTATCGATGCAAAACTGTATGGGTTGAACAGTTTCGAAACGGAGCCGTTTCCCGAAAGAGAATATCCGCTAAAAGTCTATATCTTAACATCACCAGAAATAAAATTTTTGTGTACGGGGTTGAGAGCGGAAGAAATATTTGCAAAGATTTAGATGTCGAGAGGATTTTCAGAGATACTCTGTTTTTTACGCCCAGACTAAACAGAGACTCCAATGACAAGGCACGGTTGTATTTTAAGAGGGATACCCTGACTGGTGATTACAATTTTCTGGACAATGGATCATCCGACAGTGTGGTTGTCAAAATCTTGACATCAAGAGTTTCTGTATCCATGATAGATCGGGTAAAACGGCAGTGCAGATAGAATTAGTTTAACCTTTCACTTTGTTATGTGCATCGCAATAAAGCAGGTTCACCTCCCGGTAGCAGATTACCTATTAATTCGATTCAGGTTTAAGATGCTTTTTGGAAAGGAAATGTTTATAATTAAATTGAGCTGCCCGATTTAACGTTTCAAAACCAGAAGAAAGGGATAGCATATAACTTAATTGTTTTTTTCTTTCAACCCGTTTCGTTTCGGAGTTTTAACAAAATGAATAAATACCTGGCATTTAACTGTATTCTGATTATATCTGTGCTTCTTTGTTGTGCACCAAAATCGACAATACCTGTTACTCATCCGGCTCAGAGCAAAGTTGAGGAAGTTTGCGCTACCGATACAGCACTGGCACCCGACTTTTCCTGTGCACCGCTTGCTGCAGTACCTGTTAAAGACTGGAAGGGACTCAATTTTATAGTTCTGCAGAAACAGCCGATCTTTTGCCAGCCAGGTTATGAGCTGTATGGTTTCAGCAATCCTGAGCTGGGCCTTACACCTGAAGACCTGTCTGAATTAAAACCGGAAAACAGGATTCCTTGTGATCAAATTAAAGGTCATCTGCTCACGGTGACAGGATTGTACGAGGATGGTGAGGAATGGCTTGTTTCATTTTCGGATAAGGAGACTGGAAAGGTCATCACAGCCAGGACCCACAAGCATTCCATTAAGGAGATTGTTCCTGAAGCAGATCTGGCCTGGGCAAAGAAACGATGGCTGAACCGGGTTGTTTTCTCAAGAAAAGGCACCATATCCACACTCAATAAAGAAAACAGTAGTTTTGGGAGCTTAAAGGTCAGAATTCAGGACTCACTTCTGGTTGAGGATGTAGTTCCTGGGTTTACGCCTCTGCCGGTAAATCCGATCTGGCTTGTTGTAAAAACTCCGCAGGGACAGCAGGGGATAATCCCGCTTAGATGTAGTTGGACTAATACGATGAGCGATATGATTATGGAGGGTGATCCCTGGGAATCAGATATTATAGAAAAAGATCCTTCAAAAATTTATACCTGGGATGAAGCAACTTGGGAGATTATAAATAACCACCGTGTAGTACTGGAGATGACCAAAGAACAGGTTCTCATGAGTTGGGGAAAACCTGTTAAACGTGAGGATGTCGATATGGATGGAGAAAAAATGGAGTGCTGGTATTATGCCGCTCAGATGCTCTGTTTCGATATCCATCAACTGGTATCGATAAAAGATATTCAGTGAACCTCGTTCTGAGGCATTTTGCACTATTTCTAAAGATGTTATCGAAATAGTATTTTTTATGTACATAATCTCAAAAAAGGATCCGGAATAGCGAATGAAAATTATCCTCCCTATCTTAACTGCTCTGATTGTCGGTATAGTATCTTTTTATCTTTTTCAAAAAAAAATAAGCGAACAAAACCTGGATTATAAGATACAGAAGCTAAGAATCGCAGAAAAGACAGTTCAACAGAACCTGGATCAGTTATTCGATAAAATTTCCAGGCAACTTAACGCCTTTGCAGAAACTGTAGCAGGGGATAAGATTTTTGCCTTACGTGTACTTGCAGAAAATGACCGCTCTTCCACTGATGTGACTGAGTTGGCTTCCAGATTTATTTTGCCTATGGATTTTTCGGTGCTGGAGATAACCGATTCAAAATTTAACATTCTCTCCTCCGGACATTTTGTTGCAAATGCCGGAAACAGCGTTACAGAAAAAGAAAAGCTGACAAGTGAGCCAACCTGCTTTGATGATAATATTATGGGGCAGCAGCGGCTTACGTTACAATCCAGGATAAGATTCACCATCTCAGAGATCCCCTTTTTCGTGCTGGGTGGTGTGGAAGTCAATGAAAAAATTCTCAGGTCACTTACACCAAACAGTGATGTTTCTGTTCTGTTAAAAAGAGGCAATAAATACTGCGGAAAATCGGATATCAGTTCTATTTCAGAGGTAAATAATAACCGGATAATCATAAATGATAAAGAGTATTGGGCTGCAGAGCTGAAATTGCCCTATATCGGCACAGATGAAGTGCCATCGCTTATTATCTACATGGAATAATCTTGCCGATTGCTGTAAATTTACTGCGATTAAACCAACAAATGTTGGTTTTCTGCTCAATTTTCATACTGTAAGACAGCCCTGAAAAACAGAAACATTTTAAAAGTGGTATATTATATTATAGAGCAGTAAAAAAAATTACACTTTTGCCGGTTTCAGGGAGGAATACCAGCTATGCAACAGATAGATCCGATTCATAACCTCGGTTATAATGCAAATGGACATATACTTTCTGGCAAATCAAAGCGATTGAAAGCCAGAAGTATCAAACGGAACAGGCCCTTAGATGCCCTTACCTTCGATGCGGTGGAGCTGTCGGGGCATAACGATGAATCATACTCATGGCTGGTTTCCTATATAAATGAGCTTCCTGACACAGTGATCAAAGAGCGAACAAAGGCTTTCCGTAACTCTTTTGAGTCCATTGAAGATTATCTTGCCGACAAGCTTATTATTGATGAAATATAGATTCCTCAATTCTCAACTAAATCGGTCCCCAAATGGGTATTGCTGACCAGCTAAGAAAAACTATTCAGACAAAACTGGTACTGAAGTTCTGTCCATCGCAAGGTGTTACTGAGCAGACAGTCTCGTGTGTGGTTTGTAATGACAAATACGTCATTGACAATAATTTTAGCTTTTTTCTTCCGGATGAAGGCTATGTCTGTTATGGATGTGGCGAAAAGTTCGTTCCGGAAATGACGCTCGCACTTAATCAGATTAATCATTTTTCAACTAAAAAACCGGATTCAACATTGAAAAAAAACAGGGATCCCCTTTCTACACAGGAATGGAATCAAATCTATGAGACTTTGGACTCATTGCGGCAGGTGTCGGAGGAGTTGATCAAAGGTCTTTCCAGGGGGATAGTTGAAGCACCGGCGGGACACATCGGGCTGCTTCATTTTGCAAAAGACCTGGTTCGGCCGATAAGAAAAGAGGGTGAACCGGAAAAAGAGTATCAGTTGAGAGTAAAAACATATCGAATCAGAAAGATTTTTGAGAAATTAAAGATTGAAACAGTGGATCGTATAGAAACGTTGTATGAATACTTTGTCAGGCTGGGTATGCCTGTATCAAAAGACAGGGAAAGATGAATGTTGGAATTTTTTGATGTGATTAATCCGGATGGTACATCTGCGGGGTACTCCTTACCCAGAGATGAGGTTCATAAAAAAGGGTTGTGGCATCGCACAGTTCATATATGGATCCTTAATTTCAATAAAGAACTGCTGATTCAGAAGCGCTCCCTTCAGAAAGAAGTATATCCGGGATTGTGGGACATATCCTGCGCAGGTCATCTCTCCAGCGGAGAAGACTGTTGCACAGGTGCAATTCGCGAACTGAAAGAGGAGCTCGGATTGACTGTAGAACCAGGTGAACTGAAATATCTCTTTACTGTCACTCAGCATTACGAAAGCCCTGACAAATTGTTCATAGATAATGAGCTGACCGATGTGTTGCTCCTTAATAAAGACGTTGTGATCGATGCCATGCGTATAGATAAAAATGAAGTGGCAGAAGTAAAATTCATTTCTATTGATGAATTGCAGAAGAGTGTAATGGAAAGAAGTCCTCTGCTGGCTCCTCATGAAGATGAATACAAAAGACTGTTTGAAACGTTACTGGTGAATTAATTTTCCGGAGAAAAAAGTGCACCACTTTTATCCGATCATACTTTTATTACTGCTTTTATTTACTATCAATTGTACCCAAAAACGCTCCGAAGGAAGTTCTTCTGACAATCTGCAATCACATATTATAAGTGATGGCATTCCATCTATACCCGATTCGTTGAGTAAGCAACTTAAAAAATATCAGAATACCCGTTCTGCCAGCTTTCAGGGGTGGATGGCTGATGGCAGCGCCATGGTCATTCTGACCAGATTTGCAGATATAAATCAGATCCATTTGGTGAAACACAGTGGTGGTGCACGTCACCAGCTCACTTTCAGACCCGAACCAGTCATATTTGTCAGTGTTTGCCCAGATACTTCAAAAAGGCTGATCTTCTTTTTGCAGGATAGCGGTGGAAATGAAAAATTTCAGATATATCAATTGAATGTCGATGACCGTTCAGTCAGTCTTCTCACCGATGGCTCCTCTCAGCATGCGAGCCTCTCGTGGTCAAACAAAGGTGATCTCTTTGCTTATACAAGCACCAGAAGAAACGGTCGCGACTGGGATATCTATCTGGGAAATACAGCCGCTCCGGAAAAATCAGAAATGATCTTTATGGCTAATGGATACTGGTCTGTACTGGACTGGTCTCCTGATGACCACAAGCTGCTCCTATCCAAATATGTTTCCAGTACAGAATCGTTTTTTCATGTCCTTGACCTGTCAAGCAGAAAATTGACTCCTTTATCTGACACTCTAAATGCAGTCTCTCAGGAATCTGGCTTGTTTGCTGCAGATGGAAACGGAATATTTCTTACATCCGATGAAAACTCCGATTTCAGAACCTTAAGGTACTATGATTTAAAAAGCGCCAAAGAGACTGCTTTGACTCCTGATATTCCCTGGAATGTCAGGGAGATCGCTATGTCCAAAAACCGGAAATTACTTGCGTTTACTATAAATGAGCATGGCTTCTCGAAGCTTTATCTGATGGATACCCGTTCTTTTAAAATCCGTAAAATTGAAACATTGCCATCAGCAATTGCCGGTGGGATCCAGTTCCACCCTTTAGAAAACCTGCTGGGAATTACTGTTAACAAACCAAATATGCCTGGAGATGCCTTTGTGGTAGACCTGGACTCATTCACAATAAAACAATGGACTCATAGCGAGACAGGGGAGCTGGATTGCTCCGGTTTAGCTGTTCCCCGGGTAATCGAATATCCTTCATTTGACAGTGTGAATGGAAAGTCCAGAATGATTCCCTGTTTTTCGTATAAACCAAAAGGGGAGGGGCCATTTCCGGTATTGATTAATATTCATGGGGGACCCGAAAGTCAGTTCTGGCCCTATTTTTCTTCATCCATTCAGTATTATGTCAATGATCTGAACATTGCAGTTTTAGCTCCCAACGTACGGGGTTCTGCAGGGTATGGCAAAGAGTATCTTGCGTTAGACAATGGGATGAACCGGGAAAATTCTGTCAAGGATATCGGTGCACTTATAGAGTGGATTAAAAAACAGCCCGATCTGGATTCTACCCGAATCGCAGTTATGGGAGGATCCTATGGTGGGTATATGGCACTTTCCTCCATGATTCATTACAATACACAAATCCGAGCTGGAATCGATCTTTTCGGAATTAGTAATTATGTGACATTTCTGGAAAACACTGCATCATACCGACGGGATCTTCGGAGAGTGGAATATGGGGATGAACGTGATCCGGTCATGCGAAAGTTTCTTCTGGACATCTCACCAGTTACCCATGCATCAAAGATCCGCTGTCCACTGCTTATTATTCAGGGGGCCAATGATGCGCGGGTGCCAGCTTCAGAATCCCACCAGATTGCCGATGCAGTAAGAAAAAACAAAGGAGATGTGTGGTTTCTGATATATGGCAATGAGGGTCACGGTTTTAGAAGAAAAAACAACAGGGATTATCAGGATGCGGTTATTGCGCTTTTTTTGAAGAAATATCTTGTGGACAATATCAAAACAATATCTAATCAGAAATCGGGGAAAAATATTTAAACGAAGAATCGGAAGGGAAAAAACACCTTATTCTTCAAGACCTGTCTGTACCGAAAGATACCCAGACCTACATTCCTCCAACCAGGCCAGGAGCCTGGGCTAATATATCTCGCCATTCAGAGCTTTTAGTAGATCATTCTTTTTACAATTTAACCCAAATTGTCCATTAAACAGGAGATTAATTTAAGGCCCGACCTGATAAGCCTGCTGGTTGTTCAGGTAAGCCCCATTGTTTGTTACTTCGAAGAGCTGTTCCCTGCGATAACGAAGTTCCGAACTGCGATAATGAAGTTCAGAACTACGATAATGAAGTTCAGAACTACGATAATGAAGTTCAGAACTACGATAATGAAGTTCAGAACTACGATAATGAAGTTCAGAACTACGATAA
>JAAYPC010000276.1 GCA_012519985.1 Fibrobacter sp.
GAGTAGGTTTTCCCAGCTTTATTATCAATGTGCTGTCATCCGGAGCTTTCACTCCTACCTTTGAGAAATCGTCAATTTTTGCTTTGTGATAGTCTTCGGCATTTTCAATACAGTACAGCATGTAGGCGTATTCTGCAGCAAGGGCAGGGGAGAGGATCCTTTTAAAGGAGAAGAGAAAATCGGATGCTTTCACCGGGTCGCCGTTAGACCAGCGTCCATTGCTTCTTAGGTGAAATGTCCAGTTCAGATTATCTTCTGATACTTCCCAGGAACTTGCTGCGCCTGGAAGTGGATTCAGGTTAACAGGATCCGGAATCACCAGACCTTCCAGAAGGGATTGAATAATATGGAATTCAGGAACTCCGGTCACTATATGAGGATCGAGATCCTGGGGTTCGGTCTGGTTACCAAAATGAAGTATTCCCTTTTTAATTCCATCTTCTACTGGTGTAATTTTAGAACCACAATGAATAAAGCATATAATCGGGGTTAAAATCAGTAGGGCAAGTTTTTTCATTAATTCTCCGAAACGTTTGCATTATCCGCCTTCGGGTGAGTTATCTGTGCATAAATTCACAGGGAAAGGTAAATAGTACCAACCGTTTTCCCGGACAAGGCTGAAGGGATAAAATTAAATCATGGAATCATTGAGACAGCCGCTTTTTTGGCCAATCTTCATGTTTTAAAGAGAAATCAACCAAAGCATTCTTTTTACTTTGGTCTGGTTTAAACAATTGACACTTCGTTCTTTAAGCGTCAGGTATTCGGTACAGAGCACCGTTTTTGCCATATCGCTTTGTTGGAAGTGAACAGCATGAGCCCTTTATGCTAACCTGTATGGTTCAAATTCCCACAAAGAAATCGTCATAGTACGCCATGCACGCGTGTTCATCATACTATGCTCTCGCCATAGTACGCCGGGAACTCGTGTTCGGCGTTCTATGCTCTCGCCATGATACGCCAGGAACGGGTGTTCGGCATACTATGCTCTTTCCATGGCATCTCATAAACCGATTTGAAGCACATTTAGCGTTAACACTAACACAGTAATGAATGGTGGGAAGTGTACCATGTGATTTTCTTTGATTTTTACCTATGAAACGTTGGGGAAAAAAGGAGATATCATAATTTAGAAGGCAAAAGCGCTCGCATTATGACTTACTGACTAAATGGCTAGCTGTAACCAATAAAGGGCGCATGCCTTACCAGATTCCTCACATATGTCCGAAATGACACCCTGTTATAAGGTCTGGATTACACCCTGTATACGCTCGGAATGGCATACGATCCCCTTCGATTGGAAAGACTGATTTTTCACCTGGATTCAAAAATGGGGTAATATGGTCCGCTTCTACATACTTGCAACAAGAAGGCTGGAAGCATATTCAGGAATTTCCATTGCTAGATCCTGGTGCTTGCTCGGTCGGGTTAAAAACGAAACCGTAAATTATTAGGAATAATTATCTCATATAGCTGGATGAAGCATTTTTAGATTCCGGTGAAATAAGATATGATACTGTCGGAGCTGCAGTGCTTATCAGGAAAAGAGCTAATATGAAATACACAACCGGTTTGACAAGTTTGTTAAGAAATTTTCTGGGTATCATAGGTAATATCCTCTCTTGTTTTTGATCAGATAAATGCTAACTTTAAAGATACGGTTCGAGAGGGGAAATATTGGACAAAAGGTAAGCAAGTCTCCACAAAAAATATTGAGAAATCATCTGGTTACAGCTGTTACGACTTTAGTTTCTTCAGTTCTCTCTTTTATAGAAGTTTTAATTCGCAGAGCAGAGAAAAAATTGATTACTGCAATAAGGGCAGCAAAGAGAAATACATACTGGTAGCCCCAGATTTTCCAAATCATGCCGCAGAAAACTGCACCGGATATTGAAAAAACGTGGTCCAGACTGACCGCCATTTGAAGAGTCGGGGTTACATGTGATGGGTGAAGGGCTATCTTTTTCAACCATGTTGCCCGGGCCATCCCTACAGACATGAGCAAGCCATCCACTATAAAACAAACTGCTGTAATAAAGAAAGCGATATCGCTACTGAAAAGGTCCTTAGCAGTTCCATAACCGATACAGATAACTATAAGCACTACTGCTTCAGATGCAAGGACCAGTTTTTCCCCAAACCTGTCGATGCACCATCCGATAAAGGGCTGAAAGAAAATCCCTACTGCTCCTCCAATGGTCATCAGTGTTGCTACGGTTGTAGTAGGCTTTTTAAAAATGGTCACCAGCACCCAGGGAGCAAAGGTGAGAAAAATCTGCTTACGTGCTCCATAAAGAATGGAGAGAAGATAATAGAGATTGTATTCCTTATAGATTTTCAGATTTGAGGAAGTGTTCTGGGATGGCTGCTTTTTCATTTTCAGAAGAAGAGCCGAAGCAATAAGAAATCCTATTGAGGCGATTATGAAGGTGGAAGAGAAGGAGAAATGAAGGTATCGGAAACCCAAAAACACCAGTGCACTTCCTGAGATGGCGGCGAAATTTTTTGCACTGTTAAACTGACCCAGCCTCTTACCGGTATGACCGCTTCTGGCGAGTTCCATTCCTATTGAAGAGCTCAAGGGAAGCATGATGTGTTGTCCCATACTCAGTAGAAAAAGCCATATTAACATAGTCAGATAAACCGGAGGGGTAAGTGCCAGAAGAAGGGTGCCTATAGCACTGAAAAGCATCGCCAAAGCAGCAAGTCTTCTGCTGCAAAGGAAAAAAAAGAGTGCAGAGACAAATACAACGCTCAAGCCTGGTAACTCTCTGGGAACCTCCAGAAACGATCGTTTAAAGTTACTCATCTGAAAGGATTCGTTAAGAAAGTTATTGAATATGGCATCACCCACCGAAGTTGAAAAGCCCCAGAAACAGCAAGCGCCCAGGAACAGTAAAACATCTGCAGGTATTGATTTGAGTATAGTAGAGATTCTCGTTTTCATAAAATCAGCCTTCCTAAAATAAGGTTTAAAAATATAGTCTCTCATTGTTGATTGCAATTGACTTGAAATGATTTGGTACTTTTTTTGCAGAGAATTTCAGTTACAGATTAACAACCTTTTTATAAACTCAACCTGTATCTTGAAAAAATGAAGATCCCAAGGGTGTATTTTGATACTTCGGTAATAGGAGGCTGCTTCGATGATGAATTTAAGCCATGGTCAAATGCACTCTTTGAGGAGTTGAAAAAAGAAAAAATCAAAGCCGTAACTTCTTTTCTGGTGGCTGCCGAAATTACAGATGCTCCCGAAATAGTAAAGGAAAAATACCGTCAGATACTAAACTGCAACACTGAGATTATAAACCAAAATGGAAACAGTAATTTATTGCTTGATTCATATTTAAGACATAATATTTTATCTCAACGCTTCATAGATGATATGAACCATATTGCTCTGGCAACCGTTGCCTGTGTCGATATGCTTGTGAGCTGGAATTTTAAACACATCGTCAGATACGACAAAATTCGTCTCTTTAATGCAGTAAACATTGAAAATGGTTTTAAAACAATCGAAATTTTCTCACCCCGCGAGGTAGCTGATTATGGAAAAGAGATTTGATTCAGTTAAAATGACCCGCGAAATCCGGGATAAAAACCGGGAAAGAATGAAAACAAAATCGACAGAGGAAAGAGAGCAATTCTATAAAAAAAAGGCTGCTGCCATACTAAATGTTAATGAAAAACCTCCAGAGTATAACAAATGATCTTAACAAAAATTCCTGCGATAAGTAATACCAAAATGTTGAAATAAGTATCACAATCGCAGGGAATCTTCAGGATTATCCTTTTTGATCAGAAGGAAAAAACATTCTGCAATAACAATAATCAGCCTCAGTAATTCCTCCCGATAACTCACCCTCAGTATTCTTCACTTGCTTGACCGGGTTTTTCCGGCAATATACTTTTATGATTCCTTAAACTGCATTTGAAAAAGCAGTATCTGATATCATTATAAGAAAGAAGAAAGATGATCGATAATAAAACTCATAGCGTTTTAAATACATTTTGCAGACCGGAAAAAGTGATTGCAGAGGTTCTCAATAGCTTCTTTAAGGATCATAAAGAACCGGTTTTTATCGCAGTGGGGGGGCCTGGAGGCAGCGCAAAGACCACCTTTTCAACAAAACTGGCATCTTTGCTTCCTGAGGCATCGTTGTTAAACCTGGATAATTACAAGAAGACCCGTAAACAGAGAATAGAACTGGGATTGTGGGGGCCTCATCCAGACGCCAACAGGATTGATCTGGTCATTGAACATCTAAAAGAGCTTCGGGCTGGAAATTCAATCGAAGTCCCTCGTTATGATTTAGAAAGTGGCGAATTTCCCGGTGCGGTTTCGTACAGGCCTGTTCGTTTTAATATAATCGAGGGGGAGATTGCGACTTACACTCAATTAAGAGATTTGATTGATTTCTCTATATTTATCGATTCTGATCTCAAGACCCAGCTTAAGACTCGTCTATGCCGGGACATGCGCGAGCGTGGACACTCCTATGAGAAAGCTGTCACCAATTTTCTTAAAAGTAATATCCAGGAGTTTGGTCAATATGGGGTCCAAAGCAAGAACTGGGCGGACGTGCATATCTATTGTGATGATGATTACAATCTGGTTCTGAAATCGGTTGACAATAAGTATCTTCGGCTTTTTAACTCTGTTATAGATAAAATGAAACAGACATCAATCGAGGGGCTTATTGTACCTTTGCCAACTCCTTTTAATGAAGATGACTCGGTCTGCAGAAAAGCTATGATTGCTCATTTGAAGTGGCTTTATGCAAATGGGGTCAGCAGGGTTCTTGTGAGTGGTACTACCGGTGAATTTTTCTCAATGACTTCCGATGAGCGGATAGAATTGCTTGACATTGCCAGAGAGCACTTTCCTGGGATGGTCATGTTTCAGGCAGGAACTGAGAGTCTGGTTTCCACTATTAACCTGGTAAAAAGAGCTGTACGTCATGGAGCCGATGTAATAATGGTACTTCCGCCTTACTACTATTTTGGTGCACCACAGAGTGGGCTGGTGCAATATTTCAAAACAATCGCCGAAAATTGTCAAGTGCCTCTGGTCTTGTACAATTTCCCTAAACATACAGGTAACCCGATTACTTCCGATATACTCACTCAGGTTCCCCACTGTGCGATCAAAGATTCCTCTGCACAGTGTGAACTGATTCCTTTTACACCCTGTTATCTGGTTGGAAGCAGCAGTAAAATAGTTGAACCGATAAGAATGGGAGCGAAGGGGTTTGTCAGTGCTTTGGCTAACTGTTTTCCTTCATTGTATGTTCAGTTGGAGAAATTACTGAAAGAATCCGATTTTACCGCTGCAATAGAGATTCAGAAGGAGATAGCTGCAAAGAAAACATTTTTTGAAGGAAAACTGGAGATCCTGCAACTTAAAAGGTTACTTTCCACTACCATAGAGGGCTACCCAGAGAGGGGAAGAGTTCCTCTGACAAGTACATAATTCCTCTTTTATTGCATCCACAAAGAAGGTTTCTTATGTTCTGAAAAAAGAACTTGATGAATACAGTTATCAATTGTATGATGAATGAAAAAAGGAGGTATCATGAGTGCAGTGGTAAAGGTGATGGCTGTAGGAGCAGGTTCGATTTTCAACTACGTGAAAATGCTGCTTAATAGAAAGTCAACCATAGAAAACCTTGTAGAGAGACTGAGAGCTGCTGGTATGTGAAGCTATACATACTGACTCGTTTCTGGTCTGATAGTTGCTTGTTGATCTCTTATGACGGTGATCAGGAATTTAAGCGACAAACCCTTATTTAGATCGGTAAAGGAAATCAGTATCTCATCTGAAAATCGGGAGATTCTTATAAGGCGTGAGCCTCCCGGAAAAGGTTTTCGACATTTTCTTACCAGAAAAACAGTACGCTCATTTATTGAGCTGCTTCCGCAGTGGGCCGATATTACCAGCGGTTTGGATTACATATTATTGGCCAGAGCTGAACCTGGGTGTGATGGCTGGTATGATGGGAAGGTGGTGGCAATCAGTGCCTGGGAGCAGGATTGCTGGCGTAGTGTTCCTTCCGATTATTTTGCAGAACACAAGTTGGTACTGAAACGGCTAAATGTGGAAACGGTAAAGATCGGCCGAAATTATCTGTGCAAATTTAATCCCTCTTCTGTAAAAGCTTTTCAACTTCTTCATGTCTTACTTCACGAGCTGGGGCATCATTTTGACAGGATCAGCAGTTTTTCAAAAAAGACTTCCTCCAGAGGCGAGATTTACGCAGAAAAGTATGCCGCCTCTTATGAAGAGCTGGTATGGGAGCGTTACGGAGATCGGTTTTTATAGCAGTTTAATATGTGAATCTTAATTATATGTGATGTGTTTTCTTCCGGCAAAATTTTCACAGCTCTATTTCGTATTCGTTTTTTCATTAACCTGTTTTCACCAATTGCACATTTAGGAAAAGCGGAGGGCTTTTATGCGAAAATCGCATCTGATAGTATCAGTTCTTCTGGTATTTCTTACAGTTACGATTCTGCCGGCAAGACCAACAAAGATCGAAACCGTAAAGAATATCGATTTGGATCGATACACTGGTACCTGGTATGAGATTGCACGTATGCCAAACAAACACGAGAAGGGATTGGTAGAGGTTACCTCCACTCTCAAGAAAGTAGGAAAGAATAAGTATATGCTTATCTCCAGTGGTTACAAGGGATCACGTGGAGGGAAGCGAAGCACCTTGAAGGGGGCAGTGGAGATACCGGATAAAAACAACACCGGTAATTTGAAACTGAAAGTTTTCCTCTTTACCGTCGATTTCCAGATAATTGACATAGACCAAGAAAACTACAATTACGCGCTTGTGACCTCTGATGAGGGAAAGAACCTGTGGATTTTCTCCAGGTCACCGGTGATGGATCCCCGGGACTATAAGAAAATGATGGATTCGGCCAGGGACAAGGGTTTTGAGGTGGCCAGTCTGGAGAAGGTCTCACAGACTTCAAACAGTGCCTATGCAGAACGTTAAGGAAAGTAGGGGGTAGGGGGATTATTTTTCTGATTGTCTCCCTTTTTCTTTTCCGGTGCAAAGACTATTCTTTTGGCCGGTGCTTTACTTAATCCATCGGGAAGCTCATCGAGATTTTCTTTTAGCCGGATGAACTCTTTTGCTTCCCAGGCTTGTTTGAATCGTTGAAGATTGTCTTCGATGGTAGCTTTAAAATCGGGACCCATCATGTAGGCTTTACTGTCCTGCAAAGGAGGAAAGAAAAATCGCAGGGTGATCTGGATTTCGGTTTTAAGTTTCTGTTGAGGGATAAATCTGGCTATACCCTGGTGGAGAAAGTCTGCTGAGTTGGCGGAGTGCCATGAAAAGTAATTTGAGGGATTCTCTTCGGTGACCTCCAGGTCCAGGGAGAGTCTTTCGTTTTGATCTTTTATCAGGATAGTGCAGCGAAAGCGGTTATGGTCCAATTTTATTACCGATTCTGTAAAATCGAAAATAGCCGTAAAGTTGCGCATATCTCTCCAGGTGTGATAAAGAGTATCGCTAGAATCGTTAACCACTATGGAAGTCTGCACTAAGATGTCCTCTTTTTGAGGCAGAGTCATAAACTTTTACCCTTTCTTTTCAATTCTCTTAAAGAGCAATATATTTGCCAGAGGAGGCAGAATCAGGTACAGCAGTGGCCTTCTTTTTGCTTTTGATATTATAAGAAGAGAAACACTTAAGTTTTTTTGAAAACAGGAGTGTATGGAGGGGTAATAATGGAATCTCAACCAAAACCGTTTGTTTGGCAGATGGTAAAGGAGGCGGTGGAGGTTCATGGAAACAAATCAACCAATACCGCCATCAGGGACTGGATCCTGGAGCATTATCCCGGGGTAAATGTCAATACCATTCAGAATACCATTATTATATGCACCGTTAATCATGAATCTAGAGTCCATTATAAAGAAAACAACCGTCCGCGTCGATGCAATGACATCTATGATCTGCTTTATCGTCCCGCAAGTGGTAAGGTGGAAATGTACGATCCTCGGATTCATGGAATCTGGGAGATCGCTCAAGATGAAAAAGGAGTGCTGACAGTACGGGAAGTAAAGGAGCGCGATGAGCTTTCCAGAGAGCAACTGACCGTAGGTAACGGTTGTATCGAAGCAAAACATCTTCGCAGCTATCTGGCAAAAAACCTGGAACTTATAGAAGATGGTCTGGAACTTTATGTAGATGTCTTTGGTAATGATGGGGTGGAGTATCCAACCGATTTCGGACCCATCGATC
>JAAYPC010000277.1 GCA_012519985.1 Fibrobacter sp.
GACTGTTTTTAAGTAATTGGGCGAATTTCTCAGGAGGGTTGTTTTTTGTTCGGTTGACAGAATAGGCTCTGAGTTCATTCCTAAACCCCAGAGGTAATTCTTTTGTGTATTGGATATTCACCTCTGGGGAGAGTGCCTGCCCAGCACAAAATCGAGATCCTGCACCTGCAGACTATTACTACCCCCATTTTCTTTCAGATTGATTACCAGAATACACCGAAGCCTTAAGTGAGTAATCTGAAATCTTTGTAATACACACACAAAACCCTTGAAAAACTTTCTGATCCAATCTCATAGCTTTTGCTACAAATGGCTGCCAGGCTTTATACGAGGAAACCATGATGAGAAATCGATAGCACTCTTGAGTGGTACATGCCCCCAATATGCCCTACCTCTTTTTTCTGTTATTCAGTTTTCCTGTTTTCCTATTTTTCCGTTTTTTCGATATTTGGTATTCGATATTCAATATTTCAATATTACTCTCCCCTTCCATTACCCTCGTGGAGCCTCTTCCACAATTCACCCAGAAATGTATTATTTTATGAACACATTCCTTAATTCCAAGGAGAATCCATGTATAAAAAGCTGTTAGCATACCTGTTTATTTCGTGCCTTTTCTCTGTAATCTTCTGTTTTGGTCCATTCGATCCAAACAATCCCACTCTGGGTGAAACTGGTGAAAACCCCACCGAGACTAACCGGCCCAAGGAAACCTCTGACACCACAATCTTAGCCTACTGGGACTTTAATGATAGCGGGAAAACGGTTCTGGAAGACTTTTCGAGTTATAAAAGCCACGGAGTCATAAATGGCTGCAAATGGGTTCAGGGGATAAAGGGGTATGCACTCTACTTCGATGGTATCGATGATCATGTGGTAATCCAGAGCGCAGAACATCTAAATCTCAAACTGAGTAATTTTACTGTCTCCCTGTTTGTAAAATATCAACCCGACAGCGCCAATGATAGCCTCAAACGTGACATAATCTCCAAAGGTGAAGGTTGTACATCCGGTTTTGGCATCTCCGTTCAAGGTGAAAAGGTATTGGGACACATAAGGTACCAGGGGTGTGACGATAAGGACAGCACAAGTATCAAGGATGGTAAATGGCACCATATCGTTCTTTTACGCCGTGAAGGAAAAGGGTATGTTTATTTTGATAAAACCAGCATACACAACTTTTTCTGCAATGATTCGGTTTACACTACCTCTCCTCTGAGAATCGGAGTAAATGGTGCAAGAAACGAGAGCTATTTCTCCGGCTGTATCGATGAGATAAAGATTGTAAAAAGCGCCTGGACGCAGTCTCAGATTAATGCAGAATATGAGCGGTGCTTTTAAGGAAGAGGTCTTTAGTGAATTGCCCCGGAGATAATTTTCTGTCCTATCTTTATTTTACCCTCCGGGACAGGAAAACCGAAAAAAAATTACACAGAAGCTGCCCCTCACGAAGTGGAGTAATTTTAGGGGTTCGAATCGTGTTTTCCCCAGGGTGAATTACTTAACACAACACAATTCACCTCTGGGGAAAAAAATTGAGAGCATACCTCGATCAATCGGCTTTACTTTCAAAGCTTTATTATGGCCACACTACGTCGATATTGCGTAACACGAACTCTGACATATCAGGAGGGCGGTTCCTGCCTGGACACAACCTTATGGGAAAAACACTACAAACGTGAAGCGTTTACGTTTGCCTGCTCTCCGCAGTAGTCTGCTACGTAAGGGGGCGACCTCTGCTGCAGACCCGCTGACAGAAAAGTCAGGGTCTTTCAATAATACAGAGTCTGCAGGGGCTGCAGCATCTTTTGCATGTTCTCCCATTTATTAGGGTTCCACAACATACTTTAACGGGAATGTCAAATGTAATCAGCCAAACTTAATTTATTATTTTCAGGCAAATTATGGAAATTATTCTGGTATATCTGGTAACCATCATTAGAAATGCCAGGGCACGTGATGCTGTAACGGCTCCCAGAGCGGAAATTTTTACTTTTTACTAGTTAGCCCACTCCCCTACCGTTATCTATCTCTATTTTAGATAACAGTATAGATCTTGGTAATATCCAGAAATTCCTTTGTCGTACGAATCCAAAAACCATAGAATTTTATACCCCACGTTAGCAGATCTTCTCTTCAAAAGATACGAAGTCCACTTGATACACTGAATGTACTTAAAAACATCGTAATAACTGTCGCGACCAGAGTTATTTTGAAACATAGCTTCAGGATAGCTCTGGTATAAGAATAAAAGGCGAAATCTGTATTTTTTGACACAGGGAGTATTAACACCCATTCTGGTGTTAATTGGGAGTTGGAAGCCATTTTTTATTTGTATTATATTGATTTGAAACACTTATCATAAACACCACATCAAATCCAAAGAGGGGGATAACATGCCTTCAATAAGTTATGTAATTATGGGAATTGGAATTGTATTTGCCATAATAGGAATTATACTTTTCATCTTTAAAGGAGCAGAAGGTCAAAACACATTAAAATTTGGGGGAATGGAATTTAACTTAAGTGGATCTTCTTTAGTTTTTTTTGTAATTGGAGTAGTTCTTTTAATTTTACCAATTGCTAAAAATGAATGGTTTATTCATATTATTCCTGATAATATCGATCAAAACGGTATAAAAGCAAAAGAGTTTATAATTAAAGGAGATGCATTATGGGTAAATGGCAAATTTGATGATGTAGAATTAGCTAAATCATATTATTCACAAGCAATTGATTTAGTAAATGATCATGATCGTGCAATTGCGCAGAAAGCTCAAGCTGAAATACAATTAAAAGAATATATTCCAGCGACAGAAGATATTAAAAAAGCAATCTCTTTAAATCCTGATACTGGTGCATATTATGCAATTCTCGCACGAATTTATTTATTACGAGGTGATACTTCATCTGCTTGTGACGAATGGCAAACAGCTTATGAAAATGGCTATACAAAACAACTGGAATATGTCTCGATGTTTTGTAATGATACTTCTAAAAAGAAATCTGTTATTGATCAGAAAGTTGACAGCCAATTGGTTATTGATGATGATCGCCCATGGATATTACGATGCGATTTTTATGACGGTGGGCGATCATTTGTTGATAGAAACGATTATATTTATTTAGATTATCTTGGTCAATTAGTTCAAATTGGGGAAAAATTACCATCTTCTAATCCTCAGTTCTCTTGGATATATTCTATTCAAACTGGAACATATCTCGATCTTTATAATGATTTGATGGGTACAAATCAATATGGTGTTGATGGTAATGGAATTATTTGGGGGCAATCTCCTTATGGGCTTTCTCAAGTTGGAACAGTTCAAGAATTATATTAAATGCACGAACGAACCACCAACAAAGAGCTATTAGCTCAGTCGCGTTGCTCCTCCGGGCTTCGCACATTTTGCCTTCGTACAACCTCGGCAAATCATCTTATAGCTCAGTCAATTGGTGTCCATTATCCCAACTGGGAGCGCTAATCGTAAGTGCAGAATGAGAAAAATGCCCTTTCTCCGTCCAAAAAAGATGAAAGATAAATGTTTAGGATACACACCTGAAGCAATATGTTAAGAATTTGAAAAAGCAGAAGGTTTACTCATGGAAATAAATGAAATTATTGATAGTATCTCTTATTGTGGGCTTGTCTGTAAATTATGTCATTTAAAGAATGAATGTGATGGCTGTAGAAATACTGCAAATAAATGTCCTAATCATTCCAGAAAATGGGAAGGATGTTATCATAGAAATTGTTGTATCAAGAAAAACATAAATGGATGTTGGGAATGCGAAAGTTTTCCATGTAAAAATGACATGTTCAGTGATACACATGATTTGAGGATTCGGGCATTTGTCAAATTTATCAAAGAGGAAGGCCTGGAAAAATTGGCAGAATGTCTAATTGAGAATGAAAAAAAAGGAATAAAATACGGGTATCAAAAAGATTATGATTTCAAAAGAAGTGAAGATGATGTATTGGAACTGTTAAGAACCGGTAAGAAAAGGGGGAATCAATGATTTTGCCTCATTCACGTGTATTTTGAAGTTTGAAATTTTCCATCTGCCTGCGCATTTGAGTTCTTTAACAGCCGCTCTTTTCCGAAGAATTTTCACAAACGGATCTATTACTGTGTGATCGCCAGTGTCAGCAGCATAGTTTAACAGTAACTCCTTCAGTTATAGAGCATCTTCAACAGGTAACATCTGGGCAAGTAAGAAATAGACACCACTGAAACGGGAATCACCAAGATGTTCCTGCCATTTGGGGTTATTGGATCCCAAAAACATCTGTACGATAAAAAACTCCATAATTTTATCATGTCTGAAACTCCACTCAACATGTGTGGTATTCTCTCCTGTTCTATTTTTAAATGACAGTTCACGTCTGGTGATCATCTTATGCCGTTCCATGCATTGAAGCTCTTTTTCAACTTTTGCGTTATATCCTTGAAATTTGGGATCAGCATGAGAAACAAAATGGATCCGGTAAGCATTTGCCACTGGTAATTCCAATTGTAATATGTCATTGTAACAAACCTTGTAAATTCGACAATAGCA
>JAAYPC010000278.1 GCA_012519985.1 Fibrobacter sp.
CGCTGAGTCATAGGAGACTTCTTTCAGACTTTCATTATGATATACACTGATCATAGTTTCCTAAAACTTTTTTCGATTCATATCTAAGTTTTACGTTTTTTAGATATGGTGAATAGAGAAGCATTAAAACTGTATTTTGTGTACATGTATACAATCATTTTAACACTAAATCGGCCCTCTTGATTCAGCGTAATTGAAGCTTAATACTATTATAATTGTATTGTGTTAATCCGAACGATCAAACATTAAACCGATACATATTATACACTTTAGCAGGGTGCATTCTGAAGGGATATCGGTGCCTGAACTTTTCTTACTGTATTTCACAGATTTAATCGGATATAAACTGAAACAACGAACCTATAAAAACTCCTGATCTTTTTAGTGATATTCATTCCATATACTGTTAAGTATATCCTTTAGAAACTTAGTTTGCAATATATCTTTAATTTAATCTTCATTCTTTCCATAGCTCTTCTATTTATAAATTTTCTTTATCCAGTTTCTGTTATGAAATGGTTTCTTTGGTGTATGATTAAACCTTTTTGATATAATAAGATAACTGGACAGAGACTGTGAAAAAGGCTTTGATCAAAGTTGGTGATTACCCAAAAGAGCGTGCTATGGTCAAATGAAGAGGAAATAAAAACTACTGAGATGAGGAAGTAGTATTGAGAGAGGTTGCTTGGAAGAATTTCTGTGTTTAGTGGTTAGTCATTGGCCGAGCGGACTGGGGACGGAGAAAAATTTTCTTCATTATTCCTTTTCCTACTCCTGCGGTCAGTTGCCGGCTCTGATTTTAATGTATTTCATCAAATTTAACCCTTCCATTCTCGAGGACGATGGAATATCTGAACTTTCCTGTTTTTTCAACCCTATAATAAGTAAGTTATCATTTGTTTAGGTAACGATCCGATATGGCTTGGAATTTTTCCTCAATTCACCCAGTGAAAATTTTCTCTATGCACATCTTTCAATTCCCGTTTCAAAGATCAGAAGCTGATCTAAAGGGCTTTTTTCCGATAACCTCTTTATTCTTAAGGGGACGGAGAAGATCTGAAGCACCTTTTTTCCCCCTGAAATTTGCAATTTTTCACTTATTTGTGAGCTGACCTGGTTAATTGGGATTTTTTTCTTATTAATACCTGTAAACAGTTGGCTATTAAAATCAGGGCTGTTTTAAAATTTTCCTCCGCCCCCTCATCACAGACCATACTCATTTTTCAAAGATCCAATATTTGGTCCTGATTTTGATATCTTTTTTCTCTAAACTTCTCCCATTCTTCACCATCAACATATATAAAGAGGTAAAAATGGCCAGAAAAGCGAGACTCTGTGTTTCAGGCGCCATTCACCATGTCACTGCCAAAGTCTTAGATTGCCGGGTCCTTTTTTGTGATTCCGCCGATAAGGATAAATTTATTCAGCTTCTTACCAAATTTCTGGACACTACCGGATTTGAGCTCCTGGGAATAGCTTTCTACCCCAAATATTACGAAATGGCCCTGCGTTTGAATGATCGTCCAATGAAAGATCTTTTTCAGGGATTTCATAGCGCCTATGCCCGTTACTA
>JAAYPC010000279.1 GCA_012519985.1 Fibrobacter sp.
ACCAGCCCTTTTTTATAATTCCATCAAGTAAAAATTTCAATGCCACAAGGCCTTTTTTCAATTCTACCAAGGAAATTTTTCAACCTCATCAGGCCTTTTATCAATCCCACCAAATATAATTTTTAGTCCCACCAGGGCCTATTATTAATCTCATCAGCCCTTTTTTCAATTCCACCAGGCAAAAATTTCATTGCCATCAGGCCGAATTACAATTCTATCAGGGATAATTTTCAATCCCATCAGGTCTTTTATCAATGTCACCAAGTAAAATTTTTAGTCCTATCAGGCTAATTTTTAATCCCACCAGCCCATTTTTTTAATCTCACCAAGCAAATTTTTCATTGCCATCAGGCCGAATTTCAATTCTATCAGGGATAATTTTTCAATACTATCAGGCCTTTTATCAATCCCACCAAATAAAATTTTTAGTCCCACCAGGGCCTATTATTAATCCCATCAGCCTTTTTTTCAATTCCACCAAGCAAAAATTTCAAGTTTATCAGGTAATTTTCTTATTCAGGAGGCAGTAGTCTACTGCTTTGAGTGAATAGAGAACGGTTTTTCTCTATGAAGGCTTTTTTAATTGTCGGTTACGGAAGGTTTATAGGGTGGAAGAGCACTTTGTTGCTGTATTTCTGGCAGCTTTATAGTGATTTTCAGACAAGCTTACTCCCGATATTTAAGAGCCGGATACCCGGCTCTTTTCAAAGGAGTCACCATGGCAATGGGTATTTAGGCACCAGCCATTTCTTTATCTTTTTTACTTTTTTCCTTGGCTTCTTTTGCGGAATTTTTCTTTTGCTTCGCTTTGGCAGCAGCCTTTTTCCCAAGCTTTACGTGGTATTTGCTGTAGTAGAGTTTATGCCTGGGGTCATTTTCTTTAAAGACGTACTGGCCGGCTTCAAATATTTCTTTGCGAGCTTCATTTAGATAAGTCCAGGCCTTAAAAAAGGTTGTTTTGGCCTTATTCATCTTCTTCGGATCGATTACCATGCGAGAAAGGATATCCGTGAGTCTCGCGTAAAGTTTAGAAGAGCGATCTATAAGAGAGAGATCTGCATAGACCTTTTCAAGCAACTCCTTATTTTCCTGCGCCAATTTACTCATGGAGAGGAAATCAAGAACCCGGTCAAGATATCCCCTTCCACCTCTTATTCTTTTAACAGCATCGGTTAGTTCTTTGTCCTTTCTGAATGCCCTTTTAAGCACTTTCAGAAAGTCTCGTCTCAGCTCTTTTGCTTCTGGTTGCAACCTGTCCCACTCTTTTTTTGCAGTTGACTCCATGTTTATATAGGTCACCAGTTCTGCCGCTGACCAGATCATTGCACCAGCTCGTGCTTCAAAGCTGTCCAGATAATGAAGTTCTATTCCCGAACGCTCAAGTTTAGCCCGGTCTTCTTTGATAAGAGCAATTACTCTGTTTGCCTCTCCTACCGCTTCATCGAGAGGCATTGATGTAGTAGTATACTCAGGTAATGCAGAAATTTCTGGAAGTAACATTTCGTAGTGCTTCTTCTGCTCTGGTGTTACTTTAATGGGACGGACAGGGGTATCTGTCATGGTAAACCTCCTTTAGACAGATTTTATGTGTTTGTTAAAACCCGTGCATAATCCTGTACAAGAAGGACCGATCTTTTGCGACTTGCAACTATTTCAGTTGCTGCTAAAAAGAAACCGAAAGCTTTAGAGAGAATAATACAAGGAACAAAAACAAGGATCAAGCAACAAAAAACAATCAGGATATTGCAAACGGGACGTTGTTAAAACAAGATATTTAATTTACTGCAGGATTGGCAACCTTTTTTTAATATGAAAGCTCTGCGAGCTTTGAATGAAGAGAGGAGTGGGAAAATACGAAATACGAAATACGAAATTCGAAACAGGAATAGAGACCTCATTTCAATTCAGCTTAATTTTTCGATTCTAACAAGAAAAGACCAATGTTGAAGGAAACAGGCCTGATCGCCGAGATTCTTCAATCCGTTGCCCCGGATTGCACGTGCTGGTGTTAAAAGATAGCGAATATCGAATATCGAAGTAAAAGAAATGCGGGAAATCTGAATTTCAGGGCTCAGCACTTCTGTCCCCATCCCTGCCAAATCCCAGGCTACTAATTATTGAAGAAATCCAAGCAAGATGATATTTTTGAAATTGCATCTGTTATTCAATACTGCCTCAAATGCAGATCTATACAGAGATTATGTATCGTTATCAATTTCGTCAGTCTGGCTACAGAAAAAAAAGAGAGGAAAAACGTATGAAATTAACCACCTTGATAATTATTGCATGCTCAATTTCAGCAATCGCAGCAAATACCTATCAGGAAAACGCAATGAATATTGAGGGCCGCGCTTCAATGAAAGTTGTACCCGATATGGCAACCATTTACGTCGGAGCAAGCGCAGTACATCAAAGTGTAGATTCTGCAATGGAGAAATGCGCTCAGGCATTTACCAAGCTGAATGCTCTTTTTAAGAAATACAAGATATCGGAAAATGATGTCAAAAGTGAAAACATGTCAATCTCAGAAGATTTCTCCTACGAAAATGGCATCAGAAAAATTAATGGATACAAAGTCTTCAAAAATTATAAGATAACCTGGCGAGATCTGAAAACGCTCCAGAATTTCCTGTTCGATGCTGCAAAACAAGGCGCTAACGAAATAGACAGACTTGAATTTTCTCACAGTAAATCCGATAGCCTGGAGAAAGCGATTATCGATTTGGCAATCGATGATGCTGTCGGTACAGCACAGCAGATTGCCAAAAAAATGAAAATCAAAATCGGTAAACCTCTGGTTATATCGAATGTTGAGCCGGAAAAATTTGCCTACGAAAACATTGTCCGATTTGGATGGACAAAAGCACCGCAATATTTCAGTCTTAGAAGCGGAGCCACAGCCGATGCCTCACCAAAGAATAGCGCTTTATTTGAAATAAATCCGGGGCAGATTGAGATAAAAAACAAGGTCTATATTACATTTGGAATTGTTAAATAGTGTATGCTGTTCTTTAAATCTCATGTCACTGCCTAAGTCCCTGCCCCCTAAATCTCCCGAACTGAGCCCCCTAACCCCCAGAGGGGGAACTAAGACCCACAAAAATTGAAGATTACAAACGAACTGGTGCAAAGATAGTAGCTGCCAGAGACTTGAAATAACTGAAACTTCAGGGCAATGTCCGGTTTCTTATAATAAAAGAAACATGCGACATTTTCATTTTCCATGTAAGAGAAAAAATCTCAGTTCCCTGATCGTCGGCAGATATCCATTTTACTTTAAATGGTAAAGTATTGTACCGTACCTCATCTCTATGTATTTTCCCGATCTTGAGATCAGATCATGACTTAAAATTTTATAAAAACAATGAGGAGATCTTGCATTATGACTATCAAAACAGCATTGCATCAAGTAACTGTTCTTCGTTTGAGGATTCTGGCTGCAATCGCAGCTACAATACTTTTCAGCCTGAACTCTTTCGGTCAGGATTCCACATCGAATGCTCCACAAAAGTGGAAATATTCGATTCTTACCAATTTGACACTGACACTCAACCATTACAGCGGCAACTGGGCCGGTGATGAAGTCAGTGCATTTTCGTGGGGATGGCAGTTTGATGGATCGGCTCAGCGGGCCCTTACCCCCTGGTTTACCAGTATAAACAATCTTAAGCTTAAATTTGGACAGACTTCCATGAAGGAGGAAAACTCTTCCGGCAAAAAAGAGTGGGAATCCATGAAAAAATCCAGTGATCTTATCGATTTCGAATCGGTAGCCCGTTTTACACTTAAAGGGTTTATTGATCCCTTTGTAGGTGCCAGAGCAGTTACCCAGTTTGCCGACAATAGAGCCGAAAAAAGAATCTACCTCAACCCGGCAGTACTGACAGAAAGCTTTGGTGCAATAAAAGATATCATCAACAACAAATTTATCGACTGGAATGCCCGTATAGGTGGTGCTGTCCGTCAATCGATCGAACGTAACTACCAGCTCCCCGATTCTCTTCGAACATCTGACAAGATAACCAATGATGGCGGTTTGGAGTTTGTCACAAATTTCAAGGCAGTATCCAAAGACAACCGGTTAAGCTATATCGCACAGATAAAGGTATATGAAGCCATTTTCAGCAGCATCGCTGAAGAGATGGAAGGAAGCAGCAACGAAAAAGACTGGCGTTATCCGGATGTAACCTGGGAAAACACTTTAGGTGTTACACTGACAAAATATATAATGCTGAATCTTTATGCGCAGATACTTTACGATAAAGAGATCGACAGCGATGTCCGGTTCCGTGAAACAGTTGGCCTGGCACTTACCTATTCTATTGCAAATTAGGAAGAATCTGGAGTTAAACGCAGAGCCCGCAAAGATAGGACAAAAGAAAAGAGGCATGTTATGCAAAATACGATAGTATTTCTCCTGGAAGGCATTACAGGAATAACAATGTAAAGGAAATATGAACATTATAAAAGGGATAAATCGGTATTATCTTACTTCGCGGCTTCGCGTGAGAAAAGAGAAAGAAATTGTCTTACTCAGCGGCTCTGCTCGACCTTCGCAGTAGTCTGCTACGGAGAACGGGCGTGAGATCTATCCGTACTTAAAGGAAGTATATGAAAAAGAAGAACAAACAAAATGAAAATACACATGCCTGGCAATTTTTCCGAGCCGGTGGTTTTGATCAGGTAAGGATCGATTCCGCCAGAGATCTTCTCGCGCTCGATCAACTGGATCAGAAACTATGGGTTGCCTTAGCCTGTTCAATCACCAATGTTTACTTTGACCAAAAGACACTGTCCTTTATTGATACAGATAAGGATGGGCGAATCCGTGCCCCGGAGCTGATTGCTGCAATTAAATGGGTTGGAGAACTTCTTAAAAATCCCGAAGACCTGGTTCCTGGAGGAGATGGCATTTCGGCTGACATGATAAATGACAGTTCCGATGAAGGACGGCTTCTGGCTGATTCTGTCAAAAACTCACTGATAACTATCGGTAAAGATGAAACAGAGATGCTTACTTTATCGGATGCACAGGCACTGGAGAAAGCTTTTTCAACAAAAGGTTTTAACGGCGATGGCATAATCACCGAAGAATCTACCAATGATGAAACATTGAAAAGCATTATTCGTGAGATCATCACCGTAATTGATCCGGTTACAGACCGGTCAGGAAAACCAGGCATTGATCTGGAAAAACTGGAAAACTTTTTTAGTCAGTTAACCCAATATTATTCTTGGCTATGCGAGCTGGAAAAAATAAAGCTTACCTACCAATACGGGGATAAAGCGGAAAAAACACTCACGGCTGTTGATGCAATCCTGGCAGTAAAAGATAAGATCAATGATTATTTTCTGCGCTGCGCAATTGCTGAATTTAATGATAATGCGGCAGACCTGTTTAACGGAATCGAAAAAGGAGATTTCACTTTTGCTGGTAAAACACTCTCCGAAGATTGTCAGGAACTTGCCGGACTTCCTCTGGCCAGTATCAAGAAAAACTACCCGCTTCCCTTAAACACAGGTTTGAACCCATCATGGGCACAGAAAATAGCAGATTTCAAAAAAAGTGTAGTCAACCCTTGTCTTGGTGAACGTGAATCACTTTCACTATCGGACTGGAACACGATTCTGTCAGTATTCAAATCTCTGATTTCGTGGAAAGGACGTAAACCAGTCCAGACTTTCGATCATTTTGATAAGGAACACATTAACTTTCTAATGTCAGGGACAGTGAAAGAACACTTAACCAGGCTGATAGAACAGGACAAAGCCGAAGATAGCATTTATTCCAGCATAACCAATCTTGAAAAGCTGATACGGTTACGCCGCGATCTCTATAAGTTATCTATTAATTTTGTTAATTTTAAGGATTTCTATTCAAAGGGAGATCCTGCAATTTTTCAGGCAGGCACACTCTACCTTGATCAAAGAAGCTGCCATTTGTGCATAAAAGTAGAAAACCCTGACAAACACAGTCTCACTGCAGCCATGGCAGGAACCTACCTTGCATACTGTGACTGCACAAGAAAAGGGGAAAACGAAAAGATAACAATCGTGGCAGCTTTTACTAACGGCGATTCGGAGAACCTGATGGTTGGACGAAACGGAGTGTTTTATGACCGGTATGGGAAAGACTGGGATGCAACAATCGTAAAAATAATAGAAAATCCCATAAGTATAACTCAGGCATTCTTTCAACCCTACAAAAGCCTGGTCCGATTGATCGAATCGCAGGTTGCGAAAAGAGCTACAGATGCCCAGACAGAATCATCTAATAAGCTATCACAGGCTGCAGACACAGCAGTCAATGCAGACAAACTCAAAATCGGTCCACCGCAGCAGCCTAAGAAACTAGATATCGGCATTGTTGCTGCTCTGGGAGTTGCGGCTGGTGCGCTGGGTACGTTTGTTGCCACACTTTTAGGATATATTTCCGGAATTGTCCGCCTCGGGCCCCTGGCCATTGTCGGTGCTGTCATCGGACTGATTGCACTCATCTCGGCACCTTCCATAATCCTGGCATATATAAAACTTCGTAAACGTAATCTGGGTCCGATTCTGGATGCCAGCGGATGGGCGATAAACGGCAGGGCGAGAATCAATGTGCCTTTTGGATCAATGTTGACACATGTAGCCACGATGCCTCCCGGTTCACATCGCGACATTACTGATCCTTATGCCGAGAAAAAATCTCCCTGGCCAAAGCTGGCACTTATCGTTGTCTTACTGTATCTGGCCTTCTCGGCTCTTAATCATCTTGGATATATTGATTTCTGGACTCGTGGTATGTTCGGTATCAAAAGGGACAGTCTTCCTCATAGTATTATCACAGGAAAACAGTCACCGACAGATTCTCCCACACCTCAAGTTGTCCCAACTAACTAAGGACCAGGCCAAAGAAGAAAGACAGGCAAATTTCTCAATAGAGAGGTTACTGATCTGCTTACGACAAATGCACTGCTGTTTCAGACAGCAAGTGCATTTGTCCCCGATGCCCCTAAATCTCCCGATGGGGACTTAAGAGCGTCCAAAGCAACATTTTATAAAATCCTATGTTCAAGTTCACAGTTACATCATGAGATCTTAAAGTCCCCCATCGGGGGATTTAGGGGG
>JAAYPC010000280.1 GCA_012519985.1 Fibrobacter sp.
AAAAAGATCTTTTTGATTTGTTGCAGAAAGCTTTTCCAATAATTCCTGCGAAGAGTTCACTTCAAATACTTACTAATTTTAAGCTGACATATACTGGCTTTAATCTTGAGGTGTCTGCAACTGATTTAGATCATTCCATGAGAGTCATTTCCAGTGCAAGCGGGACAGGCCCATTCGATGTCACAGTAAATGGTAGAAAAGCATTTGAAATAGTAAGAGAGCTTCCCGAGGGAAATGTCACCCTCAGTCTTGATGAAAATGTACTTATAATTCAAAGCGACAGCGGCTTTTCCTGTAAAATAGCAGGTTCGGATTCCAGAGATTTTCCAGGTTTTCCTGATATTTCATCGGATAATGAGTTTGAAATCTCTTCATCTGAATTGAAAGATTTAATACTTAAAAGCAGCTTTGCGGTTGCTAAAGATGAAACCAGAGCTTGTTTGTGTGGTATTCTCTGGGAAATCAGTTCGGATAAAACCGGCATGGTAGCAACTGATGGCCATAGGTTAGGAAGTTCTTTTATAAACTCAGCTTTTCCTCTGGAATCTAAGGTAAGCGGTATTATTTCGCCAAAGAGTGTACTTAATTTAGTCCGGATACTTGATTCCAAAACTGCTGATGAAATGGTAAAAGTGAATATTGGAGACAAATACATCAGCTTTTCAACACCTAATCTGATGATGTGTTCAAAGCTGATAGAAGGTCCTTATCCTGACTACACCAAGGTAATTCCCAGAAACAATCCCAAAAAAGCCATCATAGACAAATCTATTCTCCAGAACGCAGTTCGCCGGGTTTCAGTGTTATCCAATCAAAAGACCCATCTGGTTAAATTTGGTTTTTCAAAAGGTAATTTGGAAATTGTTGTACTGAACAGAGATATTGGAGGAGAAGCTAGAGAAGTTATTTCTGTTGATTATGATAATGATATTCATAATATCGGATTTAACGGACAGTATTTATCAGAAATTTTAGATATTATTAAGACTCCAAAAGTAATGATCGAAATGAACACTCAAATAAGTGCATGTTTACTCTTTCCTGTGTATGAAAATGAAACTGATAAAAAAAGTGAAGATCTTTTTCTAATAATGCCATTGAGAATAATGGAAGAGCTTTAAAATTATAAGGATAGATTATAAAATATTAATGAGAAAACAAATGTAAAATTTTTATAAAGAATGAGAAGTGAATAAAAATCTGAGAGTATGCTTTTGTTATATCCTCATTTCAAAAGTATTCTTATATGCTGATTTTAAGCAGAGTAATTTTACCTATCATTCTCACTCCTTACATTTGTTTTCTAATCCATCGATTATAGTTACTCAACACGGAGTTCCTCTTTCTGCTGCTATTAATATTCCTTCTTCTGAAGAAATATTAGAGACAGCAGCAGCTTTAAGTTTTATTCTGGACAATAATGCTTTTGCTGTAGGCTACGAAAGAAATGAATTACTTAATAATCGAATTATCAGCGGATATTCTTTTCAAAAAAAGTTTTTCTACTTTGGGTCTTCATTTTCTTTTCTGATAGATTCCACCAAAGATCCTGATCTGCTCCTGGATGTGTCTTCCACAATAAAGTTGCCTAAATCCAGATACATCTCTCTTGTATTAAATAATATTATATCTACCGAAAAAATTCGAAACTCAATGCCTCCCCAAGCCAGTCTGTCATTTTTTGGTGGTTTTCCGGGAATAGAAAAATATTTAGGTTTTGATTTCATCTATTATTGCAACATTAATGATTTCAGCAAAGAAAATATCAATCATGGCACAAAGCTAAACATTGTGGGTACTTTTTTTAAATCTCCGATGGTGTTTTATTCAACGGGTTATGATTTTCTTATAGAAAATAATGGAAAAATTAAAACGGTTTTATGTAGCAATCTGGGTCTTCAATTGAGAATAAATGAAATAATATCCGGCTTATCTTATGGGATAAAATACGATATAAACAATTCTGATTATAGGATGAATCTGCTAGTAAATTTTAATCCGAATTTTTTTAAAAATGATCATAAGTCACAAATAAATTTGAAGGTTATAAAAGGATCCGAAAATAATCCTGGAGTATATGTTTCTTTTGATTATTCAGATTTGAACAAAAATTCAGACATTAAAAATTGGGTTTTGGTTTTTTCTACATTACCTTCCAGTGAGGGAAAAATAATTAAGAGCTTTTCTGGAGGTAATTTGCCTCCATCATCGATATATTGGAATTTCAAAGATGTATCAGGAAATTATTATGATAAGGAAGTTATATATATTAGAGGTATTATTACTGATCCTAAAAACAACCTTGCTGTAACACCTTGGATAACTCTTGATCCACAGAAGTGATTTTTTACAGGCAAGCCAAAACTATCATGCACTTTGTACAAAGCAGGATATAAGGTTTTTTAAAAAAACATAGTTTTATGTAAAATTGATAGAGCCTGGATTTAATTTAAACTAAAACATCCCATTCTTCGTAATATTATTTCAATGAATCTTCACCGTCTTCAACTTATTACTTTCAGAAATTACCATTCTCTTCAACTTGTTTTTCCTGAGGAAGGTGCAATTTTTGAGGGAATCAATGGCTCAGGGAAAACTAATATTCTGGAAGCTATTTATATATTGTGCACAGGCCGTTCACAGCGGGGATCCAAAAGATCAGAGATGATTAATTTTGGATCGGATAACACATACATTGAAGGAGAGTTTAAAGAAGGAGATCGATCGGCTGTTGCTTCAATGGGTTTTAGCCGTAATAAGAAGGTAGTAATGAAATTTAATGGGGTGGTGGTAAAAAAATTTACGGAATGGTTTGGTAAAAGACCGGTTATTTCATTTGGAGCAGATGATTTGCAATTAGTTAACGGAACACCTGAATTTAGAAGGCGTTTTTTAGATATTCTATGCAGTCAGACTGATTCAGGATACCTGACATCTTTAATTAACTACAAACACTTTTTATCATGTCGCAATCAGATTCTGAGCTCAAATTTCGATAAGATCCAGTGTGAGATTTATGAGGAGCAGATGGCTGAGAGCGGAGCTGAAATTTTTATAAAAAGAAAAGAAATCATCTCTTTTTTAGGTCCTTATCTGCAGGATTATTATAAAGAGATCAGTGGAAATCGGGAGAGTGCCGGGATATTATACGAACCATCAGTTTCTTGTGAATGTAGTAGTAAAAATGAATGGAAAAATGTATTTTATGAGTTGCTTAAAGAGCGAAGGAATAGGGATTTAGAGACTGGTTTTTCCACAGTCGGACCTCATCGGGATGACATTCGCTTCCTTCTAAACCAGAAACCATCTAAAACATACGGTTCCCAGGGCCAATGTCGATCGATTGTATTATCATTAAAATTAAGTTCAGTATCATGTTTAGAGCACTTTCGACAGGATAAAATGATTTTTTTGATTGATGATGCATTGTCGGAACTGGATCAGGACCGAACTTCAAGAGTTTTACCTTTAATAGAAAATAAAGGTCAGGTTTTTATAGCCACACCGGTACTTAACAGTCCAATGAAAAAAACACTACTTAGGTGTAAAGTAAAAGATGGTACGGTTACAATTTAATGAAAAGACGCAATCAACCGAAAAAATTAGATTCGATATTAGGAGATATCCTCTCAAACCGGGGATATCTTAATGTTTGTAAAGAATATGATGTTATATCGCAATGGAAAGATATTGTAGGAGAGAAAATTTCTGAAGTTACAGTCTGTAACAGAGTTGAAAACGGAGTCTTATATGTTCAGGTCAGCTCATCTGCATGGCGTCAGGAACTGGTGTATTTGAAAATAATGATTATGCAGAAGATAAAAGAAAACACGAATTGTACAAGTATAAAAGATATTGTTTTTTATTAGACATATGATGGACATTGCACTTTGGAGAACAACATGAGTAACCATAATTATACTGCAGAGAGTATAAAAACCCTTAAAGGTCTTGAGGCAGTTCGCAAGCGGCCAGCAATGTATATTGGTAGCACAGGTTCTACTGGTTTACATCATTTAGTATATGAAGTTGTCGATAATTCCATAGATGAAGCACTTGCTGGTTACTGTGATAGAGTAGATGTTTTTATACATGCAGATAATTCCATAACTGTGCTGGATAACGGAAGAGGAATACCTGTTGATTATCATGCGGGAGAAAAAATGTCCGCACTGCAACTGGTTATGACAACACTTCATGCAGGTGGAAAATTTGACAATTCATCTTACAAGGTATCAGGTGGATTACATGGGGTTGGTGTTTCCTGTGTTAATGCTTTATCGGTGTCGCTTAAAGTAGAAGTGTACCGCGACAATGACATCTATTTTATGGAATTCAGCAGAGGAATTCCTCTGGAAGAAATTAAAGTTATAGGGAAAACTGAAAAAAAAGGTACAAAAGTAACTTTTCTGCCTGACCCGAACATATTTGAAGTAACTGAATTCAGTTTTGATATTTTGTCAAAAAGGCTCAGAGAACTTGCTTTTCTAAATAAAGGTTTGCGAATAACCATTACTGATGAACGTGGAGAAGGAAAAAATCACGATTTCTGCTATCCTGGTGGTTTGGTTTCCTTCATTTCATATCTTGATGAGAACAAGGTTCCGTTGCATCCCCAGCCTTTTTATTTTGATCAGTCTAAAGATGGTACCGAAATAGAAATAGCAATGCAGTACAATGATTCATACGTTGAAAATTTGTTCTCATTTGCCAATAATATCAACACTATTGATGGTGGTACTCATCTTTCAGGCTTTAAAAAGGGTCTGACCCGGGCAATCAACAATTATATAACAGATAACAATCTCCTTAAAAGCAACAACAAGCTGGAATTAAAGGGTGATGATTTCCGTGAAGGATTGACAGCGATTGTAAGCGTTAAATTGTCTAATCCACAGTTTGAGGGCCAGACCAAGACAAAGCTTGGTAATTCTGATATAATGGGTATTGTTGAATCATCTATTGTAGATTCACTTGGAATTTACCTTGGAGAAAATCCGGTAATTGCTAAAAAGATTGTTGATAAATGTATAAATTCAGCGATAGCCCGTGAGGCAGCCAGAAAAGCCCGGCAGCTTGCCAGGCGCAAAAGTGTTATGGATGGCGGTGGTCTTCCTGGAAAGCTGGCAGATTGTACAGAACGCGATCCTTCCAAATGCGAGATATTCCTGGTAGAGGGAGACAGTGCCGGTGGAAGTGCCAAGATGGGAAGAGATAGAACTTTTCAGGCAATTCTTCCCTTAAAAGGAAAAATTCTGAATGTGGAAAAGGCCAGGATTGACAAGGTCATTTCTCACGAAGAAATTCAGGTTATTGTTCAGGCTTTAGGTACCGGATTCGGCAAAAATGAAGATGATGACGGCTTCAATATCTCTAAACTCCGTTACAATAAAATCATAATAATGACAGATGCAGATGTAGATGGATCGCATATCAGAACACTGTTGCTGACTTTCCTTTTCAGACATATGCCTGGTCTGGTTGAAAACGGAAATGTATACATTGCTCAGCCTCCGCTTTATAAAATAAAGGCAGGAAAGGAAGAGCGTTATGCATTTAATGATGAGGAAAAAGACCGTATTATGCAGGAATGGAAAGATAAGAAAAATATTTCAATTCAGCGATATAAAGGACTTGGAGAGATGAACCCTGAGCAGTTGGCTGATACCACAATGAATCCTGCTACCAGAACTTTATTGCAGGTAAAATTGGAAGATACTATTGAAGCTGACCGAATTTTCACCATGCTCATGGGAGAAGAAGTGGAACCTCGTCGCCGCTTTATTGAGGAAAATGCTAAAAAAGTTAAAAATCTGGATATATAAACGTTATGGATTCCAAACTCTCTGTACTTTTAACAAATGATGATGGTTACAGTTCTGAAGGTATCAGATACCTTTATGATATACTGTCTCAATTTTATGAGGTAACTGTTGTAGCACCTCAATTCGAACAGAGCGGTGTTGGACATGCTTTTACATTTAATCAACCTTTACACTATGAAAAAATTCCTGAATCAACCGGAATACAGGGATTTTTCGTAAGCGGCACACCATCGGATTGTGTAAAGTTTGCAATAAGTTATCTGATGAAAAATAAGCCTGATATAATAGTTTCCGGTCTGAATATCGGTGAAAATTCCGGTTTGTCTGCCTTCTATTCAGGCACGGTAGCTGCAGCGAGAGAAGGTGCGTTCTGGAATATATCCAGTTTTGCTTTTTCTATCTGTGCTGAAGCAATTAAATATGCAGAAGATTACGTTAAATTAGTACCAGGATTAATTGAAGATATTCTGTCCACAAAAATGAGTATGTCCTCTAATGACAAGAGAATATACTATAACATTAATTTTCCCTGCTGCAGGGTAGAAGATGTAAAGGGGACAAGAGTTACCTGTCAAAGTTTGGCCTATTTTGATGATCGTTATGAAAAAATCGAGGTGCAAACCCATAAAACCGGTGAGGGTTTTATGATTTACGGGGAAAAAAAAGATATTGAAACCTCAAACGGATATGATTCCAGAGCCCTCATGAATAATCATATAACAATTACTCCACTGTTTTTTGATGCAACAGCATATAATGCCATAGCCAGTCTTCGTTGGCTGGAAGAAAGTTACTCGAAAAGGTGATTTTTAAATGAACGAAACCGAAAAAATCAATAGCGTCTTGTTAGAAGAGGAAATGCAGAAATCATATCTGGATTATTCCATGAGTATGATTACCTCACGTGCATTGCCTGATGTAAGAGATGGACTGAAACCTGTACATCGTCGGGTACTTTTTGGTATGCAGGAATTAGGGCTTCAACATAATAAAGCTCCCAAAAAGTGTGCCCGTGTGGTAGGTGATGTTATAGGAAAATATCATCCTCATGGTGATGCTGCAGTATATGATTCACTGGTACGCATGGCTCAGGATTTTTCCATGCGTTATACAATGGTTAATGGTCAGGGAAACTTCGGGTCCATAGATGGTGATCCACCAGCCGCAATGCGTTATACCGAATGTAGAATGACTGCCCTGGCTGAAGAGATGATGGCAGATCTTGAAAAAGACACTGTAGATTTCGTTCCCAACTATGATGATTCTTTAAAAGAACCTTCAGTAATGCCATCCAAACTTCCTTTTCTTTTGGTAAATGGTACTACCGGTATAGCAGTAGGAATGGCTACAAACATGGCGCCTCATAATTTGAGTGAAGTGGTAAACGCAATTGTAGCTGTAATCGATAATGAAGAAATAACCATTGATGAGCTTTTCAGAATCATTCCTGGTCCGGACTTCCCTACGGGAGGTGTTATTTACGGAAGAAGCGGAATTCTTGAGGCATACAGAACCGGCAAAGGTAAAGTAATTGTCAGAGCAAAGGCCGAAGTAATTAAACTTGCCAATGACAGAGAAGAGATAGTAATCACCGAAATCCCATATATGGTCAATAAATCTTCTCTTCTGGAAAAGATTGCTGATCTGGTTCGTCAGAAAACAATTGAAGGTATTTCATTTATCAGGGATGAATCGGACCGCAGCGGAATGCGTATTGTCGTTGGTATAAAGAAAGATGATTTTGGAGATGTTGTTCTGAATCAGTTGTATAAATTCACCATGATGCAGACAACCTTTGGTATCAATAATCTTGCTTTGGTGAACCTGCAGCCCCGGCTGTTAAATCTTAAGGAACTAATTACTCATTTTATAGACCATCGTCATGAAGTCGTTGTCAGAAGAACCACTTTCGATCTGAAAAAAGCCAAGGAAAGAGCTCATATTCTTGAAGGACTGAAAATAGCTCTGGATAACATTGATGAAATTGTTTCCATGATTAAAAATTCAGTCTCTCCGGAAGATGCTCAGGGAAAATTGCAGGAAAGATTTCAATTCACTGAAATTCAGGCGAAAGCAATTCTTGATATGAGATTGCAGCGTCTTACCGGTCTTGAAAGAGAAAAGATCGAGGCAGAATATCAGGAGCTGATGAAACTTATAAAAGAGCTGACTGAAATTCTTGAAGACAAAGCTAGGAGAATGCAAATAATAAAAGATGAGCTTATAGAAATTAAAACTCGTTTTGGCGATACCCGTCGAACAGAAATTATTGATGCTACCAGTGATGTCGATATCGAGGATCTTATTGCAGAAGAAGACATGGTTATAACGATGTCGCATGAGGGTTATATAAAAAGGACATCTGTGAATACCTACAGAACACAAGGCCGGGGTGGTAAAGGTGTAAAAGGGATGGACTCCAAAGAGAATGATTTTATAACTACCCTCTTTGTTGCATCTACTCATGCTTATATTCTGTTTTTCACCAATACAGGAAGATGCTATTGGCTGAAAGTATATAAAATTCCGGAAGCTGGAAGGCAATCGCGGGGAAAAGCCATAATTAATCTGGTGGATCTGAAACCTGGTGAGAAAATTGCCGCTTTTGTTCCGGTCAGAGAATTCAATGATGATCATTTTATTGTTATAGCAACTTCTAACGGAGTTATCAACAAACAACCGCTCTCTTCTTATTCAAATGTAAGACGTGACGGTATAAATGCCATAAATCTGGATGAAAATGACAGCGTCATTGAATGCAAACTGACAGGAGGAGACAGCGATATCATTCTGGGCACCAGTTTGGGCCAGGCTGTTCGATTCCATGAAAGTGCAGTGAGAGAGCTTGGAAGAAACACCAGAGGGGTAAAAGGAATTACCCTGAAAAACAACGATAAAGTAATAAGCATGATCATTGTAGATGAACAGTATGATGTTCTTACTGTTACAGAGAATGGGTACGGTAAAAGAACACCAGTATCGGATTATCGAAAAACAAATCGAGGCGGCTCTGGAATTATTAATATAAAGGTAACAGAAAAAAATGGTCATGTAGTCTCCCTAAAGGGAGTCTATGGAGATTATGATTTAATGCTTATTACCCGGTGTGGGATAATTATCAGAGTAGATGTTAACAAGATATCCACAATTGGCAGAAACACCCAGGGTGTTAAGCTTATTAGCCTTGATCCCAGTGACAGTGTAATCGATATCGCTCTTTGTGAGAGAGACACTACCGATACTGATGATGAAAATGAGGAAAATATTCCGGAGGTGATTCCGGAGGGAATTGAATCCGATGAAGCGAAGCAGAGTTTTGAGATTTCTGATGAAGACCAGGAAGAGTCAACTGATCAGGAACCGGAAGAGCCTTCATCGGACGATTCAGAAATTTAAGTTTTGATTATTAGTTAAAAAAATCCTCTGTGAAAGCAGAGGATTTTTTTTCACCAAAAAGGACTAAAACTTCTGGAAAATGCATTCCCGGTAACACAATAGTCCCTTTCTGGATTTAAGTGCTTTAAAGTAGATGTATTGTAGGTCCGAAATCTATAAAAGTACTTCCATGCTATCATCAGCCGATCTTTATCATAAAGAAAGGCTTTCCAGCTCATCCAGAAGTTGAAATGTTATGGTAAAAATGCTCCTTTTTGAATTTTCCCTCTAGTTTAATATGCTAGAAGATCAGTTTTGAAAGCTTTATCAAGTATTATGCTTATAAAAAGTACTCCCAACGATTCCCTGACAGGTCTTTCACCTGGAAAAAGAGCTCCTGAAGCTTTTCCAGTAGTTTATACATTAATGATGTCTTTGACTAATGACTAAAGTAGCTTAACAACAGGGCATTATTCTGGACAAGGTGGAATAATGTCCAGAAATATACCCTGAAGTCAACGTTATGGCAGTACTTTTTGAAGTTAAAGAGACTTGTATTAAGCTCAAAGACCGGTTTGACCAACTTTTTTGAGCGTTAATAGTCTTAATATAATTACAATTGTAAAGATTTGGTCAAAACAAACAATAAAAATGAAAAAAGAAGGACTTTTACACTGGATGGGTGCCGTTAAAAGTGAACTATGTCTACACTCAGGCCGCCTTGCTCTGAACAAAGGAGATAAATGACAATGTGTCTCCTTCTCATCGGAGGTACCTGAGTAGACTTTTAGGTTAAATATCATCTAATTCTTTTCCAAATGCATATCGTAAGGAAAACACAAAGCTGGAATAGTATCGACCTTCATAAATTCTGATTCATAATCCTCCGGCAGTAAAACCAATGGTTTTTATTTCCCAGCCTGCTTGCATGCTTTTATAAAAAGTCTTTTGGACAGGATAATAATTAATGGAAAAATTAATGAAAGATTTCTTTAACCAGTAACTTTTCATTCCAAGTATAAGACCTGCACCTGGCGTTGATAACAATTTGTTAAAAGGCAATTCTTCCTGGTCGAAAATATCCGAATACAAATATGATCCGGCAAGCCATATATTTGGAAATTTAGAATGTTTGATTACCCGATAACCTCCGCCAAGCCAGATAAAGGGACTCACATCTCAAGCAGAGGTACTGCTTTTAAATTTTAAACTGATCTACTATTCCCTGCAGCTTAACAGAAAGTGTGCTTAATTGAGTCACCACAGACTTACTTTTCTCAACACTTTCTTCGTTTTTATTGGCAACCTGATCCACATGCCGCATATTAGAGGCAACTGCAGAAATCTCATCAGCACTGCTGCTAATTCCTTTGGAAATGGTGGTGGCGGAATCTTTGGTATGGGAAATCTGATTTGCAATTTCTTTTGTAGTAAAAGACTGTTCTTCAACTGAGCTTACAATTGTTTTTGAAATACAACTGACTTCATCAATAACTTTTGCTATAGAACGGATAGCGCTAATGGACGAATCGGTGGAATTTTGCATTGCACTGATTTTACTTTTTATCTCTTTAGCAGCAATTGCGGTCTGTCTTGCAAGCTCCTTTATTTCACTTGCCACAACCGAAAAACCCTTGCCAGCTTCACCTGCACGCGCAGCTTCAATAGTGGCATTGAGAGCAAGAAGATCAATCTGTCCTGCGATAGCTTCTATTACAATTGTTATCCGGTCGATATCTTTAGCTGCAATTCCCAGGGAATCAATTGTTTCCAGCGCATTCTTAGATTGTTTGTTGGCATCCTCTGATATACTATACTCTTTATGACAGTTTTTAGCTACTTCATTGATACTTGCATTCAACTGTTCAATTGCAGTGGCCACATTTTTTACTGAAATTGACATGTCTTTTGTAGACGAATCCATGCCCTCAAGAGAGACATTCATTTTATCAATAGAAACTCTGGCATTCTGTGCACTCTCTCTCAGCATTCCGGCCGAAGCACTGCTTTCAGTCACTACTTGCGGCAATTCACTTAAAATGTTATTGATAGTTAACGTGTTTTCTTTAACATCTCTTATCATATTCTGGAGCTTTTCCACAAAAATATTGAACCATTTGCATAAAACCCCGATTTCATCCCGGGTCTGCATTGTGATTCGTTTTGTAAGATCACCTTCACCTGATGCAATATCCTGAAGAATCCGGGTGGTTTTTTTCAATGAATTAACAATTGATGAAGCAATAAAAAGAATGGCAAAAATTGTGATTCCAAGAATTATTGCGTTTATAATCCATAACGAGACTGTAAAATTGCTGATCTTTTTCAGAAAACTCTTTTTTGTAAAAACAATGGTTAAGTAGCCCAGACGATTATGGTTCTGATCGAGCATGGGGATATATGCCACAATCGTTTCCTTCTGATCATCAACAGTGAGTTTGCTGACATTTTTACAAGTTATGTTTCTGGCTTTTGCTGTCATCCCCTGGATAAATCTTCTATCAGTATCAAAAACTGCAATATCTGATATCAGCGACTCCTCATCCTCTTTTTTCAACAGTTCTATAGTTTTTTTGACAGACTCTCCTTCATCCAGAACCAGAGTCTGCATTCCCAAAGCGAGATTTTCTGAAAGAAGATTTGCAATAAACATGGCATTTTCTTTCATAATATCTGCTGAAAGCTTTGTAGTTTGTTTAGGGATTATAACTCCAAGCAGTACCAGCAGAATAGCACTTACACCAGCAGCCAAAATAACGAGACGGAATTTAATCGAATAGATGTTCAGCATGATGGGCTCATTTTCTTAAAGATTTAAACTTTATTTGGTAGTTATTGCAACTTTTAAAATAGCTGGATTCCAATCTATGTTTTCTAGTTTAGATGAGCTGAGATTCAGCAATACTTTGGGTTTTTCGTTTGATACACCGAATCCCAGAGTAACTCCTTTGGAAATCAGCTCCGGATCCCCTGTTATGGAGAGTGTGCTATTTGAGCGACAGTAGGATAGTATATCATCCAATTTTGAACTGTTACCCAGATAAACAACAGATGGTTTCTGTTTTGGTACATCATCTCCTTCGATAACCGAAGAGAGCTTTGATGAACCAATTGGTTTTCCAATAGCTTTTTTAAGAGCCTGGGCATATTCGGATCCATTTACAACGTAAATTGTAATATCCCCGGAAGATGCCAGCTTTTCATGGAATACCAGTAACTTAAGGGTTAAGGCTGCCTGGATGTCAGCCGGAGCAACTGAAATATCTTCAGCTTGCCCCAGACTGATAATTCCAAGCATTAAAAGTGGCAGAAGCAATTTACGTTTATTTAATGAGAGAATCATGTTTACTCCACATGTAATCAGTTATTATCAGTAAAAACTCTCCTGTATAATTAAAACTGGATATGGACACCACCGGAAATTATCCTGCCTCTTTCATCAGGTAGAGTTTTTCCAGGTTGCAGATTCCAGTCGGTAAGCCAGATCTCTTTATCAAGTATATTTTCAACATTCAGGTATAAATCGAACCTGTTTAACTGTTGGCATTTTAGTATCTTGTTAATATTGTATGATCCGTAAAAATTCAGTAAAGAAAAGGGCTTGGGAGATTTGGTTACGCTCGAATAATATTTCTTATCCATATCCCCTTGATACACATTGAACAAGCTCATGCTGATGCCGTTATCAGCCATGTAGCTAAGTCCACCTTTTGCACTGAAATTGGGTGATGGCACCACATTCTTGATGTCATTCTGGTCTTTGTTGGACTGATAAAGCATAGATGCTGTCAGATATACTTCCGGAATTATATAATACTTGGCATCCAATTCCAGACCCATGAAAATTACTTCACCGAAATTATTATATGTTGGAACTGCTGTAGGATCGGAACGATCTTGAATGATGATACTTTTCTGTTTACTGTAAAAACCATTTATGCCACCCTGCATATTTTTAAGCTTCAAATTTGCTCCAATATCAACGGTGTTGACTTTTTCCGGAACAAGATTTCTGCTTCCATGCATTTGGGGATGAGTAACAAACATTTCATGAAGAAAGGGAGCACGGAAAGCCTGGCTGTATAGCAATTTAAAATTGAGAAACTCCAAAGGATCTACAATTAGACCTACGCGAGGAACCACATCAACATCAATAAATTCAACTTTATTAGCCTGAATACCGGCTATCAATTTCATTTTTTCGATAAAACGCCAATCGGCCTGAGCATAAAACCCTACGCAGTAACGATTGGTATCGACATCGTAAACCGTTCCCTCGGGTGGTGGCATAATTCTATGTTCAGAGCCATCGGAGTAGTTCGCTACTGCACCCAAAATGATATTAAGAGTTTTTAGAGGAGAAATTGAATTGGTCAATTCCCATAAAAGCTCATTGGTTTTTCTGTTTGGTCCGGGCCAGGAAGACACATGCATTTCCGTACCAGTATAAGTAAAGTTGAAATCTATCCTCCATTTTTCACTGATAGCTTGTTCCCATCCTGCATTGGCGAAATGCCTGCTCCAGTTTACTATTCCACAAGACGGGAACAGATGTCTGAAATCTGCTACTCCATAGAAAGTTTCCCATTTAGTAAATGAATACATCAGATTCAAATTCTTATAGTTAATTCCTACGTATGCTCCAGGGCCCTTATCAGGAACGATTACGTCTTGCGAATAGACGTTTTCATCCAGCGCCAAAGCTTTCCATTGAAGATGCCAGGGACGCTTTTCTGCATATCTCATAGAAGCGAGGATACTGAGATCACCATCTTTAATTCCAACATTACCTTTGACCGAAAAGGCATCACGGCCTCCACTTACATCTACTCCCGATCCAACGTTTTCACTGTTTTCGATGGTAATAATATTTATTACTGCAGAAAAGGCATTTGTACCATATAGTACCGAACCAGGTCCTCTGATCACTTCGATGTGGTCGATGGAATTAACCGGGAACGATTCTAATACCTCAGATATTAGACCTCCTTCCAGAACTTCTCGTATTGGCCTTCCATTTAACAGATAAAGAATGTGTCCGGACTTGGACAATACATGATCTCCCCGTGATGTAATCATCGAACGATCGGTCATGTAATTAGCACCTATCATAAGACTTGGTACTCTTAAGAGTACATCTTTGAGAGAGGTGGCACCAAATCTCTCAAGGTCATCCCTGGTTACCACTGACAATACTCCGGGGGCATCTGAGAGCTTTTCCTTTGATTTGGAAGCAGTGGTAACAGTTATATTCAAGAGCTCATCAAGTTCCATATCAAACAGATCTTCAGCGTTTGATTCCTGAACCTGGTTTTTCTCTTCTGCATGACCCGAATGAGAAAAAAACATTACAGATGATAGTAGCAAACCAATAAAAAACAAATGTTTTTTAATGAAGCAACTCATGAAAACCACCCTTCTGTTATTGTGAACGATTATAAAATCCGAAATTTATCTTCTTGTAACTTTTCTTTTTGTTCAGTAATAACTGGCTTCCATAAAAGGAAAGCCTGAATGCGAATACGAACTGAATGTATCTCAACTAATAACTAAACTGGCATGATTTCCTGTTTGGTTTTTATATCATATTTTAGATAAACAATAATGTCAAA
>JAAYPC010000281.1 GCA_012519985.1 Fibrobacter sp.
TCTACTTTTACACTTCGGTTCAGCTCTTTTCTTGTTTCTGAGGGTTTCTCAAATACAGTTTGCTTACCCACAACAGTAATCAGCGGGAACTCTCTTCTTTCTAATGAAAACTGCTCCACACCTAATCCTTTTGTAAATGATTCTGCCAGTCTTTTTCTTACTTTTTGTGGTAAAGTTGCAGAAAGAAGTATTATTGAACTACCAATTGAAGCCTGATAGGAAAGTATATTTTCCAGTAATCTTAACATATAAGCATCATAGGCATGCACCTCATCAATAACAATCACTTTTCTACACATCCCAAAGATTCTCAGATCCTGGTATCTTACAGGTAACCCGGCAAGCAGTATCTGATCAACTGTACCAACACCACAATCTGCCAGTAGTGACTTTTTAGATGAATCTGCCAGCCATTGTGCACAATGTACAATACCCTCTTGCCTTTCTTCATCGGTTTCCTCTATATCATCCGGAAGATTTACATAAGTATCCCTGTATGAATTCCTGAAAGTCTCAGAGAGATGGCGTGAACCATGACTCAACACCAATGAAGGTTTTTCATTTTGATCAAAAAGCAAGTTGTAAACTGATGCCATTCGCTCGTACATTGCATTTGATGTAGCCATAGTTGGCAAAGCAATAAAACATCCTTCACCACCGCCACTGGAAAGTATCCTTGACACCAAAGTCATTGCTGCTTCTGTTTTACCTGATCCGGTTACATCCTCAAGAATCCATAACTGTGGCCCATCAGGGATGTCAATTTCATTGCATATTTTCTGTAATGGAGTTGGGGTGTTTACATAATCAGGAAAAAGGTGAGCAAAACCTGACACAGAAGAGACTTTTGAACTGGTTATTTCTGCTTTAATTACTGCTTCTTCTGCCACTTTTAATGCATTTTCATAATAGATTCTCAAATCAGATTCTTCACTATTGTATTTAAATGTCTCACCGGAACCAATCCAATCACAGATGGTTACAAGTCCGGCTATATGCCAGCTATATTTTTTAAAATGATCCAGAATTGATCTTCTTTCTTTCCTTGAAAGCTGAATTATCTTTCTAATTTCATCAATTGACTCACCACTCAAAAAAAGCCTCTTCATTTCCTGAAAAAAAGCACTTGCAGCCTCTATTTCACAGGCAGAAAAAAGATCTACCCCTGGAGAAGAATCCAACTGTGGGGGAACACCATGATGTCCAAAAAAACAGAATGCGAATACATTAATAAAATTTGCGAAATTCGTTGCATCTGTTTCCTTAAAACAATCATCATGAAATTTTGCCAAAAGATATTTATAATAAAGTTCCCATCCCAACTGGTCATGCCTTAGTTTTTCACCATCATACTTAAGATCCGATTCTATACCCTGAAGCTTTCTTAACAACTCCGCTATCAAGTTTTGGAATCTGACAGAAAACTTCCCCAGATCATGCAGAGAAAGAAAAAACAGAAACCATTCACAAAATGCTTTCACAGATAATCTTAATTCACTCGATATACTCTCCACAAAAAACTTGTTCTTGCTCAACCAGACACTGCCCACGGCTGCTACATCGAGCGAATGGTACACCAGGAGATGATAGTATTTTTCACTATCATTTTTATCTGCTTTACCCCAGTATTTATAGTATAAACTGCTCATTTTAAAACTTTCAGGTTAATGTTGACATTTTTTGGCAACATTTTTTCGAGTAATAATCAAAAGAAAATTTATGATCGAAACATTACTCAAACAATATAAAGCAGTGTTTTCTCAAATCCTGCAACAAATCAATATTTTTTTGCACAATTTTTAATAATCTCTGCAATTTCCTGGCGCAGATCCAGCGGTTTCAGTACTTCTGCCTGATCTCCCCATTTCAGAATATCCATAATCAATTCCGTTTTCTCCCCGTAAGGAATTTTCAACCGATATTCATTATGTTCATCATTCCAATAGCCTTCCTGCCTGGGATGCCAGCACTCCTGTGATACTTCATAAGCCGCTGTACCAGTAAAAAGTATCTCGGCTGTTGCGTTTACCGGTCCTGAAAATATTCCAAACGCTTCCCCGAAATGCCTTTCCAGAATATCTATTGGAATCACTTTACCTTTCTCCTTCAATTTGCAGGCAGACAAAATGCGATTTAAAGAGAAGGTCCTAAGGTCTTCCCGCAGATGACACCAGGCATCCACATACCAGTTGTCCCTGTAACGGACTAACGTCTGCGGAGAAATTACCCTCTCCTGAGAATCCTTCTGACCAAGCTTTCTATAATTTATCAGCACTTTTTTCTGATAAAGGACTGCATCGGCGATTATTTCAAAGGTCAAATTATCAACCTGTCTGGTGAAAATGGACAGTATCTTGAAACGTTCATTCCACTCTGTTATATCTATTCCCTGCGCTCTCAGAAGAGGTGCAAAACGATTCTTGAATGGCATTAAAA
>JAAYPC010000282.1 GCA_012519985.1 Fibrobacter sp.
AAAACAAGGAGATTATTCTCTATTGTGGAGTTGGTGGATACGCAAGCAGCGTATGGTTTGCATTGACACAGATTCTGGACTATAAAAATGTCAAAATTTATGATGGTGCTGCTCAGGAATGGGTAATAGAAAACGAAATGGAACTTTCTCCGGGATTATAATAGAAACAGCAAATCTTTTGTCAGTTTCATCTTCTTGCTATTATCTTATATTGACTTCAGGTCCAAGTGCCAGAATGGCACTTGGACCTCTTATATTTTTACTAACTATTGTTAGTTCATGAATAGGTAATAGTTGTCACTACCATCCCATACCAATAAAAACTGATACCAAATAATATTCCGAATTCGCGAATTTTAGCCACTTTTTAACAGATTATTTCTTTAGCTAGTTCATACACTTTCCTTTACATTAATTTTAAAATAAGGGGGCTTTATTCGTGTATATTCAAGTCATAGTCTTATTCTTATTCGTGTGATTCGTGTTACCTTTGAAATTTTGTTGTATAAAGAACACGAATACCCGCATCAGGAAACACGAATGTATTAAACTTTACTATTTCTTTCTTTATTCGAGTATATTCCGGGTGAAGTGATCGGGACCACCCTGTTTGAACGTTCACGGCTAACAGCTATTTTGTCAATTTTTCTGAAATCCTGTTGGGATGAGAGTGAATAGTTGTATTAAAATAAGTGACCTTCATTAATATTCAGTTGGTAAATGCCCTTATTACCCATGGCATTAAACTCCAGAAGCAAAGTAGAATGTGCTACTTTTATGATCCAAAGATTCCTGAAATACGAGCTTAATCGAACATCTAAAATCTGCTCACTATTTCAACTATTTTATTCTCCAATTCTCCAGGTCTATCCCAAAAAATACTGTGAGCCGAGTCATCAATAATTATAAGCTCCTTTCCTTTGGGAGCATTTAAAAATTTAAAATATTCTTCAGTTAGAGAAACAGGGTTGTTCATATCAAATCTACCGCAAATAAACACTACCGGAACATTTAATTGAGGGACCTGTTTAAAAAAGTCAAGATGCACCACACTGCACCACATAGTTTTAAGTGAACGAGCAGATCCCAAAGGCCAAAGTAAAAAATCCGCAAAGGAGTATGCTGGTGAATTCCAGATACTACTCGCTTCATGCTGGTAACTTGTACGTGTTTGGTAGATTCCGCCGTATTTGAGCAAATACTTTCTTTGCTTCATTGTGTTATCATACAATTCTTTGCAGTTTGTAAAATCATATTTAATTTTTTGTAATTTTTTAATCGCTTTCATATCATTTCTTTTTTGCGCTTCAGATTTAACATAATCAAGCGATATCTGTTCACCTTCTTTTCCATTCACAAATTGAGCAATGCTTATAAAACATTTTATATCTTCTGGATAGTGGTGTGATACAAGTAACCCAAGTGCAGACCCCCAGGAAAATCCCATAAGAAGGATCTGGTCGACTTTATATTTCTGTTTTAAAATCTGTATGAGCTCATGTGTGTCAGATATAAACTGTTGAATATTCAAATTTTTCTTGCTTTCGAAAAGTCTGAACGTTTTCCCTGCACCACGCTGATCCCAATTTACAACAATTGCGTTCATATCCAGTTGGGGAAGTCTTGTTTTAATTAATGACAGGTTTGCAGACCCTGGTCCTCCATGAAGAAATAATATAACAGGACTGCCCTCATGAGCCCTGGAATCACATACGGATATATATTGTTTTACCCCGTTTATTTGATAGCTTTCTACGCGAAAATCGGTTTTTTTGAGGGATTTTCCAGCAGCAACACATTGAGTAATAACAATGAATAAAACAAACAAGATTGTAACAAAGAATATCTTATATTGAAACGGCATAATGAACACCTTCTTTTTAAATTTTGAAAAGTTTTATTTGGATAAGCCTTTGTTCAATGTTAATCCGATCTCAAAATAAATATTTGGAAGCATATATGAATTAAACGGATATTGTCCGAATGCTCCAAGCGAAATAAAAAATCTTGAAAATCTGGAATTGTTAACTTTACGTCCTATAGTTAAGTCGGAAAATGGCATGAAAAAGTTGCTTCCGGCAAAATATTTCCGTTTTATGGCTCCGTTATCATCGATGGTATAAACTTTACCATCTATAAAGGTTCTCATGTACCCTAAGCCAACTGGAATAGCTACTGACCATTTTAATTTTTTCCCGAAATTCAAGGAAGGAGCTATATCACAGGTTAAAGTAATAATCTGTTAAAAGTGGCTAATCTTAACGATTTTTGAGTGGCCAAAGATGATAAAATTGCACCATGGTTCGCATTACAAAATATATAGGAGGCTTTAGATTAACAGCCAAGCATCAGGATAGTAGATTTAAACCATCAGGTATTTACACCCTGCCAGGTGCATCAAATAAAAAATCCCGAAGCATAAAGCTTCAGGATTTTGGCGAAATCTAAGATTTTTCAATCGGAGTGACTGGATTTGAACCAGCGACCACTTGAACCCCATTCAAGTACGCTACCAGGCTGCGCTACACTCCGATGAAGAGCACTTAAAATAAATCCGGACTATATTTATGGCAAGTCCACTTTTTTATACCTGCAATAAATCCTACTTCTTCTTAAACATCCCTTTGGCTACCGCCCAGATAAATGCAACAATTCCAAAAATTAACAGTATTATACTTCCGATTATAATCTTTTGAGTCCTTCGTCCAAAACTTCCCAGATAATTGCCTATCCACTCTCCTATGGCACTTATCTGATCGAGTTTTTTCTCAATGAATTCATTAACATCCATCTCTTCTCTTTTCATCACCAGTCCCCTTGAACAAATTTATCCATCCGATTACATATTAAAAGTACATCTTTATTTCGTTTGTGTCAAGAGCTGGCTACAACGGCTTCACCTTAGATGGATAATTCTGTTTTTCATGGAACTGCACAACCAAGCTTAAGCATTTATCTGAATCCGGCGGGGCTTTACCTCCTCTTTTCTTGGCATAATAATCTCCAGTACTCCGTTCTCCAGTTTGCCCGATATGTTATTCTTGTCAAACTCTTCGCTTATAGAAAAAGCCCGGTAATAATTTCCGACATCAAACTCCTTTACCATACTTTTTCCTTCAGGTTCTTTGAAAGAAAGCTTTCCTTTGATTGACAGTACATTGTTTTCATCAATTTCTATACTCACATCCCCTTTGCGTACTCCCGGCATATCAACACTGAAAATGAGTGCTTCACGATTATCGTAAATATTGACATCGGGTGAAAAAGAATTGGATGGTGACACAAGCTGTTCGATCGATGAATTACCTGCCGGAACCTGTTCTCTTTTTCCCATCTCAGCCATATACTCCCCCTTGCTATAGTTAGAATTCCACCGCTATCTGTCTTGGTTTGGCTTCTTCTGTCTTTGGAAGAGAAACAGTTAACATACCATCTTCAAATTTCGCCTTTATCTCATTGCTTTTTATGGCCATGGGAATCCTGATAATTTTCTCAAAATCCCCCTCGGGCTGCTCCTGTCTTAGAAGCTCAGATTGCCCATACTTTTTGAATTCCCTTTTCCCGGTGATGGTAAGCGAACCATCCTGGTAATTTATTTCGATATTTTCTTTGGGCACTCCAGGAACCTCAGCCACCACATAAAGCACATCCCTGGAATCATACAGATTCACTAATGGGAACTGAAATTCGGTAGTACCAAAAAAAGGTACCCGCGAAAACATCTTGTCCATCATTTTCCGCATTCTATCAAACTCCCGCATAGGATCGGTCACCCATTGCATAGTATCCCTTTCTTTTAAGATTTAAATTCATCTTCTGCGCAGAAACTGATAAATGAATGCAACAAAAAGCATACCAGTATGTCATTTGTTAGTAAGGATTTTATTATCTATTCGTTGGGAGAAAACAAAACAGGTAGGAAATGAAAAAAAATTAAAAGAGAGCTATGCTCTCACCATGCACTTATTTCGCCAACCACCATTATGCCACCGGAAAAACACCACCAGGCCCCTGATCCACTCATCGGCAGCTAAAGCAATCCAGATCCCTAAAAGACCCCATTGTAATGCAATTCCGAAAATATAGGCAAACAATACTCCAATACCCCACATAAAGATCATCCCCACATAAACCGGAAAACGTATATCACCCGCTCCCTTTAATGCCGGAATAATTATCACATTGAAAGCCCTTCCAGGTTCATGAATCAACGCAACAATAAGCACCATATACACCAGTCCCTGAATAGTTGCGTTATCTGTAAATAAGTGCACTAAAGGAACCTGCGCAATCTTTGTTACAATCACCAATGAAAGTGAGATTAAAAAACCTGCCAGAAAATACCGATACACTTTGCGGTGTGCCTCATCGCTGCGCCCTGCCCCCACCAGATATCCCACCTTGATCTGTGCCCCATTGCCAATCGATATCGAAGTGATAAAAACATATCGAAGAAGAGTCAATGAATACACTGTCGCTGCCATGGCTTCGGTTCCAAGTGCTGCAATCATACGCATTATTACAATCTGCCCAATATTATAGGAAATATTCTCTCCTGCAGAAGGAATTCCGATCGCTAAAATCGGACGATACAGCTTACTTGAGACACTAAAGATTTTCCTGAAAGGGATATGGATATCATTATGTCTGATTATCATAACAAACATCATTATGCAAGCTGCAGCCTGACTTATAGCAGTTGACCAGGCTACACCCACCACACCTGTTACCGGCAATCCAAAGGGGCCATAAATGGAGATATAATTTCCTGTAACATTGAGTAAAAGTGCTACAATATTTACTATCATAGGTTGATAGGTATATCCATAGGTGCGTAAAATGGTAGAAAACACCATCCCTATAGCCACAAACACCGAAGTCGCTCCATAAATAGTAAGAAACTGCCATGCGAAACGGTGGACCTCTGCATCAAGTTTATACAGATCAAGTATAGAATTGGCAGACAAAGACATAAACACGCTCAGCACACCCGCAAAAAGAAAAGCCAACTGCAAACTGGCCAAACCCACCAGTCCTGCCTCTTTTTCTTTATTTGCACCAATATTCTGTGAAATTAAAATTCCGGAACCAGATGCTACCATCAGATATAATAATTGCAAAAAGAAAATAAATTGATTAATAAGCCCTACAGCCGCAACCGCCTTCTCAGAGTACCAGCTTAACATGAACACATCTACGCTGTTAAGACTTATACGAATCAGGTTCTCCACCAGAATTGGCCAGCTTAGGGCCAGAAGTCCGATCTCTACCCTCTTATTGGAACTATTTGAAACCGGTAAATCGATCTGTTCGCCTTGTTTAACCAAATGAGCTAAAGACATAGCTTAATTCCAAATCCAATGATATCGCTGCATAAAAATATGCCAAAATACATTATGGGCATAATGACCTCTAATCCAGATAAAACAATTAACACGCCATTTGCTATTAAGAGTATGAAATCTCAAAGAGATGGCAACATGTAACTAATTTCAATTCAAATAGTTCAATAAATGTATATTATTAGAAATCATTATAAAAAAGGACCATTATGACTGCCCAAATCTTATTAAGCATTTGCATCCTGATAGTATTAGCCTGGGTCTGTTATATCAGTCTGTCTCAGGAAAAAAAAGAATTTAAACCTGAAGAAAAAAACATTGTTCAACTGCCTCACGGAGTAACCTGTTATGAGCTCTGTGGCCCGAAAAATGCTCCAATTATTGTGCTCCTTCACGGTGGCACAATCCCCATGTGCACCTGGAATGAGCAGGTAAAAAAGTTCACAGATGCCGGCTTTCGTATACTCCGATACGATCAATATGGAAGAGGCGGTTCACAAAGACTCTCGGTCCCCTACACCAGAAAGATATTTTCCGACCAACTGCACGATCTTCTCGATGCGCTCAAGATCCATAAACCGGTGCATCTTCTGGGACCTAGCTTCGGAGGTGCAATCTCACTAAGCTTTGCCTCCCATTTCCCACAGCAGGTAAAGTCGATCGTTCTGATCTCCCCTGCTGTAAATATCTTCAACAGTGATTCCTCACTAAAATTCCCTATTAAAATATGCACCTACCCTGTTATAGGCGATTTTATTTTCAGAACCATTATCAAGAAAAAAGTGATCGATAGAGGCCTTGAGCTTATCTCCGATCCATCCTGCAAAATGATATTTCAAAATCAGTTTTTAGTCAAAGGTACAGAAAAAAGCCTTTTATCATCTTTTCGAACCGATGCCTATGGCGATTACCTGGAAGAGATATCGCTTACCGGTAAAAACGTAAAGAACATATTTCTGATAAGAGGTAAAAATGACAAAGAAGTAACTGAAAAGATGGTTCTTCAGACCAAAGCTGGCCTTCCTGATTGCAGATTCCTGGAAATAGAAACTGCCGGACACTCTCCATTCTCAGGTGAAAACGGTCCTGCATTCACCCAGATGCTGATCGATTATTTCAAGGAATGTGAACACAGTTCAAAAACAACAGTTCAATCGGTCGGTTGACATTAAAAACTGCATATAAAGTTGCCTGGATATTTCATTTCAGTCAGAGGTCTCAGCATCCTGCAATGCATTCTCTATTGCCTTTAATATTGCCTTACTGCTGGCAGTTGCACCGGTAATTGCATTCACTCCTAATTTCTGTTGACCAATCACATCTTCGATAATTTTTTCTGCCTTCTTCCCTCTGCCATTATCATGCTTTAGTATTGCAATATTTTCAATTCTCCCCTTATTAATGGTTACTTTTACTTTTGCACACACCAGGCTGAGGTCATACTCCCCTTCATACTCTCCATCAGCAATATCAGTCAACTTTGGCTCCTGCACAGTCAGCGATTTAACCGTCTCCTTGTACTTCCATAACCGGTATGTTGTGGTACAAATCAGAGCCATAATAACCGATATAGCCACAATAATTATGCTGTTTCTTGTAGTTACAGTCATTTACCATCCTCCCTTATTTGTTCGATCAGAGCATTCAGTTTTTTTCTGTCAATATAGTCATACCCGTTTTGCAGCTTAGCCTTTTCTTTTTCATCTTTAACCATTTTTGCCAGTTTCTTTATCAGAAATTTTGTAAAAAAGCCAAGCTTCTCCAACTCCATCCGTCCACCGGAATAGAACCATTTTATATGATAATCGGAAAATTTCTGATCGAAATTGGCATTTAACATGTTCTGGATATCATCCTTTGCTTTTTCATCCATCCCACTGACAACCAGCAGATAAACCCTTTTTCCCTTTAAAAGACTCCGGTTCTTTTTAATAAAGCCGGAGATCAGCAGTTTTCCATAATAAACCGGGCTGCAAAATACCAGATAATCATGTTGAGTCAGATCAATTGATCTGGCTTCTTTTACATTAATCAAGCTGACCTGCAAAGCCTCTGATAACCATTTGGCGTACTGACCTGTAGAGCCATACTTACTTCGATATAAAACTGCACCATTCATAACAGATCCTTTTTCTCAACTTTAAAATGGCAAAACAGCTATGATTCAGATTAAAGATAAATCCGGGTAATATCAGGCAGAAAGGTATGGCAAGGAAAATAAGGATTGCAAAAAAGAGAAGTAAACTTAATTGTGGAGTGGTTATGCCGAAGCTCGGAATCGAACCGAGATGATGTTGCCATCGCTGGATTTTGAGTCCAGTGCGTCTACCAGTTCCGCCACTTCGGCTGAAGGTTTCTTAAATTAATATTTCCCTGAACCAATTGCAACAGGTTAGCTCAAACAGAAGTACCTGTTTTTTATTCTGAACCAGGATTATTGAAAGACCAATGGTCTTCTTCTGAATCAGCAGAGCCCTGATCGGTCAATTCATCCTCATTATTAAGCTGCTCAATTGTGTCCTCTATAATGGTCCCTGCATTCATTTCAATGAATTCGCAAATATCATCATCATCGACATTCTTATTTTCCCTTAGATATTCAAGTACGGATAATCCTGTTGATAGCATTATATTATGCACAAGATTTTCATCGTATAATCTGCAATGTTTGCTTCCCATGAACTTTCCTCTCTACTTCTTGCAAGAGCAAAGCCCAACCCTATTCAAAAGGTTTAGCTTTGACATAATTATCAATACATATATCATAGTCCTTAGGATTGAGCGATTGCACTATCCTATACTGACTTCCATTTTCCATTTTCTGCATATTCCAAAGCTTGTACTCTTTGGGTTCCTTGAGTTTTTTTCCGTCTGCCGAATAAAGAATCAGTACATCCGGTGCCAGGATCTCCCCCTTTTCCACTCTTATTACTATTCCCTTCTCACCAGATGAGAGCTTTACAAAGCTTCCTACCGGATAAATCCCCAGATGCTTGGTAAAAAACTCAACAATTCGCCTGGAATATTCCATATCGCAACCCTGAAAGATCATAGCCAGGGCTTTATGCGGTGTCCAGGCGGCTCTGTAATCCTTATCAGTAGTAACTGCATCATAAACATCCGCAACCGCCGCAATTAAACCGATTTCTGAAATCATACTACCTGTGAGCTGTCTGGGATACCCACTTCCATTATATCTTTCATGGTGCTGGATTACCACAATCCTGGAAAAATCGCTGATATCTCTGTATCCCTTGAGCATACTTATTCCGATATCAGGATGCCGCTTCATTATGGCAAACTCTCCACTACTGTATTTACCCTTTTTATTCAGAATGTTTTCCGGGATCCCCATTTTGCCTATATCATGCAAAAATCCTCCCACACCAGCCTGTAGAAGCTTTTCTTTGCTGTATCCCATCGAACAAGCAAGTGAGGTAATAAGAATTGCCACATTTATCGAATGCACATAAACATACTCATCGTAACCTTTAATCTGAGCAAGACTAACCAGAGCGTCCGGATTTCTGGAGACACTTTCAACAATCTGCTCTGCTGCAGTTTCAATTTTTTTTACAGGCATCAGTCTCCCCAGCTTTGCATTAATCAGAGTCTCCCGTGCTGTTTGTATTGTATACTGATGAATCTCTTTTGCCCTGGACAGTTCTTTGTAATAAGCTTCTTCAAGGTTTGCGACATCAACTACCCTGGCCCTGTCATAAACGCCTGGGTTCTCCTTGATTTCAATTGCAAACACAGAACTGACATTGTGTTTTTTAAGCAGTTCAATCTGTTCAGCACTGTGAATCAATGTGCCGGAAGCAAACAAAAGATTCCCCTGAGCATCAAAAACATCACCCAAATACATTCCCAGTTTGATTTTTTCAACCGGAATATTGCTTAATCTGTTTTGAGTTTCCTGTTTCATATCCCCTCTTGCTGAACCGCTTAAAAATTATAACCCCAAAAAGCACAAAAGACAATCAGACAATCAGATTTCAGGTTTAAGATTATAGATTTTAGATTTTGGAGAAAGGAGACAGTGTTTAAGATTTCAGATTTCAGAGTTCAGATTTTAGATATTGGGGAAAGGAGGCAGGATTTCAGATTTAGGATTCAGGATTTGAGATTTCCTGGTAATTGTAGAATAAAAGTTGGGCGGAAGAGGGTTCTTCCGCCGCAATTTTGTAGAAGATTAAGTCAAAGAAAAATCTTCCCACAATACGAACCGGAAAATCAGGCATTCTTGAAAGCCGATTTGCCGGCAAAACGAGCTGCTGCTCCCAACTCATCTTCAATGGCAATAAGACGGTTGAACTTGGCAATACGTTCGCTTCTGGAGGCTGAACCGGTTTTGATTTTGCCAGATGCAGTAGCCACCGCCAGATCTGCAATGGTGGTGTCTTCAGTTTCACCTGAACGGTGAGAGATCATATAACCATAGGCGTTCTTTCCAGCCAGCTCGATAGCATCCAAAGTTTCGGTAAGAGAACCGATCTGATTAACTTTAACCAGAATTGAATTTGCAATACCGTTACGAATTCCCTCTGCCAGAATTGAAGGATTGGTGCAGAAAAGATCATCACCAACCAGTTCGATCTTCTTGCCCAGTTTTTCGGTAAGAAGTTTCCACCCAGCCTTGTCATTTTCTCCCATACCATCTTCGATTGACACTATAGGATACTTTTTAACCCAGTTCTCCCAGTGCTCAACCATCTGTTCTGAAGTCAGTTTATTTTTTGTCGATTTGAAAAAGAGGTAGGAACCATTATCCCACATCTCACTTGTTGCAGGATCGAGGCAGATGGAGATGTCGTCACCAGGTTTATAACCAGCCTTAGTGATAGCTTCCAGTATTGTCTCAATTGCTTCTTCATTTGACTTGAGATTAGGAGCGAAACCACCTTCATCTCCAACTGCAGTAGCATAACCCTTGCTGGAGAGAACCGATTTCAAAGCATGAAAAGTTTCTGCACCCATTCTGATTGCAGTTTTGAAATCAGGAGCATTGTGCGGAGCAATCATGAATTCCTGAAAATCCACATTATTATCTGCATGACGGCCACCGTTGATAACGTTCATACAGGGAACAGGAAGAACCGATGCATTTACACCACCAAGATAACGGTAAAGCGACAATCCCTTTGCCTTTGCTGCTGCATGTGCCACTGCCAGAGACACTGCCAGGATTGCATTTGCACCAAGTTTGCCTTTGTTATGAGTACCATCGAGCTGGATCATTGCAGCATCGATCGCCCGCTGTTCATCAACTGGCATACCCTTAATGGCCGGTTGAATTTTTTCATTGATATTTTTAACTGCAGTGAGAACCCCTTTACCCTTGTAACGCTTGGGATCATTATCCCTTAATTCCACAGCTTCTCTCTCACCGGTAGATGCTCCGGATGGAACCATTGCATTTGCAACTATACCATTGTCCAGGGTCACAACCGCTTCCACAGTGGGGTTACCCCTTGAATCGATTACCTCACGACCTTTTACACTCTGAATCTTCATTATATGCCTCCTATAAATGGAAATTAATATGTTAAAAGGAATGAATTCTCACAGGCACATCAAACCTTTAAGCCTTTCAAGACCAATGCACCCGAAATGATTGTTTACGGAATTAAGTTTTGCCTAAACAGTGTCGATTCTTTGAGTCCTTAGAGCAGCCTTTTTTAAGGATTTTGCAGCGGGCGGTTAATATTGCCATAAAACCCGCATTAGACCAGTAAAAAAGGAGTCGAAGCTGATCACTCCATAAGCATCGTCTCATTCAGGTTATAGAAAATAAGTTAAAACAATGTGGGAACTTACATTTTTTAGCTAAATCTGTCTATAACCTGAGGCTTCACACGATCTGAGGAGTATCTGAGAAAGGACGGTCAATAATCAAATCATAAACATGGCCGCGACTTATCCTTTTTACCTTAAAGGTAACGTTCTGAAATGAAGTAGAGAAATTTGGAGGTATATTTCCTGCACACTGGCCCACGATCCATTCATCGATCGAAAGATCCCAGTCAGGTAAATCCTTGTGTACCTGTTTTCTCAATCTTTCAAATGTTACCCCGCCGCCAGCCCTGAAACGGTTTTCTGAAAGCTGCACCAACAGCTCAGGTGGTTTATCGTACTCATCCTCGAGTTCACCTACCAGAGCCTCTATCAGGTCCTCAAGAGTAACCATTCCAATAGTTTTTCCGGACTCGTTTTTTACAATTGCAATGTGCTGGTAGCTGCGGGTGAATTGTTTTAACAGTTCTGAAAGCGCAACCGTCTCTCTTACCGTCTCTATGGGGCGACGGATACCATTGAGACTCGGATCAGCCGGATTGACTCTGAGAGCACTCACGATATCCTTAAAATTGACATACCCTGTTATTTCATCGGTATTTCCTGCTTTAGTCAGAGGGAAACGGGTATGATGATGCATGTGACATTCCACCAGTGCTTCAGTTAAGGACATGGAATCCGAAAGCGTATTCACCTCTGAAATATCAACCATGATGTCCCTGGCTATCATTCTGGAAAGCTGAATGCTTCTTTCGATAAGATGCGCCTGTTCACGGCTGATCTCATGATCCAATGCAGCAGATTGCGCAAGTGTTGCAATCTCCAGAAGCGGTGATATCTTCTTGTCTGTTCTTCCGGATTCAAAGGGCTTATTTACTAATCCCACGATCAATACCAGCGGCCTGCAAATAATAGTCAATACATACAACGGAACTGCAATTATAAACGCCATCGGGATCTTGAAACGGATCCCCAGTGTCCTTGGAAGTACAATTCCCCATTGTATCACTATATAGGAAAGAATAACCGCCATGGGAATAAACCATTGCTTTGCACATCTTAAAGACAGATATGCACCACCAATGCTGGCGCAAAGAATAATCGCAACAGTATTGAATATAAGAACAAGAGTAAAGGAGCGATTTATATCCTGTTTGAGCCGTTTCCAGATTGTTCCTATCCTGGGGAAATTTTTCTGCAGTTTAAATATGTCAGAATAAGTAATGCTAAGAATACAGGACTCTGTCATCGCAGAAACGAAAATGACTGCAAACATGCCAATCAACACATAATGAAGGAACTCCATATAAAATTAATTAAGCCTCAATTCCCTAAATATTTTGCTATTTCTTTTTATTTATAGTTTTCTTGTTATAATTAATGTTTCCTGATGCGTAAACCTGGTATCCCCCACAATCACATGTGGCTTTAACCTGAATAACAGCTCCATCCAGCGGAAGATTTACCAGATGAACCTTGATTGTACCATCCTTACCGGTAAAAAAACAGGTTCTGTCCGGTTCTCCATCATCTGTACTCCCAGAGCTCTCACCTGGAAGTTGACACAAAAAAGTCCCTCTGGTACTGGATAATTGAATCTGGTAGCCAGAAAGCGGGTTTCCAAGATCATTAAACAGTTTAACCTCCACAACAGCTCTTCCGGAAACCGCATCTGCAGTGGGCACAACCATATTCAGTTTCATTGTAAGCTTACAGGAAGTAGATGAAACCTCTTCCTCAGGAAGAGCAATCTCATATCCGAAAGATACCAATCGGAAAAAAAGAATTAAGATTAAAATGTTTTTACTCAAAAAAACCTCCTGGTCTGTATTTATATAAAATAATATCAAATCAAATCAGTATTATCCATATATTATCTTGCCTCAACTAACTTTGGGCTTAGACTATTTTTTGAGGCTCTTAAAAGTCCCCCGAAAACAGCCCGCTAAATCCCATAGCCGTAAGGCTAAGATTTGTAACACATTGGATCGAAGGGCGTAACGTATTTAGGAATGAGGTAAAGATAGACAAGTGAAGCTAAACAAAGAAACTATTCGCAAAGAATCAAGCCCCCTAAATCCCCCAAAGGGGGACTTAGGACCCGGAAGGGAAGCTGAGATTAATAAATTCAGCTCAGACTGGCAATCGAAGCCTTTTTTCAGTAAAGGAAAACTATTGTGAATCTCACCAGTATCGACATTTTCTGCCATGTGATCGACAATTTCGGTGATGCAGGTGTGGTCTATCGATTCGCTAAAGAATTCAAAAAAATGAACCCTCAGTGTAACACCAGAGTGTTCATAGATGATCTGAAAACACTTCACAGTATAGTACCACAAATCAATGCCTCAGAATCAGTTCAACATTTCGAAGAGATCACCTTCATCGACTCTTCCTCACTCACTTCACAGGATGTCGAAAAACTGGGGGTTGCCGATATTCTGGTCGAAGCGTTTGCCTGTTACATTCCAGAACCGGTGATGGATGTAGCGGTTTTTAAAAGCAAAATTATTATCAATCTGGAGTACCTCTCAGCCGAAGACTGGGTGGAAGGATATCATCTGAAAGAATCTTTGTTAAATAAAGGTACTGCAAAAAAATTCTTTTTCATGCCTGGTCTTACCACCTCTACCGGTGGAGTAATAATTAATACGACCATCGCAGAAAGCAGAGAAAGACTCCAGGCAACACGCCTCAACGCTCTTAAAGAACTTCTGGAAAAGCACATCGGGTCATTTCCTGGTGATGAAGAGAGTAGTTTGTTTGGAACCGTTTTCTCTTATGAACGTGGTTTTGACAACTTGCTTAAAAATCTCACCGAGATCGATAAAAATGTGTACCTGATGATTTTTGGCCTTAAAAGCCATGATAGCATCAGAGCCTCTTTAAAACGCGCCGGGATGAATGCCGATAATTTCAGTTATGTTCAATACAAAAATACACACATCGTTTTTTTGCCTTTTCTTTCTCAGCAAAGCTATGACTCTCTTTTATGCTGCTGTGATTTTAATCTTGTGCGGGGAGAAGATTCTCTGGTCAGGGCTATCTGTGCTGCAAAACCATTTTTATGGAATGCTTATCTTCAGGAAAATCGCTATCAGAGGGTAAAAGTGGATGCATTTTTGAAAAACTTTCAACAATATTTTGATGATTCAGAGGTATTCATAAGATACAAAGAGCTGCTGGAACAATATAATGATGCTGAATTTGAAGAAAAAATCCAAAAAACAACTGAAAATTTTAATTATTTTTTCCGGGATTTAAATAAAATTGAACATGCGACTCAGAAGATGAGTTATTTTATAGAAGAAAATTGTAATCTGGTAAAAAAATTCAGTGATTTTCTCCGTGAATTCAATAATTAATAAAAAAGAGACCCACTTACCATCTTCAGCCTGTTCTTTTCTAACGATCAGGTACCTGATCCCTCCATCTATTAATTGAAGATCCTGTTTATCTTCCGGTTTTTCAGGAACAGATCCAATTTTTGATTACTTAAAAAAGCTGAAATTCAGCCAAAATTTTAAATAAACTATTAATTTCAAGGAGTCATTTTTAATGAAAGAAGCACAGGACCTCAGACAGGGTAATACTGTCAAAATCAATAACGAACTTTATATCGTCATGAGAGCCATCTACAATAAAGGTGCTCGTGGTGCATCCACAGTGAAAATGAAACTTAAGAATCTGTCCACTGGCAGCATGTCAGAAACCGTATACCGGGCTTCAGATAAGTTTGAAGATGTTATCCTGGAGCGTAAGAACATGCAGTTTCTCTATGAAAATAACGGGTTTTATACATTCATGGACCAGGAGACCTTCGAACAGATGGATCTTAACAAGGACGATCTGGGAGATGCGCTCAATTATCTTCGTGAAGAGATGACGGTTGGTATAATTGTCTATGGAACAAAACCGGTTGGAGTAGAACTTCCTGCACAGGTTGAAGCCATAATTGAATACACCGAACCCGCGGTAAAAGGGGATACTTCCGGTAAAGTGCTCAAAGCAGCAAAATTAGACACCGGTTATGAGGTGCAGGTACCCTTGTATTGTAACATTGGCGATAAAATTCGCATAAATACAGCTACTGATGAATTCGTTTCAAGAGCGAACTGATATATCCGGAGAGTCCGGCCTTTAAGCCGGCTCTCCTCCTACCCATCTTTCAGTGATGAAATTTATTGCTGCATACGCTTTTGTTATATTCATGAATCGCTTTGCGGAAACTATTGTTGGATTTAAAGTAGATTACCACACCACTGCCTGTTGTTACCAGACCGCCAAGAGAAAATAGAGTTTTCCCTGTAGAAAATCCTGCTATCACTAAGCCCACCCCTCCTACGAGCATCGCATAGGAGCTGCCTCTCAGTGCGTTATACTTTTTCAGATAGGGTTTGCTGAAACCATCATTGTAAAGATACCCCTTAATGGTGGAGATATTCAGTTGATACTGCCCCATCACATACTCAATCTTGTTACCTTCCAATTTGGCTACAATCTGGTCCGGATGTGCACAAACAGGAGCAGTCAAACTGTCCTGCTGAGCAGAAACAAGAGTTGCATAACATATTATGGAAAAAAGAAAAAATCGCAAACTGACCATACACATATCTCCTAATCTGTTTGAGTAAAATATATGGCATAGCCTGCGATTTTTCAAGATAAGACTATCACTCTGAAAATTGCCTGTGATTTTAAATTTCGGACCTAGTCGTCTCGTGCTCCAGCTCTCTTTCACTTCGATATTCGTTATTCGATATTCGATATTCGATATTCATTATCCGTTATCCGTTATTCTTTCCCATTTCCATTTTCCCGAGTTCAGAGATCCCAGCTTTTTTCTTATTTGGATTTTGAATAATTGGTTATTGGGATTTGTTTAGGATTTGCTGCTTGTGATTTGGAATTTATTTGTATACTCGCTTTTTTTGCATTAACCGGGCAATACAGTTCAAACTCCTTTTATAACAAGCTGATTATCCACATTTGTTACACCCTGAGTATATCGGGCGATATCTTCGGCAATATCAAAAGCATTTCTGTTTGGAACCGTTCCGCTCAGACGCACATTACCATTTTGCACTTCGACAGAGACAGTGTTTACATTTAAGGCAGAGTTGCGATTCAATAATCCGGTGATTTCCTGTCCGATTCTTTCATCGGTAACATCACCTGTGGTTATTACCGCCAGCTTGTTTACCACTGCCAAAACCCCTCCTGCATTGCGCACCAGTTCCTCGGCTCTGAACTTTTTCCATAACATATCGACTGAACCCTCAAGAATCACCCTTCCTTCGTGCACAAATGCCGTGATTTTCTCCAGAAACAGATCCGGATCCCAACGCAACAGGCGATCTACACTCTCCAGTATCGCCTCATCAGCAGGTTTTCTGTATCCGGGAGGGAAAACGATATCCAGACGATTGTCTATTGCTGTAACACCGGAAACCTTCCACACATCCGCTTCCACTGCTTCACGAGCCCTGTAAGACTGCACACTTCCGGTAAGTACCACCAGGCCATTGCTTATTTCAATTTTCACATCATGAGACTTCAATCTGGAATCTCTGGCAAGACTGTCTATAATGTCATTTTTTATGTCTTCATTACTTCTGGGCATGTTTCCTCCACATCAAGAACATGTTCTATTACGGATTTCAAACTGAATGTCAATGATTGATTTTCCAGAACTGGTAATTCAAAACAGATGCAAAGCTTGTCCATAACAGATAAGGAACAAGTAACAGTGCAGCTACAGGAGAGAGGTTCCAGAACAGGATGATGGTAACAGCTATAAAAATCCAGAGGGTAAAAATCTCGATTAATGCAGCAAAAGGGGATCGCATCCCAAAGAAAATGACAGTCCAGAGAAAGTTTAATATTAGTTGCAAATAAAAAACAGTCATCCCTACTCTTTTGCCCTGTTCTCTTTTCTGGGAAATGATAGAGGCTGAAATTCCCATAAGAGCGTATAAGATTGTCCATACTGGCCCAAATACCCATGAAGGAGGAGCAATGGATGGCTTGTGCAACTTGCCATACCAGGTGGGAATAGATCTTGAGGTGAAAAGTGATCCGGCCATTCCCACTGTTTCGCATATACCGATGTATTTTAACATGTTTACCCAATTTGAAAGCATATTCTCCTCCCGTGATATGAGAGCTGCAAAAGAGATGCCATTATTGATAACTATTGTTCGGATTTTCCTTTAATTATTTCTTTTTATTTCTCATTATTTTATGTTTTTCACACATATCATTGATTGAAAATGCCATTTTTAGCAGATATCAGTACAAATGTCTGTTTTTTTTGATGCAAATTCAAAGTACTTTTTCCACGTATCACCCAAATATCTGTTATTCTGTTTTTGATTTTGTTCCGTTTTGGATGGAAATTAATTAGCATAACACAGGAAATACAAAGATAATGCACAATGGTGAAATAATAATTATATTATTCATATTTGTACATTCAATGTGGCATTTTTAGAAATATCATTAAGGATATTTACTCAGATTATCCTGGCAATGTTAACAGGCAGCAATTCAAATTACTAACAGGCAGATTGTAGATACAGTGCATAATAATCCAGAAAATTTGCCAGATTTAAAATCCGCTCTACTATTTGAAGAGGGCTCCTTCCGGTTCAGCT
>JAAYPC010000283.1 GCA_012519985.1 Fibrobacter sp.
CCTTAACAGGCAAAAAGACTCATTGGATGCTCTGATCGCATCACACTCCCAAAGCATGAGTAAAACGGATGCTGAATTTCAGAAAGAAATTCGCACGCTGGACAGTACACTTTCAATACACACCCAAAAAAGTCTCTCCCTTTCCACACAACGAACCAAAGCAATACAAAGCCATTCCCTCTTGCAACAAAAGGATCAGGATTCTCTTAACAAAATTATAATAGAACTGAAGAATATAGAGAACCGCAATGCCACTATTAACCGGGAGTTAGCTGCTTCTAACAACCGTAAAGAACAACTGAGACTTGAGATATTGAACTCAACCCAATCATTTGAACAGAAAAAAATGCAGGCAGGTGAAGCAGCTCAGAATCTCATTGGTCATATTGCTCAAAAAGAGCAGGAATTAGCTTTACATTCCAATCAATTGCAGCAATTGACCACGCAGCATAACATGACAGTCCAGCAATACCAGTCCTCACTTAACACCTTAAAAAACACGATTCAATCATTAAACAGTCAGCTTTTTACAGTTTCTACTCAACAGCAAAAATTAAAAAAACAACAAAACGATCTGAATTCCCGGCTATACGCTTCAGAGCAGGAACTGTCAAAAAAAATATCCGAAATAAATGCAGCAAAAATGATTTCAAAACAGCAACTACAGAGCCTTCTGTCAGAGTTGCAAAAGCTAAACGCCCAGAAAGCCCAATTGACAGTAACTCTCAATGAAGAAAAAGAACGTCAAAAAAAAGCAGCAGCCACATCTACTGGTTCTCAAAATCCCCCTGTTGTATACCAACGCTCAGAACCGCCTGTGAAAACTGCTTATGTCGAGAATCCTAATCCTGTACAGGTGCAACAGCCACAGACATTTATTCCCAATCAATCCAAATCCATACAACAGTATGACAGCCTGATAAGAATAAGAGAGCAGGAACTTTTAAGGTTACGCGCCCAGCGTGATAAAACATTACAGGATAATCTGATGCAACAAAATAAGACAAACACTGTCACCCAGGCACCGCCATCGCCACCACCAACCACCGTAAAAACTACGCAGCGACCAACAGGAGTAAATGAACATCAGATCATGTCCCAAAAGATTATCGAACAGATCTATACTCTTCTGGGAGAGGAGAAAAAATCCGATGCATACCGGTTATTCACCTCAAATAAAAAGTTTCTGGAGACCACTGCGCCTGTAGAAGCGATAAGAATTCTTGAAGCATCCTTTGAAGGTATGCAGTCTGGTTCAGCAAATTCAAATGGCTGGTAGCCAGCTCAAGAACACTTCGGAGTAACACCGGGCAAAATATTTGGATCTTGCCCCTTTCGCGCGGCTAAAATTCTTAGTTCCTCAATCAGCAAAGTATTATTCTGTTGAGCCCGCTTCTTTAAACCAGGAAGAGATTGCTTTATAGCGTCCAGTATTTTATCCCTCTGATCCCATGCTTTATCAATAAAGGTAATAATTCTTCCTGAAGTAATATTTTCAAACGGGGGCATATCTAATCCCATCTCTTCAAGAAAACCGATAATTTTACCAGAGTATGGAAGCGGTACAAATGGTATATTCTGTAAAGCCGCAAATATGAGAAAATGAAGTCTCATGCCAACCACAAAATGGAGCTCTTTCATTATTCTCATAATCTGATCGGGAGTATACTCAGCATCAAGCACACTTACGAATTGAGGCCATACCATTTTGGCAATTACCGCATAGGAATGGTGTAAATCAAACAGAGTCTTCCTTTCCATTGGAATGAACACTATCTGGGCATTATAGCGTTCAATCAGATAATCTGCAGCATCAGCAATAAACCTATGATAATGCTCAACCTTCAAATCCGGAGCAGCCCTCCCCGGCTCTCGAACCGACATTCCAATGAGCTTTCTGCCTTTACCAATACCAGCCTTTGCAAGCTTGTCAGACGGAGAAGGATCGGGCTGCAGATTAAATGCAGGATCTGCAGTCACAACTATCTCCCTAAGAACCCCAATATCCTCAAGCAACCTGAATGATGGCTTGTCTCTGACAGTGACAATAGAAGCATAATTGAGAACCTCCCTCACTAGCTTCTGTGATTCTGGATCATTCAAAGGCCCCGCTCCAACCGCATAGAACATAGTAGGGACACTTTTTTCATAGGCAATCTGTGCCTCTCGCAAATATATTTTTGCATCGAAATCATACAGAATGCCCCCTCCTCCCACAATCAGCACATCCAAATCCTTTACTATCAACTCGGATTCCCTGCGGCTTAATGACCTGACTGGTACACTCTTTTCAACTTTATGTCTTCTATATGTATCTGCTGGATCACGGC
>JAAYPC010000284.1 GCA_012519985.1 Fibrobacter sp.
GAGCATAGTATGCCTGGCACGCTTGCTAGGAGTGCAATGGTAAGAGCATTGTATGCCCAGCACGCTTGCTAGGAGTACTATGACGATTTCTTTGTGGGAATTTGAACCATACAGGTTGCTGTGTCTCTGAAGGTCGCCTGTTTAACAGCATTCATGGCCATTATACCGGGGAAACGCCGTCCATTTTAATCCATGCAATAATCAGGGCTGATAACTGCCATGAACCCAGATTGTCCATTAGACAGTAACTGGTTAAGTCCCTGTCTAATGGACAATCTGGGTTAAAATACTTTCTTAATCATGGTCATCATCCTAGTCACCCCAATCACAGTTCAAAACACATTCTTTCTTCATGGGTCCTGGATTACCTCCCGGAAAACGATAGTGGAATTCAGCAATCTCTTGTATACCCGACTGCTGTGACTCAGTCCAGTGGTGGTAAATAGAGCCAGAGTGATAGCTTCCCACAGAAACACCCATCCGCCGATAAAAAGTCCTTCAACCAGAAGTGAGGGAAACACAGAAGAAGCAAGTTGCTTTGGGAATATGGTGGCTGCCCACAGGAATGCAAAACCAATCAGCATAAAAAGCAGAGTGCGCGCGTTGGTTCTGGCAATTTCTTTTCTTATAAAGTAAATCTTGAATTTAAAGCCATTTCTCAGTCCTTTACGTGCTTGTTCTTCGATAATTTCATCTCTTGCACCCATTGGAATAGTAAAACTCAGGATCAGAGGATAACGATAAGGAATATCGTCGGAGCATCCCTCAAGATAAAGCTCCAGATCGTGGTCTATATCTCTAAGTTTAAAGGGGGCAGGATCCCATTCGCTGAAAATATCGGAATATTTATCCAAAGCTATTTCTATTATATAAGCCCCTGATTTTTTATCAAAACGGTATAGCTCTCTGAAAATTCCTTCTGCCTTTTTCATGTTTGCCTCAGACCTGCTATGATTTTAAGCATCCATTTATTAAAAGCACAGGGGATTTCGGCTTAATAGATCTGTTCTCAATGCTTTAGCTTAATAGGGCTATTTATACATATAAACAATGGGACTCACAATAAACTGAACAGCAAATATTGGAGCCTTTAGATATGCCCACAAGAGCTTTATGAGAAGAGTGGCGGAGTGCTTAGACTTTCAGATCTGCAGCAGTAGGAAGAGAATCGATGCCGCCGCCCTTAATTGCTTTGTAAAGGGCTACCGAGTTGGCGAATTCCGCTGCGGTAAAGGGGTCAAATCCTTTGGCAATACAGTGGAGAAAACCGCCATTGAATGCACTTCCAATAAGGGTTACATCTTTTGGTGCATCGATAGTATTTTGCTGAGTGAATTCCTGGATTTTCCCGTCATATCCAACCAGACATCCATTTGCACCGGTTTTTACCACCACAATAGAAACTCCACGGTCCCACAGAAATCCTATCACATCCAATGGGCGTTCATACCCAAACAAAGCCTTGGATTCCTCTGGTGCGGAAGGGAAGATGACATCGATTAAAGGCAGTACTCCCCACAGGCATTCCTTTGCATCTTCCAGAGACCATCTCTGAAGACGGAGATTGGGATCGTATGCTACCATGATATCGTTACTGTGGGCTAAGTGGAAAGCCTTGAAAACGGTGTGTCTTGCGGCTTTGGAGACCGATTGAAGTTCGCTTGAAGAATAAACGATTTTGCAGTTTTCGATCAGATCTTCATAAATCATTGAAGGAGAGATGTGGGCGGCTGCGGTTCCGGGATGATGAATGAGGTATTCACGTTGCTCGGGGTATCTGGTGCTGGTAAAGTAGATTCCATTATATCCCTGGGCAGTGATAACATGATCGATATTGATACCCTGAGAGAGGAGTCGCTCACGAATCCTGGAATGGAAAGGGTCTCGTGCAACCGCGGAGACAAGTGACACTCCGGAGCCTAGCCTTGATGCTGATGCAGCTACAATCAGTTCTGCGCCTCCGATATCCTTGTCATACTCTTTGCAAAGGCAGACATCACCATCGCATCTGAACTCTATAAAGCATTCTCCTAAAACCAGAAGATCATAATCTCTAATGTGAAATGGTTTCATGGGCAGCAGTATCTCACGTTTCCGGGCTGGTTGTTCCGTTTATAATGGTGGAAGTAAATTGATTGACAAGCTGATCGATTTCCTCTTTTCTGGCCAGTGAATTGAGCCAGTTTTCCGGAATATCATCTAAGCCGTATTGGACACCGGCCAGTCCTCCGGCAACCGTACCGGTGGTATCGGTATCCAGGCCCAGATTCACAGCAGATAAAAGGGTCGTGGAAGTGCTTTCATTTTTAAGAAAGCACCAAAAGGCAGCTTCCAGGGTATCTACAATGTAGCCTGAAGAGCGGATCTCCTGCTCTTCCAGAGTCAGAAGTTCAAATGACAGAATTCGAATATACTGGCAAAGTTCTTTTTTAAATTCGGGGTATTTGTTATAGTATTCCAGAGCCAGAGCCACAGCTCTATGCAATGCTGCGATTTTATCGTTATTTTTCAGCAATTCTCTAATAAGCAGCGAATACAGGCCGCATCCGATAAGAGCACGTGGATGTGCATGAGTGATCGAACTGACTTCGTGAATACGTTCCAAAAAGTCATCTAACTGAAGTTGGTGGAAAAAAAGAGCTGCTGGAAGGATTCTCATAAGCGAGCCATTGCCATTATCCTGCTCAAGTTTGCTTCCTGATTCGCGGGCACTTTTTCCTTCGGTTCTGATCTGATCCAGTGCAACTACGGTGGCAATACCGGCATCAAAGACTACTCCTGTTGCAGTCCAATGCGCATCGAAGAGCCATTTGCAAAAGGTATGGCCGAGCTTTTCGATATCGTAACCGCTACAGAGACTTTCAATGGTACATAGAATCATGGCGCTGTCATCAGACCAGGTTCCCTGAGGATGATCATAGCGGCCATATCCGAACATGTTTTTAACTGCACAAAGAGAGAGTTCCTGTTGTGAGTTGAATTCTGCTGGCACACCAAGGGAATCACCAATAATAGCTGCAATTATCGAGGAGTAGATTTTTTTTCCTGTATCCATAAAAATAATGATATTGTTAATTGTGTAAAAATGGAAAATATATATCGGCGCAGGCTGTTTTATCAGGTATTTGCAGGTTCCTAAAATAAAGACAGGCAAAGGGAGGGGGGCTGCAAATTTGACCGCTCAATTGGTCTCTTCATTTCAGGGGTGGGAATAGTTATTTTTAAATGGAGTGCTGTTGATCGGGAGACAAAAGAGCTGTTTTTCCATCGTGGGATCGAAAGGGAAAAAATGATGGTCTGCCCGGGGGTTCCAATTAAATGAACATCATTGGATGAGGCAAATCTGGTATTATGAAAGTTGTTGCGGATGAAAATATTGCCTTTGTGAAAGAGGCGTTTTCGGAGTTCGGAGAGGTAGTGACTGTCCCAGGAAGAATGATCAACAGAGAATTACTTGCTGATGCAAATATTCTTCTGGTTCGTTCAATAACTCCGGTAAACAGAGAACTTCTTGAAGATACAACTGTAAAGTTTGTGGCAAGTGCTACAATCGGTGTGGATCATGTGGATACTGAGTATCTTAAGGAAAAGAGTATCGGATTTGCTTATGCACCAGGATCTAACGCCGAATCGGTAGCAGAGTATGTAATATCGGCTCTGTTTCTGCTGTCATCTAAAATGAATCGTCCTTTGCAGCAGATGACTCTGGGAATTGTGGGTGTAGGCAATATTGGCAGTAAAGTTTATCGCTATGCTGAAGCTCTGGGCATAAGATGTCTGCTTAACGATCCTCCCAAGAAAAAAATGACTGACAGTGAGATCTACATCTCCCTGAATCAGTTAGTGGAGGAATCGGATATATTGACCTTTCATGTGCCTCTTATCACTTCGGGAGAGTACAACACCTATCATTTGGTTAACCACGAGCTTATCGCCAGAATGAAAAAAAATGCAATTTTAATCAATACCAGCAGAGGCAAGGTCTTTGATGAAAAAAGCATTAGAGCGGAGCGCGCAAGACTGGGTGGGCTTGTTCTGGATGTGTGGGAGAATGAGCCAAACATTAATAGCGAAATCTTTAAGATTGCCGACATCGGGACTCCTCATATTGCAGGTTATTCATCTGATGGCAAGATCAGAGGTACAAAGATGATTTATGATGCGGCCTGTGCTTTTTTCTTCTCAAAGCCCAAATGGCAGATACCTGAAAATTATATCAGCGAAGTGGTCAAACAGATCGATGTCTGTTCATCTGCACAACCGATTACTGATGCAGTTCTTAACGCATATTCAATAGAAGAGGATCACAAATCGCTCTCAGAGATAGTGGAGATGGAAAAAACAGAGCAGGGAAAGTTTTTTGATAATCTGAGGAGAAACTACCCTGGCAGAAGAGAGTTTCCACACTTTTTGATAAAATGTTTACCTGCTCAAAAAGAGGAAGCAAAGATTATCTCGGAGCTTGGTTTTCAAATCCAATCTCAGGCGAACCCTTTACAATGAGGGTTAAGCGGGTTTAAAAGCAGGTCAACTCCTGCAGGGCGGGCACCTGGAGTTTCAAAAACCACCGTAGTATCCACATTCCCTCTGGGGAAAAAATCTCCTGCCAATAATAGCCACTTCGGTTTGAGTTGCTTTTTCAACGTTTCAAACAGAAAACTGGTAACTGTCTCATGAAACGTTCCTATCATTCTGAAGGAATTAAGAAAGAGTTTCCATGATTTGAGCTCAAGACAGTGCTGATCCGGGAGATAATAGAGTCGGATTGAGGCAAAATCGGGATATCCGGTTCTTGGGCAGACGCAGGTAAATTCAGGGAAAACGATGCGAATTACTCCGGTGGCGTTTTGGGTAGTGTCGTAAGGACATGGAAAAGTTTCCAACTCGGGTAATACTGACCTTTTCAGGGCATCTTCCAGTAATATTACATTTTCAGAAAACATGTTTTTGTCCCTTTCCGGTTTACCTGTTTTGGGCTGAGTGACTTATTTATCAAAGTGACTCGTAATATACTTTTTTAGTAACTACTCAGGTATCTGATGGCAAAAAAATAGCGTAATAATATCAAATCGAAAAAATTGGAACTAATATCAAAACAATGTCTAATCAGAAGCAATCTGAAAAAAATATCTAAACAAAGAATCGGCAGTGAAAAAAACACATTTTTCAGGGCTTATCTGATTTTTACTATATTAACCTGAAAAAAATAAGGAATTTCCATTGAAAAGGGGTTTTTTCATTTGAGAAAGAAAGTTCTGGTTGCCATGAGCGGGGGGATAGATTCCTCGGTTGCTGCAGCTCTTCTTTTGAAACAGGGATATGAAGTGGCAGGGATTACCATGCGGATAGACAATTCCACCAGGGCTTCTGATACTGTTGCAGATGCCATGAGGGTAGCCTCTAAACTCGGCATAGAGCATCATCTGGTGGATGTAGTTGATTTTTTCCAAAGCAACATCATAGATTATTTCACAAATGAATATCTGAACGGATGTACACCGAATCCTTGTATCTGCTGCAACAGGAAACTCAAATTCGGCCTGCTTCTGGATAAGGCATGTCAACTGGGGTTTGATTTTTTTGCCACCGGTCATTATGCTGTTGTCAAAGATGGACGTTTATACCGTGGTGCCGATCCCCGGAAAGATCAATCCTATTTTCTCTATCCGATTTACAGTAGTGATTTGTCGCGGATACTTTTTCCTCTGGGTGACATGACCAAGAATAATGTGCGCGAGTTGGGTGAACAGTTTGGACTGCACAATGCCAAAAAGGATGAAAGTCAGGATATCTGCTTTATAAGCACCGGAGATTACACGGAATTTCTGAAACAGAATTGCGCAAAGGATTTTACGCCTGGTCCGATTCTGGATGTTAAGGGCAGGGTAATAGGCAGGCATTCGGGAATTCAAAATTTTACCATCGGGCAGCGAAAAGGACTTGGTGCTTTGGGTAAACCCATGTATGTAAAGGAGATTCTGCCAAAAGACAACGCGGTTGTTGCTGCCACCGATGATGAGCTGATGGCATCCTGTGTTTTCATTAAAGAAACAGTGACTGGCCCGGATACCTTTGACACAGATAAATCTTATTCTGTTCAGGTGCGATATCGGAGCTCGGCGGTAGCCTGTCATCTGGAAACCGTTAATGGGCAAGGTTTAAAAATCTGTTTTGATGAGCCGGTCCGTGCTTTAGCTCCCGGGCAATCTGCGGTCATTTATGATAAAGAGCAGGTTGTGGGGGGAGGAGTGATTTGTGCAGGGAGGGAAGAAGAGTAAGCGGAAAGAATAACGAATATCGAATATCGAATAACGAATATCGAAGTAGAGGAAAAAAGATAAAACAGAACATATATGGGAAAAGAAATCGAATAAAGTAGACTCTTGAAATCCAAAATAAAAGAAGATGGAAAAATCCTCTCATCAAGGGTGAAATCATGTATAACTGTTTGCAAGCTACTGTGTTGCATTCGGACCAAAAAATAACGAACATCGATCAATGAAGTAAGTGAGAACAACCCCAATGCTGGTTGGTTGATCAGTGCAATCTGTCTGTTTAAGTACAACTTGCCATTATTGCTGCCAACTTGTATGTTTAAGTATCATTTGATAGATTGTTTATATTTTGATACCGATCAGGAACTTTTTTCCGTTAAAAGTTTCTGATGCTTGGTACTTTTATGGATGAACTGGATAAGATAAAATCAAGTTATGCCAAGGGTGAGCTTAAGCCTATTTTAAAGCAATTAGAGGTATTTATAAGCTGCCACAAAGAACAGATACTAAGTTTCAAGATCCAGGAAGAAGACAACTGGAAGAGACCTTTAGATCTGGCTACTGCAATTAAGCTTTTTATTCTTCACGTGCGCTCCATTGATTCCAGAGCTGAAATGCTTGATCAGATAAAAGAGATTAATAAGACTATCGGTGTTGAGCATGAAGAGGACATCCAGAAACAGAACACCTGCTGTTTTGAGTGGGTTCAGAAATACGCCCCGGTCTGGAGAGCTTTTCGAGTGCTGGCGATAATCTACGTTTTTGATCAGAATCGGGAAAAACTTCTATCTCTTTTCAACTCTGATCATTCCCTCATTTCATGTTGTTAATCTCTCAATAATGTTCCATTATGATCCGCCAATAGTTTAGGATAGTTAATCCCTTGAAATTAATAAAAATAGATGATAATGATGCATATTTTACAGCTCTTTTGTTGCATCGATTAACCTCATGTGCTATTTTTGGTAGGCACATTAAACCTGAAAATAAGGCTGTAGATTAATTTAATCACTTAATCTGTTGGAAATTAATGACTTTCAGACTTGAATCTCTTATCGGTTAGCAAGGTAAAGGTACTGTGTCTGATTCCTTTTGGCTGGAGTTTTCAGGTTTAAGATCACCCGGAAAATATACTTGAGGAGGTTTTTTGGACTTCATGAACTCAGTTTTAATCGTTGGTAGTGGTGGCCGTGAACATGCAATTTTAAAGGCGCTGCTTCGATCTGATCGTCCTTTATGCCTGTATGCATATCCGGGTAATCCGGGAATGGAACGAGATGGATGTATGCTGGTGGATAAAAAAATTACCAGTTGGCAGGAGCTTGCAGACTGGGCTTCCATGAATGGAATAGATCTGACGATCATCGGTCCGGAAGCTCCTCTGGTGGATGGGGCGGTTGATGTTTTTCAGAGTAATGGGCTTTGTGTTTTTGGCCCCTCAAAGGCTGCCGCCCAAATAGAGGGAAGTAAGGCTTTTGCCAAAGAGCTCATGAAAAAGTACAACATCCCTACTGCTTCCTATGAGATTTTTAACGATAAAGAGGAAGCATTGAAATATCTGAGTGCCAAAGGGGCTCCTATAGTAGTAAAAGTCAGTGGTTTGGCAGCAGGTAAAGGAGCAATAGTCTGTGACACAGAAGATGCTGCCCGTAATGCACTAAGTGAAATATTTGATGCCAAAATATTTGGGGATGCAGGCTCTTCGGTTGTACTTGAGGAGAAGATGGTTGGCGAAGAAGCTTCCATATTCGTGATTACTGATGGGCGCAGATATAAAATCCTGCCTGCAGCTCAGGATCATAAGGCAATTGGCGATGGAGACACCGGACCTAATACCGGGGGAATGGGGGCTTATGCTCCGGCGCCTCTGATAGATTCAGAGATGCTGAAAAGAATAGAACAGGAAATAGTAGTCCCAACACTTAAAGCGATGGAGCAGGAGGGAAGACGATATAAGGGACTTCTTTACTGTGGAATTATGGTTACCTCTGAAGGACCAAAGGTGGTAGAGTATAACTGCAGGTTCGGAGATCCTGAAACTCAGGTAGTTTTGCCTCTTGTTCAGTGTGACTGGTATGAGTTGTTCCGCTCCTGTGCTGTTGGAAACATGACTCCTACAGAATGGGTCACTGTTCCAGGTTATTGTGTCTCAGTTATTCTTGCTTCCAAAGGATACCCGGGCTCCTATGAAAAAGGAAAGGTGATCACCGGTATTGAGGACGTTGAGCATGAACGATCTAACCTTGATGTATATCACAGTGGTACATCTCTGGATAATGACGATCGATTTATCACAAACGGAGGACGGGTGCTGGCTGTAAGTGCCTGGGCAGAAACTTTAATCGATGCTATTACCATCGCTTATGAAGGTGTTGCAGAAATTAATTTCGAAGGCAAAACCTTCAGAAGAGATATTGCAGCTAAAGGATTAAAGCGGCTTAAGCGGGATACTGCAGGTGCCAGGCATTAAATAGTGACAAAAAAATACCTTTTTAAGAATAAAAGGAGAGAATAATGCGAGTTGCAATTGTAATGGGTTCAAAATCCGATATTCCAATAGCAGAAAACGCAGAGACGGTTTTTCGTGAGTTTGGAGTGGAGTTTGATACTCTGGTAATCTCTGCTCACCGGACTCCCAATAAGATCCGTAAATTTGCAGTCACTGCTGACCAGAAATATTCTGTGGTGATTGCTATTGCAGGGCTTGCTGCTCATCTTCCAGGGGTTATTGCCAGTATGACTGTGCTTCCGGTGATTGGTGTACCCGTTGAGAGTGGCCCTTTCAGTGGTAAAGATGCCCTTTATTCGATTGTGCAAATGCCCGGTGGTATTCCTGTTGCCTGCGTAGGTATTGGGAATGCGAAGAATGCAGCACTTCTGGCTATAGAGATTCTTGGAAGCCAGGATGAGGAGTTGCGCGAAAAGATGAAAGAATACAGGAAACAGTTTAATGATGAGGAAATCCAGGTTTAGATAGAATCCTCATACATACCAGGTCTTCGTAAGCTTTGGGAACTAAAAAATTAAGCTCAGCATAGTACCTCATAAAAAATGCTGAGCTTTTTTTGTCTTGTTATGCAGAATCCTGAAAACGGGACAGCGGATAAGCTGATTTGGTGATGTTTCAGGATTTTTCGGCACAGGCTTTGACTCTTTGCATCAATTCATCAATTTTAACCAATTCGAGACTGTTTTTTAAAAACGGCCTCTGTATTTCATATGCAGCCAGTGCTTCTATGAACTTTTGTTGTTCTACAAGCTTGACCACCTTCTCTATTACATCGGGAGTATTTATCAGCAGGATGACTCAGGGAACTCCGTTCAGGTTCCGAACAGTTATTGCCATTTTGAAGGGCAAATCGATAAGTCTGGATAACCTTATCGGCTGATTTTTCCCAGGTAAAATGTCGGATATGTTCTCTGCCATTTTCTTCGCGTCCTTTTGACATGCCACAAATAACCGCTTCCCTTATGCTTTTGTAATCATCCGGTTCACAGGAAATAAGGTAGTCTCCGCAATATTCTTTTATGGTTCCCCAGCAGGACTGCACTACAGGACACCCATAAGCAAGAGCTTCTATTGTCACAAGACCGGGCAGTTCATACCAGCTTGGCAGGCAATGAACCTTCGCAGCATTATAGGCGCTCGCCAGCATTGCTTCATCAAGTCTATCAAGAAAAATGGTTCTGCCTTTACGTTTATATCTTTTGCAGAGATTGACATATTCCGGTTGATAGCTCACCCCACCACCCAGAAAAACAACGGTAATGTCATCGTGCTCAAGTGCACGAAGAAGCATAAGCTGATTCTTGCGTGTCTCAAGCCGGCCAGTGCACAGAACGAAATCTTTTACATCATAAGTGTTGCAGAAGAGTTCTGGATCGGCAGAAACCGAGGGCATGGAAAAACCAAAAGGACTGTTCATTGTTCTTGCCGAAGGAAAGTATTGTTTGACACAATCTGCTTCCTGCTGGCCTGAGACCAGTACAGCAGCAGCATTACATAGTGCTGCTGGGGATGTACTGATTTCCCCATGAGAAGTTTTTTTCAGCAATTCGAGTTGATCATCAAGGAAATCTGCCGGTTGGCCAAGCTCAACATATTTTTTGAAAATGAAAAATGACATCATAGCCTTTTTTAAATATCTGGCAGTATCTTCCTGTAAGGCGGTGATCACAAATGGAATGTTGTTGTGAATCGCTTTTCTGGCAAATGCATCGCTGTACTAGGGTAGGGTCGAATTAAATGCGTGTACAATATCATAATTTTTCGGATCATAGTTTAACTCTGTAGAAACATCGACAGTAATTCCTTTGTTTTCCAGTGCAACTTTAAGCTGCTCTATAACGCGAGTGTCACCACCAGGGCATCGTACCATATTGGGACGATTCTGAAAGAGCACACGTAATGAATCTTTTTTGCAGTATGGTTTTACCTGCTTTAATTTTTCACACTTTTCCTGGTGGTATTGTGAAATAGTGTTTGCTATAACAGACAAATTGCCATTATGCAACTCACTGCGAAGTTTCTGCATAAGTTTTCCAGCAGCTTCACCTTTAATCTCTCGTGTGGTAATATCGCAGCATAACAGCAATTTTTCATAAACAGCATTTAGCTCAGGAACATACGCATATTGTTGGTTGGAAATCGGTTTGGAATTTACAGGTACAAAAAAAACAGAATCGGAATCCAGATATTCGGCGTTTTCTGCTGAATCAAGGACTATTGCTGGTTTCCCCAGTTCCATAAGTTCTAAAATCCATGGCGAAGGCATACTTAACGGATTCAATGATATACCTGCATCAGATAAATGCATCAAAGTCTGAACATCTTCCCTTCCAAGGAGACCTTCACAAAGTTTGATACGCTTCTCATCTCCGACAAGGTTCAAAAGCTCCTTTAAGTATTCCAAATTTCCTCCCTTATATGTTCCCAGAACCATTATCAGTGTTATATCAGGGGAAGTAAGCATTTTAAATACATTTACCAGATAATTGGCATTCTGCAGGGAAGGAGCAGTCTGCATGTCTACGTAAGTAAAGAAAACTGTGTTTTTCTCCGGGATCTGGAAATGTATCCGATATGAGAAGTCGCTTTTTTTATGAAGATAAGGGCAGGTTTTTATCAATTTAACAGGAATATCATCCGGATGATCTTTGAAGAATCTTACAAGCGAATGATTTTTCAGAAGCAACATATCCATTTTCTTTAGTGCATAAATATCATGCTCTGATAAATAACTTGAGAGAGACAGATCAGGAAAACAGACATTAAGCCTTTTATTTAATTTCAACCATTGCGGGGCAGATGCAAATAAGCTGCTTAAAGTTGAGGGCTCCATGCAAAACAGATTAACTGCGTATGGTAATTCATTATCAGGGAAAACTGGAAGCCGGAAGGGATTTACACTATGCTGCTGATTATTAACAAAGATTTCATGGATTGAAACCGGGTATCCACATTCAAGTAATGAATAAACTAATCCACGAATGGTTGATCCAAACTCATTTCCGGCTCCGACAGGTGCAATTATATTAAACCCAAATAAAGGTAATGAATTGACCGGCGCAGGCAAAACAGAATCTTTTACATTCAGTATCTGTTCACGACACACATTGGTATCGATTACAGCAGAAGATTCCTTTCTGAATGTTCCAATCAACCAACGATTGAATGGAAGTTGATACCAGACTATGTTACTTGTATACTGCGCCAGTTCGATGCGCAGAGTCTGCCTGAAGAAACATCGGATATGATCAGGGTTGGGATCAGGACCATCTGGTACACTTACAAGAATCAGCCCGCCGGGTTTTACAACACGCAGAGCTTCGGCGATGATTCTGTGAGGATCTTTGATGTGCTCAATTAACTCAGGGATAATTACACTGTCAAAATGATCGTTTGGGAATTTGGTGTTTGCCGCATCACCAACTTCAAAATGAGTTGTATCGGAAAGACCTTGTGCCGCAGCGCTCTTTATTGCCCATTGTAATCCATTCTCTTTAATGTCTATGCCGTGAAGATTTATTCCTTTTTTTGCGATTACAAGTGACATGTCTTCATTACCGCAGGCCATCTCCAGTACATTAGGTCCCTCAATAATTTCTGCAGTGCAATTGAAGCGCGTTATCTCCTGGAAATCCCTGCAAATCGATCTCCCGTCCCACTCATCCCTTACTTCCTCGGCTGATACAATTTCTCTGAAATCAGATTCAGGGCTGTTTCCTGTCTGCTGAGAATTAAACATGTCAGTACGTTCTGCACGCAAATAAACCCATGGTTTACTGTCAGAAATGGTTACCTGGTCTTTTTCGATTCTCTTTCCTGAACTGTCATACCA
>JAAYPC010000285.1 GCA_012519985.1 Fibrobacter sp.
AAATACAGATACGGTTGCTAAAAACACAAATACGGTTACTAAAAACACAAATACGATTGCTTAAAAATATAGATACGTTGGCTTAAAACATTGATACGTTGGAATTAAGATCCAAATGCGTTGGAATTAAACCCAAAATGGTTAGCGCTTAAAGGAAACGCCTGAAGTTAACAGGAGAAAGCTCCACCCTAAGCAGGTGGATACAGGCAGAGAACAAGGCCTCTCATTTTTTAAGATGCTTTGATTTATCCGGGAGATATGGCCCTAACAGCAACCAAAACCGGTTTTGCAATACACTATAGCAGAAAAGGAGAATGAAACGAAAAAATCATAGTTTTCCGGTGAAGTTTTTACAGAGTAGTGAAAAATTAATTTTCAGGTGCTTGTTGTTCTTTAACTGTGTTTTTCTTTTTTTTGCTTTCCTTCCATCTATAACTAACTAATCTCTGAAAAAAATCGTTAAAGAAAAGCTCCTGAGTTTTAGGGTCATCACAAAACGCATGCCGCCCGACAGTATAGATCTCTTTTATCGCTTCCCAAAGATGTGTCCAGGCTTTTGCACAAATCAGTTTTGAATCATCGGTTTTTTGGGGATCAATATCAATAAGTGAAGCCAGATTGGACAGCTCAGTATAATGCTGCAACAACATATCGATATGCGATTTGTCAATATCTGTTTTAAGTATAAGCGTCAGATTGTTTTCACACAACTGGTGAAGAGTATTCAGGTCCTTTATCATTTCAAGATCACCTCTACCCCTCTTAATGTTTTTAAGTGCACATAGTTTCGTATCATCGAACCGGAATACAAATTCCAGAGATTTAAGAAACCGTTTTCTGAGTTTATATCCCTCTTTCTTCTTTCCCTTGTAAATTTCCTTATGACTTTTGCCGTCTTTTACGAAAGTTTCGACAAGTGCCACACAACAGGCAAATGCACCAACCCGTTCGTAAATTGTATTCAAAATAAGCTGATCGATACCGGATCTGATGAGCTTGTCATGGTATTTATCCGCTAACATACATGCCCGTGTCCCTTCCTGCATTGCTTCCTCATAAGGGATTGTCCTGCGGACGACCACATCGTCATCGATCGCTAAAATCACATTTTTCAACTCTTCATAGCATTGTTGGGGTGTTTTTGATCTGTCCACAAAGAACTCCTTTGAAAAAAACAGATATGTGGATTAGCATGGCATATCCATGCATTATTATCGATCAGAGAAAAATGAACTATATATGGAATGAACCGTTTTTATTCAATATGTAGAGCGAAATATTATGATAACAGACAGAAAATCATAAACCTGAATGTTAATTCAATATAGTGGATTATCGAAATGGTGTCAATAGGAGAGAAAAGGGGAGAAGAATGTTGAGTATTGAATAACGGTAAACCTGGCAACGAGCCAGCTTCAAGAAAGCAAGGAGGTTTTCCGATGTGAGGTTTAGCCTAATCACTCCGTAGTGATGGGATTCAATTAAAGAAGGACTCTTGAAACAACATGAGTTTCACGAGGTCAAGGGTGTAGCACTGAATCAGACACGTAGCCCGAAAGGTTAGGATGGTGGAGAACTTCCGAACCTCTCGATACAGGCGAACGCGAAATGCGGCAAAGCGTTATGGTGAGTGATGCTGCAAGCTCCTGGGGTCTGGAGACTGCATAGAGTTAAACGCAACAAGTATAGATAGAATATTCGCATTTACAAAGTTCCGTTTATATGATTTGAATTCCGGGCAACGATCCTGTGCAGGTTTGAAGGTACTCTGTTCTGCCGTTTCCAGATAAAGAAAAATTAATTTCAGTTAATAGTGTTGAGCATTTCCGTGAATTTGGATGGATAACAGTCTGGCAAGGAAGAGAAAGAAAGCAAGCCTCAAGGGCTGCTGTTTGGCTATCGAGGAATTTGTCTTGAATTCGACAGCAACAGCGCTCGCATTCTTATGTTCTAACGCTATGGCTAGCTGTAACCAATAAAGGGCGCATGCCTTACCAGAAAAAGGAAAATTGAATAACGGATATTGAATATCGAACTTCGAATTTCGAAGTAGAAGAGGCAAGGAATGAGAAATGCGAAAAGATGCCCCCCTGCTTAAAAGTCACCTTGCCAGCCCTGAAAGGGGATGATGTTGTTGCACATGGCAACTCTCGGTGCTGCCAAATTTTGCATCATTTTTTGTTTTGCGATATTGATACAGGTCAATTAAAGTGGTACATTTATATGTTGAGGTAAACATAATGGATTCCATCTACACCTATTTTGATTATAGACAATATTTAAACGATTTGATTCAGGAAAAGCGTCTTCGTAACAAGATGCTCTCTCTGAGGGCGATTGCTGCCAGGATCGGAATAAACTCCGGTACTCTGGTTCGCATTCTCAATAATGAAAGAAATATCAGTAAAAAATTAATTCCGGCATTTGCCAGTTTTCTGAGACTGAAAAACAAGGAAAGTCAGTATTTTTCCATATTGGTAGAGTTTAATCAAGCCAGGGACAATGAGAAAAGACGGAATCTATACGATCAACTGATAATATTTCGAAACGAGTACAGAAAACCGGTAAATCCGGATGCATATGAATTCTATGAACAATGGTACTATACAGTTATCAGGGAATTGCTCCAATTTTTCCCTTTTACCGATGATTTTGATGGTCTGGCAAAAATGGTTCAACCTGAAATTACGGCTACTCAAGCGAAAAAGGCAATTGCCGTACTTCAGAGAATCGGGTTCATAAAAAAAACGGGAGACGGGTATTTTAAACCGGATCAGAGTTTTATTACCACCGGAAAGACATGGCGCAGCGTTGCTATAGAGATTTTTCAGAAAACGATGATGGAGATTGGTGTTACCGCATTGGATCGTTTCCCCAGAGAGACAAGGGACTTTTCGACAATGACGATGCGTTTTTCAAATGAGGGTTATAAAAAGGTACGTCAAATATTAAAAAGAACACGTGAGGAGATCGCTCATATCGAGGAAGAAGACAGGGCTGCAAATCAGGTTTTCCAAATTAACATGCAAGTATTCCCGGTTTCAAAAGAATGGCCCAGGGGTGTTGAATGAAAATTATCATGCTGCTATCTGGCTTATTCACAATGTTTTTCTGTCTATGTGGTAACAATGTCGCAGGATCAGAAACGACCAATGGCGATCAGATAATAGTTATTGCATCTAAGGGCAGTATCTACGGAACAGCCCCGGTTGGCCACACGATCTATTTGTTCTCAAGCGATTATTGTCCATACAATGATTCCGGTTTTTCAAGCACTGCCATCGCAGACAGTTCCGGTGCATTCTCGTTTAATAACCTTGAAATTGGTGAATATGCGGTTTATTGCAAACTTGCTGATTCTGATTTATCTGTATTTGTTAAATTAATGCTTAATAGGTCAGATGGTTGGGGTATTGCTGATACTGTTTTTGCATTCGGTGAAAATGGGTCTTTTTCGGGGAAGTTAACCGATGCAACAGGCGTTCCCTTGTCGCTATACGATGTATATATCCCAGGTTCACCTTTCTTTACCGTCACTGATTCTTCGGGGGGCTTTGTCATTGACAGTGTACCTGAAGGTAATTACAGGGTCTATTTTTCAAAAAGTTCAAATGATATTAATTCGCCAACAAAAAGTAGAAAAATAATCGAAGTAACCATAGAAGCCGGCAAAAAGACGGTGGTTGATCCGGTTACCTTTTAATCTTAAACGGACCATTAATGCCTGATGGTCAAGGTGAAAGGATGGTTTGTATGAAGTGTAAAACAAAAAACAGCCTGCTGCTTGTGGGTTTATTAAGCGTTTATTTACCAGTTTCAGCCTGTTTCGGTCCATCAAATATTGAAGGCGTGGCATTTACCAATGACGAACAGTTACACCTGGAGTCATTATCGGTGCTCGGGGATTCCGGGGTTCATTACAAGGTGATGTTAAATGAGAACGGTGGCAAAACGGTTTGTTATCCCAGTCATTATAATGTAGATGGAACGGTTTTCATCGGAAATGTCGGTCTGGTGTACACGACAGAGATGACACTTAATTGTATGGGAATTATTGTTCCGCAGGCAGAAAGTTTAACGAACAACGCTTCCATCACTGTGGAAGAATATGATTTCCCAATGGCAGTGAAAGTTGAACTGGAATGGTTAGTTGAACATGGGATAATGGATATCAGTCAAAACCTGATTGATACAATATATAAGAAGCTTGGTGAGCAGCAAAATGGCGGTGTTCAATACTGGACCAAACAATCCACGACACTTCAATATAACAAATGGTTCGATTACGATAAGATACAAGGGTCTTGGGGAGGTGAAGTCGATGGAGTTAATGGCGTTAAAGGTGTCAGGGGGTGTTTAGCGATTCAACTTCCTGAAATTGAAAAGTTTAATGATGTGTCGGCAAGAGAGCAAATGAACAAATCTGTCGCCATGAACGATATCGTGATTAATGTACAGGGAAGAACGATTACAGTAAATGGCGGCAATAATTTTACTGCAGACAATATTAGTGTGATCTCTGTTTCGGGCAGAATAATGAGAGTTTTCAAAAACACTCATACCGGTAAAAATCAATTGACTCTGAATGATATTGCCCCGGGAGCCTATGTTATTTCGTGTAAATATAGGGGAGTGACGGTTAACAGATCGGTTTTTATTCAGTGAATTGGAATGGGGGAGGGGATAGGAGAGATAGGGAATATCGAAATAAGAAGAAAGGATAAAAAGCGGAGATTCAGAGAAGAAAAATGACGAGGCCTGAGAAATGAAAACAATACCCCTTTTAATGGTCTCCTTACCAGCCCTGAAAGGGCGCACTATTTTAGCACAGGGCAACGCCCTGTGGCGGATTCGGATATTATACATACGTGGGATTCGGATATGATGTGGATGTCGGATTGAATATGATACAGATAGTTCCGGTATGATTTTAGAAATGTCAGAAGGCAGCGGAATGAAAAAAGAAAAAGTCATCCTGACAATCTATCCCTTGTAATGAATAGTACGTTCTGAATTCGTTCCCAACTATTTTGAGCAGATATTTTATGATATCGGTACTTTTTCTCTGACTGGTTATTGTCTGGTTTTTTTTGATCAGACCAGCAATATTATCGTTTAATGTTTACAAGTTCTCTGAATATAGATTCCTGATGGGTGTCATCAGGGCCGGTCTGGAGTTCGAAAATGTGTTTGCCTTTTGGAACGCCGGTTAGAATTCCTTCTACTCCATAGAGAATCTGCTCATCAGAAGTACATTGGTCTGCATCGGGAGAGCTTCTTTGCACCAGCAGTTTATTTGCTCTGATCATAAACTTATAGTAAAAGTCGCTGCAGACATCATCCACATAAAACAGTCGGAATTTTACGGTATCTGCAGAAACGGTTACATCCGAGTTTTCTACAGTTTCGGGGTAAAGAATGGTGTAGGAGAACCCTATTGAGTCATTCTGGGCAAAGGACAGGGTAAAAGTGCAGATGAATATAAAAAAGGTATAGCGAAGTAGAGACATAAAAAAACTCCTGTTCAGAAATATCAGATGTTTTTCAAAATATACCAGAAATTCATATTGAACAAGATAATACTTAAAACGGGCCGATTGTGGAACTGTTCTTTGGAAAACATCTGAAAAAGTGGTTTTTGGAACTTTATGTGGAGAAGTATCAGGAATATACTGGATTTTTAAGGGGACAGAGGAAAATCATGGGTTTTATTTCTGATGGTCTGCTAATGAGGTGGGAGTAAGCGTTTTCAATTTTATAATGAAAAAGAGATGGGGATTTCTGAGAAATGGGAGATGCCACGCCCGGTTCTGGGGCGTGGTAGTTTATGGCTATATTGCAGAAATCATTCTCCTGGCATAGGAGGTGTACCTTCGTCAGGAGTCGGTGGTACGGGTGGTTCATCCGGAGATGGTGGTGTCGTGTCTGCAGTATCCTGTGGTGTCCCTCCGTTTGCGGTAGCAGGTTCGATAAGAGTAGCCACATTCCTATCTGCTTCAGTTACATACTTCACCCGCAGCTCTGCATTTAAACGAAGGATCTGATCAGCATTCTCAGCAGAAAAATCGGTCTCAGAATTAAAATAGATGGTATCAGTTCCTTCCTGGGTATTGATGACAAACATACTGTCCTGTAAGTTAACAGATTGGACAGTACCCACTACTTCCATGGTGTCAGTCATCATTCCATTGCCAGCGGTATCCTGGCCGTTTGAAGGATCGTTTCCCTGTGCAGATACAATGAGGCACATGGAAAGAATCAGAAATGAGATATTTCGGAAAATCATAATAGACTCCTTTAATAACTTCCATGTTACAAAACACACACGCCCTTCTTAATGGTACACCGTTTGCGGACATCTATGTATAGAATAGTCAGCAATTACCAAAATCCCTCTACTTAATAATTCGGGCGTTGGGTGAAAAAGTTTTGAGATTCCGCTTTAATACCCACTTACCAAGGGGTGAGTTTCCAGGGAGAGGATTTTGCTGAGAAGCATCTGTGAACTTGTGGATTTCAGAGATTTGAGGGACAGAGGAGAAAGCCCTTGATTTTGCTTTACTGTACCCCAGAGATGCTTCTTTTCCGCGTTGAGGCTTCACCTCTGGGGAACAACGCCCCAGAGAAGCTTGCTTTTCGCGTTGAGGTTTCACCTCTGGGGAACAAGTGTTGCTTTCAGCGAAGGAAATTTTGAGAACAAGTATCTGTGAATTTGTGAAATTCAGAAACCTGAGGGGCAGGGAAAAGGATTCCCCTTATGAAAAACAGAATGGATCTAGGTGGAAAGCTGTGGCTGCTGTTTTTGATCCCACCATACGTAAATAACAAACCCTATGATACTTACTACCGATACAACGATAAAGCCATTCCAGAGTCGTTCATTGGTTTCACCAAGAAATGCGATTAATATTACAAGTGGGCTTGTTCCGACCACAGAAGCCAGGAAGAAACGGGGGAAGCTCATTGAGACCAGGCCAGCAGCATAACTTATGATATCGTTGGAGAGAAACGGGGCCAGCTTGAAAATAACCACTACCCAGAAACCGTATCGCTGCAGATAAACTCTCATTTTTTTTTCGGACTTCTGTTTGAGAATCTTCTTTATGGTAAATTCGCTGAATAAGCGTCCGATCCAGTATGCAACCGATGCGGCAAGCACAGTTCCGGCCAAAGCCACAATTCCTCCGATCAGCGGACCATAGGCCAGCACACTTACCACCACAAGAGCCCATGATGGAATAACAAAGGCAAACATTTGGACCAGAAAGAAAAAAAGCAGAACTATTACTCCAGCTTCACCAAACTGAGAGACCCAGTCTCGTAGTAGTTCCCGATTTCCGCTTTGTAAGATGCTCCATGCTTCATTTGACAGACTTTGCACCCTGGGGGAGAGAAACCAGCTCAAAATGAGAGTGCCAATAATAAGAACGGTGATAATTATTGGCAGCAGATGCAGCCAGTTGAATTTTTTCAATACAGGTCCCGAATACTTATTGTTAATGGGAAGTGATTGGTTGAATTTTCAAGGGATAGCAAAAAGCAAAAGAAGAGCCAGTTTCAGGGGATAGGAGAGTAGATCGGATAGGTGTGGGGTCAGTCGGGAGAGAAGAGGGGAGTTGAGATGAGGGGAGGTAGTTTAAAGATAGATTACCAGAAGAGAGGTATTGTTTGTAAGAGTTGGGTGGGAATTTGGCGGGCGGCACTGTTTCCCCAGAGGTGAATTATAGATTGTAAAAGTTTCATCTCTGGGGTTCAATTCTGGAATGGAATTTGCAGCTTTATTCCCTAAAATCGCATCACCCTAAAAAGGAGAAATTCCCCATGAGCACAAAGCCCAGAATCGTCGCTCCAGGCGTTATCTATCATGTCTATTCTGTTGGTGTTCATGAACTTCAAATGTTTAAAAAAGATGAGATTAAAACCTTCTTTCTTGAGCAGTTAGCCAAGACTATAAAGAAATACTGTTTCACCTGTCATGCATTTTCGATCTCTTTGAATCAGTACAGCCTGGTTCTTCAGTCCAATGATCAATCTATCTCCCTTGCCATGCAGCATTTTAATTCCATTCTTGCTAAAAAGGTTAATAAAGTGTTAAACCGTGAGGGCACTGCATTCTCCTCCCGCTTTAAATCGTCTATTGTAGAGGATGATCGACTTAAGGAACTTATACGCGCTGTTCATCTGGAAGGGGTACAATTGGGTGAAATGAGCCTGGATGAACTTGACCATTATAAGTTCTGCAGCCATTCGGTTTTTATGGGAAACTGCACAACTGAGCTGATTGATAAAGAAGCTGTACTGAAAAAGATAGGAATCGAATCCAAAGAGGAATATTTACAGTTTATAAAAGATATAGGTTGTAATGATGATATCACCTCTAAATTAAAAGAAATAAAGCGTGCAAAGCAGGGATTTCTGGATCCGCAGTTATATGTGATAGGGAAAGCGGATTTTGTTAAAAAAGTGATAGCGCTAGATCGTTGCAGGCGCTTACATATTGCCAATCATATCAGTGAAAACGTAAGAATGGAAACTATCCATGAAAAGGTAGCCCGGTTACTGATTATGGAAGATGAAGATCTTTATCGTGCCGGACAGTCCAATGTTCGCTCTACCGGTAGAGAACTTTTTGTTTTCATCTGCAAGAGCAGGTACGAATTCAGCGGTGCAGATGCTGCCCGATATCTGAGAGTAACGGAATCGGCGGTTTCCAGAATGCTTACCAGATTTAAAAATGTGGAGAATAAGGAGTACCTTATAGAGAAAGTATTAGAAGAGATGACCTGAATAAAATGCCAGGTGAAATATTTTCAGGAAGGATTTATTTTTAATCTGCTTAAAAAGTAGACGTTTGCTCTACCTTAGAAATATGTAATGACTTCTTAAGGGAGCGGAGGTTTTTTCTGGCATATAAATCTCAATAATTAAAATTGAGGGCTATCCTGAAATAGCTGATTTGAATAGATGCCTATTGGTAAAGAAAAATTATCTATACCTTTTTCCGATTATTTTTCCCAAAATGGGAAATTTCCACGAACAGAAAATCCAGAATTGTTCTTCAGATCGTTACAGCCCTTTGCATATTACCAAGTCCTGCTCATGACTCAAAAAAATGCTGCGGCAAAGAATTTATTGACGAAAGATTGAGTGGCGGCATTCTTCCCCATCCCCCAGAGATGCCTTCTTTTCCCGTTGAGGCTTCACCTCTGGGGAACCCACCTGGAATGGAAATTGCACCTCTATCCCCTCAAAAACCATCCCCTCAAATGAGAACCCCCCATGATCATGATCAGAAAACCCAGAATCGTTCCTATCTAAAGTTGTATAAGCCGTTTCAGACCTTTGCATATTACCAAGCCCTCTCATGACTCAAAAAAACACAGCCGTAATTTGATTATTGACGAATAGACGACGTAACCAGTTGATTCCCAGCCTCCCCAGAGATGCTTCCCTTTTGCATTAAAGCTTCATCTCTGGGGAGCATGCCTGGAACCCAAATCCCCCCTTCCCTCAATAATGAATTACTATCTTCACCCTAATTGTATATTCAAAAGCCCAATCAGCTATTTTTTATCCGCTGGTTTTTTCAAAACCCTCTAACCAATTAATACTTATGCCTCTGGAAGTAATGATTGCCTTTTCGGTTGCCTCCCTGCTCCTGGCGCTTTCCCCCGGACCGGACAATTTATTTGTACTGGTTCATTCTGCCTTGTATGGTCCTAAATCCGGGATAATTGTAATAGCAGGATTGTGCACTGGTTTACTTTTCCATACCACAATAGTTGCATTGGGCATTACAACTCTTTTTAAAAATTATCCGATGGCATTTGTGCTTTTAAAGGTGACCGGCGCACTTTACCTGCTTTTTTTATCCTGGAACTCCTTCAGGGCTTCTGTAAAAAGAACAGAAAATCAGCAGCAGAGAAAAATCACCGGTTTTCATCTGTATCGAAGAGGGGTTATAATGAACGTGACTAACCCCAAAGTATCCATCTTTTTTCTGGCATTCCTGCCTCAATTTACCAGTGATGATTATGGTCCGTTATTATCCCAGTTTTTTATTCTGGGTGCTCTATTCATCTTTTCAACATTTCTGGTCTTCGGAGCTATTTCTTTGTTTTCCAGTCTTCTGTGCAAATTGATAAATGGTTCAGAGCTAGCCCAGAAAATAATGAACTGGATTGCTGGTACCGTGTTTGCGGGTATCGCTTTAAAACTGGTAGTAACAGGACTGTAGCAGCCGTTTTTATAGCAACTGCGCGGAAACGGTAGGCTTACACATCCCCCAGAGATGCCTTCTTTTCCCGTTGAGACTTCACCTCTGGGGAACGGTTTTTATAACGGCTACTGCTGCCCAAAAAACTAAGATTATTTCATTGATATCTGGAATATTGGTGACAGTACCACTGATCTCATTTGTGATGATTAGAAGTGGCTTCTACCTTGTTATGGAAGCATATTCAGCTCTTCTTTACTTCGATATCGATTTCTCCACTCCTCTATCATCTACTCACATATCCGCCTTTTTTTCTTTCCTCCTCTGCTGGGGGCGCTTCCAGCGGGGACTCCTCTGAACCCGAATTCGCTTTTACACCGTCTTTCCATTTGTCACTTATAGATGATTGTACTCTTTGAAGATATTCGGTTATGGCTTCAGAAGGAGCTCTTAGAAAATTCAGGCCGGCAATACTCTCTTTGCTTTTGGCAAAACTGAGCAGGTCGGGAAATGATTCCAGGGCCAGGATCCCTGCAATCAGAGTTGCATAATGATTGCGGAAAAGCACACCTAATACAGAGAAAAAAGTCTCATGAAACCGAAACTGTGTAAGTAGAAATCCAGCTTCTATCCATATCCACACTCTTAAGATCTGTAAACCAGCCATGTTTAATCCTTCATAGGTCAGAAAAGAGACTACTGGAAGCCGTTTCCCATAGGAAAAAAACAGATACATAGAGAGTATGAATAGAAAAAGAGGCCAGAATTTTAATGGATAGGTTATCATTTTCCATGAACGACGGATTAGGGTAATCATAATGGTAAAGATCACTGCAATAGTTGAAATGACAAGAATATTGTTTATAGCAAAAAGAGAAAAACAAAACAGAAGTACCAGACTGCATATTATCGCGTTTTTTACAGTTAATGAATTTCTGCCGGTAGAAAAATTACGTGTCACTTCTGGTAATTCCATACGGTTCAGGATATTCCATACCGGTGGAACGATCAGTCCAGCGAATGTGCCAAAAACTATCGATGCAGCTCCCATAAAGGGAAGTTGGTAAAAAACTGAAGCATTATGTGTAAGCAGGAAATAAACAACAAGCAATTGAGCACTGTTATGGAAAAATGCCCCTGTAATACTTAGACCGATTGTACCTAACAATCCACGTTTTCCCAGAACATTCCATGCCATTCCCATAGCTGCAGTGGCTACAATACCTCCTGAGAGCGAAAGGGAAAGGGTAAGAAGAGAAAATCCAAAATAAAAACCGGAAATCCAGGAGCGAAGAAGTGTGAATAGTATTGCATCCTTAACTCCAAAACGGATTATCCATACAACCGTAATGCAGTTTGCCAGACCAGGTTTAAGCCATGGCAGAAATGGGATCCGGGGCAAAAACAACTCCAGTGCATTCAAGGAGATCGCCAGCAGAAGCCAAATGGTTTTTATCGAAAACAGATTTCTCTCATCGTGCGATTGCATCAAGCATATCACCTTTTTTGGCATCGATAGTAATCAGGATATGGTTGGGGATACAGACAATCTGGCTGGTAGTCTTACTTATATGGCCCTGACGTATGCAGAGCTGATGAGGACAGGGGGAGCTACAAACAGAAACAGACCGGTTTTGGACTTTAACTTTCATTATTCCAATTTTCCCCTTAACATCAAATATCCGGTTTTGATCCACCGGATATTCTGCAATGATCCGGTTATCCTCGAAAACCAACACTGTTTGGGGAGAAAGAGACCTGATTGCTGGAATCGTGAGAAAAATTCCAATTAAAATGATGGAAATAATCACAACATCACACCAGGAAAACCGATGTAATACCGGATAGTCGAACTTGTTGATTTGGTCTGCCATTATGATATAATCAGATACGTTTTAGTGTTAAACTCATTTTCAAGATATGCGATTTATATGGAATCTTTAATATATAAGGCATCACGAAAAGAGAACTGTTCAGAAAGCAAAATTCCTGTGATAGGACGGATTTTAGCAGATATAACCATTCTGGCTATCTTGTTGTATTTAGTGAACAGTATCTTTTTGCATCTCGTTTGATTTGGACTTTGCTTGAACTATTAATTTGGCATAGTACCTGTAATTACTGGTTGCCAGACCTGCATACACAGAAGCTTCCGAAAAAGCCCATAATTTCAGTATAGCCAACCTCCCCTGAGTTATGTCAAATCTTCCCACGCGATAAGAGTGATCAGCAGGTCTTCCGATTTTTCGCTGCATATAAACAGCCATCGAATCTGCCTGTGGTCTTATCCATGAGTCTAAGGAATCTAAAGGAGCGGTTTCGCTTTCCAGTTCATATTGGGTCAATAACCCGTTTTTATCAAAATGAAATGCACCTTTTAACACCACTGATCCCAGAAGGATAGAATCCACAATAATTGAATTTCCTTCATCAGTTAAATTTCGGAACTGGCCTGCCAGAACCATAAACCCTTTTTTTGAGATTCCAAATGGGATGTTTTCAAACTGATAAGGTTTTGCCGGGTTTTTCGACAGTTCCTGATGAAGGTAGAGAGAATCAGCTCTTTTTTTTAGAATCTCTCTTTTACTCTGCTCCAGAAGAACCGCAGTTTCTTCTTTATCACGAAGCCGTTGGATAGACCAGTTGATTATTTGACAGGGGTGTACATCGATAGGATTGAGTCCGGTTTCGGTTGCATACATCTTAACAAGCTCAGGATACTCCTGAGATTCGGTTATAAGACTGATGTCAGATTTCCATTTTAACAGAGCCTTACGGGAAGGCAGGGAATCACCGGTACAAAGCTTATACTTCTGGAGCAGTTTTTCCTCCAGTTCTGAAAAAAACAGGCTGTCAGAATCTTCCTGAGAGAAAAGATTAGAAAATATAGCGCTTAAAAAAATGATGAAAAACCGGAGTTTATGATTCATTAGTCACCAATAAACCTTCCTGCCCAACTGCGTACAGTTTTCCCGTTAAGAATATGGAATTTGCGTAAGCGCCGCAGTGTCTCATTAGAAAATGTGTTAATGGGAATCCACAGGAGATGTTTTTTATATTTTGATGCCAGATTTCTAAGAAAAACACCTGGCTTTTTCTGTGCAATGTAGGCGATAACCCGTTCCTGGCTAAAAAGAAGTGAACCAATGGTCAGGCGTGCTGCCAGATTGGGTAGTTGCATATCTTTGGTGATTTCAAAGACATTGGGAATCTGTTTGGGGGGATAAAGAAGTGCCAGACCTCCATAATTGCATTGCGCGATTCCCGGACCGATTAGATTATCAAACGGGTCGGTGGCATAGAAGCTAAGGGTAGATTCCTCCTGATGTTCAGCATACCATGTGGCGCAATGGGGATAATCCTGATCGTGGGAATCATCAAAGATTATAATCACTGTATCGATCTTGCCCCTTGATGGTGGTATCTCCTTTACGTAAATGTCTCCGGTATGCCAGTTTCTCAATGTTTCTCTGATATCGATTCCGTCTTTAACAGAAGAACTGAACTTCTCGTTTTTGATGAAATCTTCTACCATTATTTTCAGACTTTTCTTTCTGATATAGGCATTGAACCGTTCGATGCGTACGTCTTCAGGAATATGGGAACACATTCCAAATGGATTCCAGGTAAAACGGTATTTTTTTTTGCGCTCAAGGGAAGGATCTGGTTTTATGGAAATTGTCCGCCACTGAAGATCAAAGTCACGGAAAAGATTAACTGCATCAGCTACTCCCCATTGCGGGGTACTGATCCGGTTTATTCCTATTCCGATATAATCAGAGTCCTCTTCTATTGAAATGTATGGATAATAGCGGGCGCTCTTTAGAATTCTGAGTGCAAATGAGTTGCCTCCTACCCCCTTGGCCGATTCTACTATATCAAAAAGAGACGGCATCAACCTTCCTGAGGATACGGTAAGATTCCGCAGAAAGGTAAGTGCGGCTTGAATACGTACAGGAGAAAGGGAGATGATTTCTTCTTTTTGGGTGTAATAATCATCTCTGGTTTCCCGGAAGAGGTCTTTTATGGTCTCGATCTCATCAAAGGGTTCCGCGAAAAGATCATGGCGCTCCTTTTCGTATTTACCGGTAATAAAAGGGAGCTCTCCCAGGGCAAAATAGAGATGGTCAGGGTTGATCAGTGAAGAAATTATGGAACAGTCATCATGATCTTCAAATTTCAGATTGCAGCTTTTTTCCTGGAAAAAATGGAAAACGGTACGGATAAAGGTTCTGAAGTGAACCAGAACTAAAATATTGCTGAATCTAGTCCTGAGTTGGTGAATCTGTGAAGCAATGTACTGCCCTTCATGATCATTGCCGGAGCCTTTTTCAGGGTTTTCCAGTGCTTTTAGACAAAGAGCACAGAAAAGATCAAAGCCCAGTCTGGAAGCTGCATAGGGATCGGGCAGTGCAGGAAGCGGTGTAGGTGGCTTCAAATATGGTGAACCGATACAGAAAAATGGTTTGTAATTCTGCATGGATTGCCTGACTGCTTCAATGGATGCATCGCAGGGGTCAATTGGGAAATAGAAGATAGAGTCGGAAACCGTTCTTGCTGCCAGAACACTGACAAGAGGCAGTTTGTCAATCGCACTCCCGAGGGATTGCTGGAAAACAGATGGTATATCAACTGCAATGCAGTCGAAGCTTTGCTTGAGAAAAAGCGATCTCACATATCTGGCAAAAAAAATACTGCCGTGAAGATATGGGATAATTGTTATTCCTGGGTTCAGAATCACAGATCAGTCCTCATTGCTGTCGGGATTGAGCGAGTCATCATCTGAGAAAAAGAAGTCTCCCAGGTTCATTGATGGAATGTGCTCACCGGAGAGTTTCCTTTTTGCTGCCAGACTCTCCATGTCCAATGCATCTTCTCCCAGTATCTGCACAACAGCATTCTTGAAGAGCTGTTCGGTGTCATTTGAATCACCTGAATTCTTTAATTTCAGGGAATATCTGAGCGCACTGATTCCATCACGTACAGAGTAGGGAAGATCCAGATTGTGAGCTTTCTGCAGAAAATCCACACACATCTGCAGCAGTTCTTCATCTGAAAAGGGCAGATTATACTGCAGGATTTTAAGTTCATCCTCACGGTTGGGAAAAGGAATCTGGATTCCGGGCTGAAGCCGTGACATAATGTAGTCGGGGATTTCGAATGTAGAGGAATCCTCATTCATGGTAACAGCAGCTCTGAATTCTTTATGGGCAGTAACAGTGATACCTGCGATAATGGATTCCACAGTTCTCCGATTGTCAAAGAGCCCGGCCAGTGAGGCCCATGATTTTTCGGACATACGGTTTCCTTCATCCAGGATCGCAACACCACCGGTGATTACAGCCGAAAGAAGGGGACTGGCATGGTAGGTGATTTTGCCATTTTCCGACAGCACAGGAGTTACCAGAAGATCCTCCGGTCTTGTGTCACTTGTGCACTGCATAATGTAAACATCCTGATTGCGTTCACGGGCTGCAGCTATGGCCATGGTTGTTTTACCTATACCGGGGTGTCCAATGATCCGGGGTGTTAATGGTAAATCATCTTTATCTATTACCATCCAGCAGGCATGAAGCTGGCGCAGAGGTTCATTCTGTCCTATCCACTGGACCTGACTGGTCAGAGGATGAGAAAGCACCAGTTCAATGTTATCTATCACTTTTTTCATCATTAATCCTCAGGGCTAATGTGTATTGGCAAAACACAAAAAGAGCAGGTGAGTAGGAAATTCGTTTGCTTTTCCTTAATATTTAAGGATTGCTATCTTTATGATTTAAAAATATATAATAATCCCCAAATTTGGGAATGGATCATCTCTATCGTTGAAATTTGCTCAAATAAGCCATAATTGGACAATTTGCCTCGGTTTTTCACGTACTGTTTTTATATCCTTCCGCAGAATGTAATTTATCCACTCCTAAAATTAACCTGTAAATTATGCCGGATCGTCATAGAAGAGGGTCCGGATGAAGAACTGTTAAAAGATGAGTTTAGATAGACTTAAAATCAGAAATATTGCAATTATTGCTCATGTTGACCATGGTAAAACGACTCTGGTAGATCAGTTATTCAAACAGAGCGGAATGTTCCGGGAAAATCAAAGTGTTGTGTCACGGATGATGGATTCGATGGATTTGGAAAGAGAACGAGGCATAACCATTGCCGCCAAGAACGGATCATTTCGTTACCAGGGACACCATATTAATGTTATAGATACTCCGGGGCATGCCGATTTCGGAGGCCAGGTGGAGAGAATTTTAAAGATGGCGGATGGTGCGCTATTGTTGGTGGATGCCAAAGAAGGCCCTATGCCTCAAACTTATTTTGTTTTGAAGAAAGCTCTGGCTCTGTCTCTTCCCATTATTGTGGTGGTCAACAAAATAGATAAACCTGCTGCCCGTCCTTCCTGGGCAGTAGATCAGGTGTTTGACCTTTTTGTAAAATTAAATGCACCGGATCACATTCTGGATTTTCCTGTGGTTTACTCCTCTGCCAAGGCCGGTTATGCCCGTAATAATCCTGATGATGATGGGATGACCTTGGAACCATTGCTGGAAAAGATCATCTCCTACATCCCTGCACCCCAGGGCAATTCTGAAGAACCTTTGCAGATGTTAGTAAGTTCAATCGATTACTCTCCTTATCTGGGCCGACTTGGAATCGGCAAGATTACTGCCGGTACTCTAAATGTTAATAAGGAGATCGCGGTGGTACTGCGCAATGGGGAACTTGTACCAGCCCGTATTACTAAAGTATACAGATTTGATGGTGTGCAGAAAGTGCCAGTGGAAATGGCAGGTGTAGGAGAGATTGTGGCAGTAGCAGGCATGGATGAAGTGACGGTAGGGGTTAGCTTTACCGATCCGCTACAACCCAATCCTTTGCCGCCAACGGTTATCGATCCGCCAACCATTTCGATGAACTTTATTCCCAATGATTCTCCTTTTGCCGGTAAAGATGGCCGGTTTGTGACTTCCAGACACATCCAGGAAAGGCTTCAGCGGGAAGTACTTTCTGATGTAGCCCTGGTGGTTGAGGAACTTCCGGATTCTATCGGCTACAAGGTGTCTGGACGCGGTGAATTACATCTGTCTATCCTCATAGAGCGTATGCGCAGGGAAGGATATGAATTTCAGGTGACTCGTCCACAGGTGATAATGAGGGAGGAAAAGGGGGTGAAGCTCGAACCTTATGAGGAGCTTACTATCGATGTGGATGAGAAGTACATGGGTTCTGTTATCGATAAGCTAAGCATGCGCAAGGGTATACTCATGCAGATGCACCAGGAAAACGGACTTGCCCGTATGGTTTTCAAGATTCCTACCAGAGGATTGCTGGGGTATCGTTCGGAGTTTTTAACCGATACCAGAGGCATGGGTACCATGAATTATGTGTTTCTGGAATATGGACCGTATGCCGGGGAGATCAGGACTCGTGTCAACGGGGTGCTAGTGTCAAAGGAGACATGCACAACTGTTGCTTATGCTCTGTTTGGACTTCAGGACCGGGGGATAATGTTTATGGGTCCTGGAGTAAACGTTTATAAGGGACAGATTGTTGGTGAGCACTGTCGTTCCAATGATCTGGTGGTAAATCCTGGTAAAGAGAAGAAACTGACCAATATGCGTGCCGCTGGTTCGGATGAGAATGTGATTCTTACACCTGCCTCTGAGATGAGTCTGGAAGACTGTATCTCTTATATCAACGATGATGAACTGGTGGAAGTGACTCCCAAAGCTATACGTTTAAGAAAAAAGGGATAAACCTTAAGGTTTCTGGCCTGCTTTTTGCTCTGGTTTATAGTATAAATATAAAAAACCGTTTAATTCAACCGGAAACCAGGGGTTAAAGCGTGAGAAACCCGAAAGTACTTTTAATAGAAGATGACGAGACTACACTTTTAGGCTATTCAAAATATTTATCCCTCAAGGGGTATTACATCAAGACTGCCAACTCTCTGGCTATGGGCAGGCAGTTGCTTGCAGCGGAAAATTTTAACGCTGTACTTCTGGATTTAAAATTACCGGATGGCTGTTCTTTGCATCTGATTAGAGAGATCAGCTTGTCCAGTGAGTCTACAGCCATAATAGTGATCTCAGGGATAAGCGATATTTCAACTGCGGTGGAGGCTATGCAGTATGGGGCTTTTAATTTTCTTACCAAACCGGTGGAGATGGAAGCCTTGGAGCTCAGCCTTCAGAACAGTTTACAGGTAGAAGAACTTAAAAGGCGTGAACAGATTCATAAGCGTTTACTTCCAGAAAATCCTCGTATTTACTTTGGTATAAGCCCGGAAATCGAGAAAACAATTGAATATGCAAGAGTTGCGGCACTTAACGACTCTGTTGTCTTGTTACTGGGAGAAACCGGAACTGGTAAAGGGGTTCTGGCCAGATGGATTCATGATCACAGCTCCCGCAGAAATGGTAACTATGTAGAGCTTAACTGCTCCAGTTTACGTGGCGAACTTCTTAGAAGTGAACTTTACGGGCATACCAAAGGTGCCTTTACATCGGCTATAAAGGACAGAGATGGTCTGATTGAGATAGCCGATGGAGGAACGTTGTTTCTCGATGAGATCGGTGATATGGATCCTGAAGTGCAGGCAGAACTTTTGAAAACCATCGAAGAGAAAACTTTTCGCAGAATCGGAGAAAATAAAACCAGAAACAGTAATTTCCGGCTTATCTGTGCAACTAACCGCAATCTCAAACAGGCTTCACTGGAAGGTGCTTTCCGTTCCGATCTTTATTATCGAATCTGTGTTTTCCCTATTGAACTTCCTTCTCTGCGAAACAGGAAAGAAGATCTGCCTGGCCTAATTGCTCACATTTTGAGTGGCTTCGGCTTAAATTATCAATCCATAGATGATTCGGTTATCAAATTGCTTTCTGCCTACTCCTGGCCAGGAAACTTGAGAGAACTAAAAAATATGCTGGAGCGGGCAGTGCTATTATCTCAGGGCAAACCTCTGACTGTTGAGCACTTTCCAGGCTTACTTAATGTCAATAATTCTTCTACACAACAGTCCCCTCATCTGTGGAGTCTGGAGCTTCTGGAAAAAAAACATATCCTTAAAGCTCTCAAGCACTTTGGGGATAAAACCGAAGCCAGCAGAGCTTTGGGTATTTCACTTTCGTCTCTTTACAGAAAACTGGAAAGTTATAAGGACCCGATCGTTGTCTGAAAGAATCACTCCATAACCACTTTACCTCTTTTTGCCCTCCTGGACCACAATCCGGGAGACTTAAAAAAATTTTTTTATTCTTATTTTTTTGAGAGGGGAAAGTTTTATATTAAGATTCCGTTATCTCTTTTCTCATTTTTCCCATTTCAATTCTCGTTTTTTAGAAAAACACCCATGTCAGCCTTAGATGATTCTGTGGCAGACTATGTGTTTGTTCCTATAGTAACCATTTATCTGGAGTAAAGAAATATGGAATGCATTCTTCGTGTTTTAATGGTGGAGAATTCGGATGAGGATGTCGCGAAAATGGAGGCTGTATTATCCAAAGATGGATTTGATCTTTATTCAGAACGTGTTGAGACCGCGCAGATGTTGAAGAGTCTGAAGCAGAAATACTGGGATTTGGTTCTTTTCAGCAATGAGATAGAAAATATTACTTTGGAAAATGGTATAAAGCTGGTCAGAGAAATAAATCCTGATCTACCTTTTGTGGTAATTTCATCTGAAACGGATGAAGAGCTGATAGTTTACGCCATGCGTCTGGGGGCTAGTGACTTTGTGAGCAGGAAAAAATACTCAAGGCTGCTTTCGGTGGTGCGAAGAGATGTTTCAGAATTTCAGATGATACCACGAATCAAATCAAACCAGTTGCAGATTGCTAAAAATGAGGAGCGTTACAGACGGATAACTGAGAGTATAACCGATGTTTTAATTGTATTGGACTCCAATTTAAAATGTGTTTATTGGAACAGGGCTGCGGAAAAGCTAACCGGAGTAACTGCCAGATCTGCCCTTACTCGTCCTTTCTATGAGCTTTTTCCGGAAAATCCAGGACTGGAGATTCAGGATATGTTAAAAAGTGTTCTGGAGCAGCCTAAAACAACCATCTCAACATTCATCATGACCAGAGAGGAAAAGGAGTATCAATATGAGATCTGTGCTTATCCCAATGAATGCGGTTTAACTCTAATTATCAGGGAAATTCCACAGTACCAATTTACTCAGGATCTTATTAATCCTCAGGTGGAGAAGGAAAATCAGTTGACTCAGAGTCAGAAACTTCGCATACTGGGTTTACTGACATCTGGAGTGGCCCATGAGGTGCGAAATCCCCTGAATGCTATTTCTGTGGTGTTGGAAGCTCTCTTTCAGGAGTTAGGGGATAAGCCTGATTATCTTCTTTATAAAGACCACGTCTTTACCCATGTAGAGAGGCTAACCCGTTTAATGCAGGATCTGCTGGAACTTGGTAAACCCATAGAACGCTCCAAGGTGGTTATCGTCAACTTTTACGATCTTGTAAAAGAGTCGGTGGCTTTGTGGAAAAGTTCAGGAGATCATAGCGACTACACCATAGAGATAAAAAAGGCAGAAACAGAGGAGGAGTTAAAAATAAAATGTGATCCACTGAAACTTCAGCAGGTTTTCATGAATATCCTGGAGAATGCTTCTCAGCACAGTCCCAAAGGAACCGTTATCTCCATCTGCGTACAAAAAGAGGGCAAGTATGTGAAGGTAAATATTTGTGATCAGGGGACTGGAATTAAAGAAGATAATCTCAAAAGGATGTTCGAGCCGTTTTTCACCACCAGAAAGAAAGGAACCGGTTTGGGACTGGCTATAGTAAAGCATATTCTGGAAGTTCATAATGGGACAGTTTCGATTCGAAACAGTAATCCCGGTCCCGGTTGCACTGTGGATTTTGAACTCCCTTTATATCAGGTCAGAAAACCGGGAAAGTTTAACACCATTGAGCCGATAAAGATGGCTGCAGTATGATGTGATGCGGAGGAGAAAGTTGGGCGATCAACCGATCGCCCCGGATTTTATGCGCGGGGTGCTGCTCCTCCCCTGGGTCTGGCTGCTCCACCCTGAGCACCTGTTCGGGCGGCCCACCAGATTGCAATACCTACTATCAGTAAAAGCATTACTACCCAAAACCACCACCATCCTGTAGACGCCGCTCCATCTGCAGCTCCATTATACGCTCCGGTATCCTGCATGGTATCGGTAATTTGCCCCAAAATGGTAGCGGGTAGAAGTGTTAGCGCAATCATAAAATTCTTGATCCATTGCCAAAACATAGTTCCTCCTTGGCAAATTAAGGACAGTCATTCCTTAGAAACTGCAATTATCAGGCCGCTCTTTCAGGCTGCTTTCTTTAAACTACTCTCCTTCTTCTGAAGCTTTTTTTCCAGCAATGCCTGGTAGTCTCCCAAGTTACGCAATTTAAGAAGCTCCTCTTCCCCAAATTCGATTCCAAAGTGTTTTTCCAATTCAAAAGTAAAAACAATCCGGTCATGTGCTGTTCTCTCCAGTGCTTCTATCCGGGTTTTTTTGTTGATCAATTTCTTTTCTACAGAGAAGTATTCAGAAACAAAACTCAGGAAAGCATCATTCATAACAGGATACCTTAACAGCTTTAGTCACAGTTCTTGCATCTAAAAAGGATTCGGGCAGATTATGGAAAAATTGCTCCACCTGCTTCTCCGGTGTGATAATAGCCATCAATACTTTCACCGTATTATATTCTGATCCATGCAACGCATCATTTTTCATGTGGATATGGATGCATTCTTTGCCGCGGTTGAGCAAAGGGATAATCCTCAATACAGGGGAAAACCGCTTATTGTGGGCGCCAAACCGGGAAACCGGGGTGTGGTGTCCACTGCCAGCTATGAAGCCCGTAAATTTGGTATTCATTCTGCCATGCCCATCAACGAGGCATTCAGCAGATGTCCCCAGGGCATTTTCATTACTCCAAGGATGGAGGTGTATGAAAGAGTTTCCGGGCAAATAATGAGAATTTTAGAGCAGTTCTCTCCTCAGATCGAACAAGTATCGGTAGATGAAGCTTTCATTGATATGAGCGGAACCGAAAAACTGTTCGGTGAACCATTGAATGCTGCAAAACAGATCTCCCAGCAAATTAAAAAGCAACAGGGCCTGACTGCTTCCATAGGAATCGCTTCCAGCAAATTTGTAGCAAAAATCGCTTCTGATATAAATAAACCAGATGGAATAACCTGTGCCCCATTTGAAGGTGAACAATTGGAAAAATGGCTTGCCCCCTTGCCTCTGAGACGGATGTGGGGGGTTGGAAGCAGAAGTGAAGAAATTTTTAACCGCTGTTCTGTAAATACCATAGGAGATATGCAGAAACTTTCAATGGATTGCCTCTGTAAAAGATTCGGTAAACAGGGGGTGGCTTTCTACTATTTGTGCAGAGGTATTGACAATAGACAGGTGGAGCAGGAGGACTCTGTAAAATCAATCTCCAGAGAACACACCTTTAATGTTGATTGCTTTGACAGGCAGGAGTGGAAAAAAACTTTACATCGATTGTCTCAGGATGTGGCACGGCAGGCAAGAAATAACGGGGTGAAAGCAAGCACTGTATTTCTAACCTACCGCAGACCCGATTTCAGCCGTCATACAAAGCGAAAGTCACTGGCAGAACCGACCAACCTGGCCAAAACCATCTATGACACAGTAATCGGTATACTTGAGGAGCTGGATGAGAGATGTTTCCGGCTCATCGGGGTAGGTATTACCGGGTTGGATCAGCAGATTCAACTCAATCTTTTCGCTGCGCCCGACTCAAGCGATCCTCTGGAAACCTGTGAACGTACGGTGGATAAAATTAATGCCAGATTCGGATCAGAGGTGATTAAAAAAGGGCTGGAAGTGCCGTCACAGGCAATCAAAAGAAGGATATAGGCAAAAACAAGAAAAATTATTATAATTTACTCCCATCACTGGAACTCTCTATCAAAAAAATTATGAGGATACTATGATTAGCGTGATTACCTGCTGGGCCAAACCTGCTGAAGAGACTATTCAGGAGAGAAATATTGCTAAGACCATCGGTGTAGATCATCAATTTATAATGGTTGATGGTAGTGGCGGAATTGGACTGGCTGAGGCATATAACCAGGGAATTGAACATGCTACTGGTGATATCCTGGTATTTGTTCCTGAGGACGTGCTTTTCATGAAACCGGGATGGGGAATGGTTCTGGAGAAAAAATTTGCTGCTGACCCCTGGTTAGGTGCCATCGGTGTAGCTGGAACACAATACCTCTTTGCAGAAAAGTATTCCTGGACCGCAGCAGGCAGACCCTTTATTAAAGGGCGTGTGGTTCACCATCTGGAAAATGGTGATTTCTTCGCTGTGGTCTTCTCTCAGGAGAAAGGTGATTTCCCGGTTGTGGCAATAGATGGGGTGTTTATGGCAGTAAAGAGACCGGTTCTACAGAATGCTGCCTTTGATCAGCAGTGTTTCAAGGGCAACTGTTTTCATGATCTTGATTTCTGCATGCAAATTAACCACGATTATCGCTTGATTGTCACAACTGAGATTGTATTGAAAAGGCGTCATATCACTACCTTTGATAAAGTCTGGAACAACTACGGTCAGCAGTTTTTAGCTAAGCATGCAAACAATCTTCCACTCAGTTGTGTAAATGCAATTCCTGATCCGGAAAAATTCTTATCCAGCCAGGTCGTAGATCTAAAAGGCAAGGTTCCGATTGAGACGATCTGTTGATTGATTTTATTGTGTCTGTTCAGTAGTGTCCGGTTAATTTTACAAAAGATCACTGTATCCAAAGAGAATCACAAATCACAAAATCCAAATTACAATGCTTTAAATTCCAAACCGGAAAAGGAGTAAGAAATTTTGGAATGCGAGATCCGAAATTCGGCAGCAACTGAATTCTTTTCTTGTTTGGAATTTGAATGATTGGTTATTGGGATTTGTTTAAGATTGGTTACTTGAGATTTGGTTTGTATTTGTATACTTAAGCTGATTTAAGAAGTATCCGTTTGTTTAATCAAACCGGACACTGCTTGTCTCTGGTATTTAAACAGCTAATCCTGGTTACTCGAAAAGATCTAAGAACCGGTTCTCATACAATTCGAACAGATTCCATCGGTCCAGCTCTTTTTTCAGTTGGGATGCCAGGCTTTTATCCTTTAATGCCTGCTGAAACATCTTCTCGATCTTCTCCATTATGTAATGAGGCACTTTTTCCTCTTCAATCTCTGAAATTTCATCATTTTCCTCTTTGTTGATAGATGGAATGTAGTCCTTTATCCTTTCCTCAATCAGTTCATACTGATGCTCCATCAGGTGCACACTTTCCTCGAGATCTGATAGATCGATATTGAATTTAAGGATATTACAGATGGATCTGACCTGCTCGAGTGAAGCTTTAGGGTAATCAAGATTCATGGCATAACCAGGAATTGTGCCCAGAAGGCAGGCAGAATCGATTTTATGTGATGCCGCCACACCCAGAAGTAAGCCGTTCTGACCCGCTATATAGCCATCGGGCATGGGATTTAAGCCCAACGCGATCATCTTCTCCAGCATCGATGAAGAATTACAACTGACCAGAATCTGTGACTGGCTACGGTGAGAAGTGGGCTGGGCAAATGCTGCAAAAGTAAAAATCTGCTTGGTCTGGAACTGAAGAATTACCTCGAGAATCATTTTGATTATCATGATACCTTCACGACCATTAATCTGTGCATTGCTCTGGAAAATGATCAGATTCGGGTTATGGGTATAATAAAAAATGCTGCTGGGGATTTCTGGAAAGTCGGCGATACCGTTTTTTACCAGTATAGAATCGGGAATAAAAAAGGGGCTCATATCGATCTCGGCAAATGCTTTAGCATCTAATTTACGTCGCAGGTAATCTACCGTAATGAGTCCGACATTTCCCATTCCCGGCCAGGCAGCAAGCATGGCAGGTGAACTATCAAACTGTATCTGCTCATAACTTTTCATGACTGATTCTCTCTTGGGGCCCGTATTCTTTTTCCTGCTTACTCCCGGAATAATTCCAATTCTATCGGATCTGGTCCGATTTTGATCAAATTATACTTATAGATTATTTTACAGTCTATGGATTTTCTGAATAATAAAGTAATACTTGCGCCCATGGCAGGGATAACGGAAAAAGTGTTCCGTTCCATTTGCAAAGAACAGGGCGCTGATGTGGTTATCTCTGAAATGGTAAGTGCAGAGGGACTCTTTTACGGTGCAAAAGCTACCATGGATCTGATGAAGTTCAGTGAATATGAACGCCCAATAGGTATTCAGCTTTTCGGTTCTGACCCGGATCATTTGGCAAGAGCTGCTGCATTTGTACAGAAACATGTAAGACCTGATTTCATCGATCTGAACTCAGGATGCCCTGTGCCCAAAGTAGTAAAGAAAAACGGAGGATCTGCACTATTGCAGAATGCATCTCTTTTCCAAAAAATTCTCAAAGCAATGAAAAAAGAGCTCTCCATTCCTCTAACGGTCAAGATTCGTTCCGGTTGGCATAAGCATGAATGGGTGGATACCGAATTTGCCCGAATCGCTCAGGATTGTGGAGCCGCAGCCCTGACTGTTCATCCCCGATCACAAACTATGGGTTTTTCGGGGCACTCTTTCTGGGAAAGGATTGCAGAGGTAAAAAAAACGGTTTCGATTCCGGTGATCGGAAATGGGGATATCAACACTCCCTCCGATGCGCTAAAAATGATTGAAGAAACCGGATGCGATTCGGTGATGATTGGAAGGGGAGCGTATGGAAATCCCTGGATTTTTTCCCAAATCCGGAGCGCTTTTCTGGGCAAGAGTATCTCACCCGTCTCTGCTCAGGAGAAGCTGGATATGGCTTTAAGACACCTGCTGGAGTTCTCCAGAGAATATGGTGAACAATGTGCCTTAAAAGAGATGAAAAGGCATATCGCATGGTATATTAAAGGGATGCCCGGAGCATCACAATACCGTGATCATATTTTCCGGGCTCAATCCTTGGAAATACTCTCAAACTACATTTCAATCCTTCGCGAGGACGCTTCGGATAGCAGGCGTCTTCTTGAAGACTAACTATTAAATACTATGCAATTTAAAATAAAACTCTTAGGCGATCTCGAAGAAAAATCAATAACAAAATTGGATTAAAAGATGTCCGCGATCAGAAATCTTCGAAATGGTACTGCCAGCACTCTAAAGGATTTTCGAAAAGTCGCTGCGAGCATCTGAAGGATTTTCGAAAAGGCACTGCCTGCAATCCGTAGTATCTTTGTGAAGTGCCTGCAATCCGTAGCGTCCTCGCGAAGGATTGATCACGCAAACTTCTTACCACATTTGAGGCATACATAAACTGTACATCCTAAAAATTTGATTTTTTCCAGGAGACTCAATTTTTCTGCTTTCTTGTAGCCTCTGGAAGTACATCTGGGGCATTTATGAGTTTTCTCGAGTGATTTCTTTGGGGGACGTTTACACTGTGGCATCTATCATGGTTCCTTTCAAAGGTTGTATTTTTCTGTTACAGAGACAGTCATGCAAATAAAAAAATATCAGGATATTTCGTTCTAGTCCTTGAAATTATTCAAACATCTTTGAGTTTTCGAGGTATCCTGAGGTGTCATTAGTCGCGGCTGATCAGATTTTCGTAGGTATCCTGGAGAGATTTATAGTTGCCCAGAAAAACCAGATGATTAAAAATGTTTTTGAATGCCAGGCCGTAACGGCTGCTTTTTTCATCAAATGTAATCAGATATTCCTCTTTTTTGAATATTACCCACAGATTTAAAAGATTACCGCTGAAATCTTCAAACTGGCAGAGACGGGGTTCCAGAAACAGGCCTGCAGTCTCATTGAACTGATTCTGAAGAACTGTGGCATCCTTTTGAATCAATTTTACTATTTCGGAACTTTCCATTCAGATACTCCCATATCTTTAACTCAAATTGCTTAATTTGAAGATGCAAAATACATCGAATAGTACAGTATTGGCCAGAGAAAAGAGTCAAAATGATTTTCTGTTCTGTCATAAATTAATCGTAACTACCCGGTATTTGAGGACAAAAAAAGATCCTGAGAATATCAAATCAAAAAAATAGAAATCAATATCAAAACAATTTATACCTGAAAAGCCGCAAATAATCTTTGTGTCAGGTCCATGTTTGTAAACTGCCTCAGCAGACGGGTGTTAAGAGTGCTTTGGCTTTTTCTGATAGTTTAGCTCTTAAGTATTTCTGTATAGAAAAGAAGCCAATGTTTCCGGACTGGTGCCATTTATATGTTGAAAGATTTTTAGAATGATGATAATACTTATAATCGGGCCTTCCGTTCTTGTATGATGTCTGCAGGAAACCTGTAACTTTATATCAGCGAGAGGATGTTGATGTCACCACAATCCAATTTGCGATCTTCGGAACGAGAGGATGCATTTTCTGATATTCCTGATTTTACTGCTGACACCAATACTGGCTACAGAAGAGTTATGGTTTCGGGGCAAAATAAGAAGCTGGCTGTGAAAAAAGATAAAAACAACAAAACCGATGAAGAGGTCTTTCCGGAAACCGGGACAAAAATCTACATAGGTAAAAAGATTACTGATACACAAGAGTTTAGCCGATCGCAAAATACTAAAGATACTACGCTGACTGATATTTCTATTGACACCGATTTTGATGGGAAATTGAAAAAAAACAAGAAGGAGAAGGCAGAGGAGAGCAGGATACCCAAATTCTCAGAAACCACCATAACTTCCTTTGAGTTGCTTAAAGATGAGAAATCATCCGGTGGACAGCCTCTTATCATAGAAGAAGAGATTGCGGAAGCTGCGCATCAGCCGCCCGGGAATGCAGTTCCAGTCGCCAGAAAAGAAAAGTCTGTCAATCTTTCTCTTGATATCTCTTCGGGAGATTCACAACAAAAACTGCCATCCGGAGATGAACCGATCCAGCTTGGATCTGGTGTGATTACAGGAGTACTGGGTAGCGGAGGAATGGCCAAAGTTTACAGGACCTGGAATGAGAGGCTGGAAGTCTATCGGGCTGTAAAGATACTGATTCCTACCAGTCAGAAGATAGCCTGGACCAGATTTCATACTGAAGCCAGAATCTTAGCCAAATTGCATCATCCTAACATCATCGAGGTGCACTCGATAGGGGACTGGCATGGTATACCTTATATAGAAATGGACATTGTAGAAGGGGAGACATTAAGTTCACTTATTTCCAGATATAAGGATCTCCCATCTATGCTGGTAGCCGCGGTTGCAGTCCAGGTAGCCCGGGCATTGTCGTATGCACATTGCCTGGAGCTGGTAATTTACGGTAAAACATACAAAGGTCTGATACATCGGGATTTAAAGCCATCAAACATAATGATTGGCAACAATGGTATAGTCAAACTGATGGATTTCGGAGTTGCTCGGCCAATAGAAACCGGACTTCATACAATCGACTCAGAAAACATAGTGGGAACCATACATTATTTCTCACCTGAACAGATAAGTGGATATCCGATAGACCCATTGTCTGATATCTATTCCTTCGGAGCGGTAATGTATGAGATGCTTTGTGGGAGAAATCCGTTTCCGCAGACTTCAATGATTCAACTGATCAGGGCAAAAGAGAAAAATCAGTTTGTCCGTCTTGAAGATTATGAGAAGCCAATTGACCTCAGACTCGCCTCGGTTGCACAGGTATGCTTGCGTACAGACAAGAACAGCCGCTATCAGTCGGCGGCAGATCTTTGCACTCATCTGGATGAGATACATAGTCAATTTAACAAGGGAACGCCTGAAACGACAGTAAGGTCGTTCCTGGAAGATCCGGAGGGTATGTACAGGGAAGCAGATGCGTTGTTGCTTTCCAAAGATGAACCACCAATTAAAGAACAGTTGAAAATTGATGGCAGGGTGATCGAGCTTGATACTGAGATAATAGATAATAGTTCTTTGAGCATTGATGATATTAATAATAACAGTGACCTGGAAAAGAATTCAGAACATCTGCGTGTGAAAAGAAAGAGGAATGCCATTATAATCCTGCTGATCATCCTTCTGAGTTTATTGCTGGTTGCAGGAATAGTATTATTTGGTAACGATATCCTGATACTTTCTGATCTGTGGGATAACCAGGAAAGGTTCCCTTGTGTATCTGAATCATCTTTCCTCCTGGCACTGGTGATTACAGCTTTAACCTGAAATTGGAAGAGTTTCTGATGGTTATCGGTAAAAAACTTAAAGAATTGCCGGTCAGTGTTGGTGTTGACAGTGAGAAATGTGTAAATTGCCACACCTGTATCTCAGCCTGCCCTGTTAAATACTGCAACGATGGCAGTGGTGAATATGTAAGTGTGAATCCTTACATGTGCATAGGTTGTGGCAATTGTATACAGGCATGCAGCCATAACGCTCGTTTCTGGATCGATGATTTCGATTCACTTATGGAGGATCTGGCTGCAGGGCAGAAAGTTGTGGCTATTGTGGCACCATCTGTAACCTCCAATTTCCCGCAAACCTGGTATAATCTTAATGGGTGGCTGAGAAATATTGGTATAGAAGCAGTCTTTGATGTCAGTTTTGGTGCTGAACTGGCTGTCAAATCCTATATCGAACTTCTTAACAATGAAAAAATCGGTAAACCGGTAATAAGCCAGCCATGTCCGGCTATTGTCACTTATATAGAAATGTATATCCCGGAACTGCTTCCATATCTGGCTCCGGTAGACAGCCCCATGCTTCACACCATGAAGATGATAAAAAAGCATTATCCAAAATATGCAGAACACAAAATTGCCGCAATATCACCTTGTCTGGCCAAAAAGCGGGAATTCCATCAGACCGGACTGGGTGATTACAATGTAGGTTTCAAATCTATAAGCAACTATTTACAAAAGAACAACATAAATCTGCTTCAGTTTCCAAAAGAACACTACATGAATCCACCTGCAGAGCGGGCTGTTGGTTTTTCAAGTCCGGGAGGTTTATTAAAGACTGCTGAAAGGTGGGTTCCGGGGATCTCTGAAGCCTCAAGGAAAATTGAAGGAGTCAAGAATATCTATCCATACCTGGATAGCCTGAGTCAATCTATTAAAAACAGCACAGCTCCAATTCTTATCGATTGTCTAAATTGTGAAAAAGGATGTAATGGCGGGCCGCTGACAGTTACTGATCAGTTTCCGCTTGATGATATTGAGCAGGCTGTAAGGACCCGTACACATCAGGCAATCTCTAAATACAACAAACCATCAGGAGATGAATCATCTGCAAGTTTGGAGAAAATCAATCAGGTCGTTTCAAAATTCTGGGATGCCGATTTGTATAAAAGAGAGTATTCTGATATCAGTATCAACAACAGGATCATTATCCCTTCAGAGGAAGAGCTGAAAAAAATATATAAAATGATGCGGAAAAACTGCGATACCGATCTTCATAACTGCTGTGCCTGCGGATATGACAGTTGCGCAAATATGGCCATAGCCATTTACAATGGACTCAACAGACCTGAGAACTGCCACTTTTTCCTGTTTGAGGAGGCCAGACTCAAATCAGTCGAAATATCGGAAAATGAGAAACGCTTGCGTACGATCCTTTCTACCACATCTGCTGGATTTTGTCTGGCTGATGAAGAGTTCCGTCTGATTGTAGTAAATAATTCCTTCTGCAAAATAATGGGAGCCGAACGGGAAAAGCTGATCGGTACTACTATACTTAAAAAACAATTCGAGCGCTGCTCCAGTGGGAACGGGTACACTTCTGAGATACGCATAAACCGTCCTGATGGATCGATGGCTTACTTTCTGTTTATTACAAACCCCTATTTTGATGAGAATAAGGATCTGATGGGGTACTTTGCTCTGGTAGTAGAAGTAAGTAAATATAAACAGGATACGGGTACTACAATGAACACTTTAAGTTCCCATACTCAGGGAACCGTGGAACAGCAAGAAACTTCCTGAAATTAGCTGCAACCATTTTTTCTGCAATAATGAAAGCTATACATAAGAAGAATATGGAGTTTTTTCACTCCTATTCTTCGTTTAGATATTATTTTCAGATTACTTCTGATTAGATATTGTTTTAATATTATTCCCTGTTTTTTCCGATTTGATATTATTTCGTTATTTTTTTGCCATCAGATACCAGCATAGTTACCTTGTATTGCTCATGGAATAACTGTTGCTTTGTTTTGTTCGCTATCACATTCATAATGGTACAATTCTTCTATGGCCAGGATTCTGAAATGAAATACAAAATCCAAAAAATAATAGTAAGAAATCTGTATTCTGAAGTAATGACAGGTGAATGCTTCAACGATTATCTGTCGCACAAGGTAATAATCAAAACAGCTATTCCACCAATATTTGGTACTACATTAAAGCGGCTGGCAGCGGCAAGGATGCTGGAGCACAGTGGTATTCCCAGGCTGGTGGATTTTGGGGAATGCTCAGAGAAGAACAAAAAAAAGTATTACATCACAAATGTGTATGTCGGGGGTATCACGCTGACTCAACTGCTTCAAAGGCTTTATGCGCTGAAACTAAAAATGCCTGTATCGGCAGTCTTTCATATAATAAACAGAATCAGCGATATCCTTGAATATACACACCGGTTCCCTTGCGAAAACTCTGGGTTTATGTTTCATGGTAATATCTGTCCGGATCAGATCCTGATCTCTTATGATGGATCGGTTTTTTTAACCGATACCGGTATTGCCGATCTGCTGACCTATCGCTACAATGGCACAGGGCTGGTTAAAAATGAATTAAGCATTTTTAATCATCCTGATATTCATAAGGGTAAAGTCTGCAAAAGACATCATGAATTGTATTCGCTGGGAATCCTTCTGTTGTGTATGCTGAAAGGGAAAGAGGATTTTGATCTGTGTGTGAATAAACTGGACAGAGAAAAAAGAGAGACGTTTGCCGATGTGCTCTTGTCTATGGAACCGGAGATTCGCAGACTGGTTGCACGATTGATAGGTGAAAAGCTGACAGGGGTTAGCGGGACATTCAGCGGTATTGAAGAGGTGAAGTTGTGTTTAAGCAGATATATAAAGGAGAATGGAATTGAGAACGGGAAAAATCATTTAATGCTGTTAGTATATGCGTTGTTTAGTGACATTTTAAAGTTTCCTGGTAATATCGTTGAAAAGGTTCAGAATCTGATCGTTGATGAGCAATGCTTTGACGGTGCATTGATATCCATACTGCAAAAGACAATTTTCAACACTCAAAACCAGGATAAACTCTCTGCAATTGTTCAGGATTATAAAACTGAAACAGAATCCATTTCTATGTCTTCCGTATCACAGTATCTGCAGGAAAGTGCACCGGAATCGCAGGGGCCTCCTGCTGTAGTTAATCCTCAAAAAACCAACACTTCAACATTTAAAGCATTCTCAGGTATACGGGTGGATACCTCAGCTTTCAATAGAGCAGAGAAGGAGCAGCCTTTTTCGGGACTGATTGTTAAAAGTGAATTTAACAAATCGGGAGAAGATGCCTGATTTGAAAAGGATTTTTTCTTTTCAGATTTGGTATTGTCGGTTTACATGCTGTAGATAATTACCCGAATGATAAATGAAATTCAATGGGGTTATCCGACTTATCTTCTAAGGATCTCTACAACAATACTGCCATAGTCTTTTAGTGATGTATGATTTAGAGTGGCCTTTAAGATAGCGCTTTTTCCATTCTCAAAAATCTTAACTAAGCTCAAGAAGGTTTCTGGAATGAGGCAGGAAATGTCCAGATCTAATCTGCGATTTTTTGCTCAGTTGATCTTCATTATTTGGGGACGGAGTAGAATTAAAACCTAAATCCGGACGATTCAGGCCTAAATAATTCAGAACCATCCGGCAAAAATGTTTGCCGATATTTACAGTTATTTTATAATCATCATTATAGTTTGTTGCATCTATAAATAAATTCAAATTATCTTTGCTGGTACTCCGTTAATATTATGGCAGTTTAATAATAAACAATCTGTGCTGATTTTAGGAACTTTTTCTCATTATGACAGACAGAAGTGCACTGCCAGGAAAAGGCGGGAAAAAATAGATCACAGGAGATTCAATGACCTCTATATCAATTGAGCTTGTTCCAAGAAATCACCAAGAAATAAAAGCCCAGATATCGGAAATCAAAAAATTGTTTCCAGAAGTAGACACCTTAAACATTCCGGATTTGTTGAGATTTCCTATCCGGAGCTGTGAAGCTTGTCAATATGGATTGCCGGTGTTTAAAAATGTAATACCACATTTACGATCAATTGATTTTAACCTGAGAGAGCGTTTTGAACTTACAGAAACATTCATTAATACTGGAATTAAAAATGTTCTTGTTATAACTGGTGATAAACCACAGGATATGTCAAAAAAGGTTTATAGAAATACAAGTCTGGAATTGATACGCGTTCTAAAAAAAGAGATGCCAGAATTAAAGGTATTTTCAGGAATCGATCAATATCGATCAAGTTTGAGCAAAGAAATAGATTATGTGAAGGATAAGTTAGAAGCCGGTGTCGATGGTTTTTTCACACAACCTTTTTTTTCGGCGGGGGATCTTATTCTAACGGAGTTCTGAACAGCGATGATGGAGTTCGGAACTTCGATGGCGAAGCTCCAGAACTGCGATTACGAAATTCCGAACAGCGATTACGAAGCTCCAGAATCGCGATAACGAAGTTCGGAGCTGCGATAACGAAGCTTCAAAACTGCGATGACGAAGTTCAAAACTGCGATGACGAAG
>JAAYPC010000040.1 GCA_012519985.1 Fibrobacter sp.
ATTCGCAATTTCAATGATTACGGCAAGGTAGACTGTATCATTGCAGGCCGGGGAGGCGGTTCAATCGAGGACCTATGGGCATTTAACGAGGAGATCGTGGCCAGGGCAATATACGAGTCAAAAATCCCGGTAATCTCTGCTGTAGGCCATGAAATCGATTTCACCATAGCAGATTTCGTTGCCGACCTGAGAGCCCCTACCCCATCGGCAGCCGCAGAGATGGTTGTTGCGGATAACAAGGAAAGTCAAAGATATTTTACTGCTTATGTCGATAGATTCAGTATTGCTTTTCAAAGATATTTTCTGGGAATACAGGATCGGTATGATGGGTTGATTAATAGAAATGCCCTTCGTCGGCCATTGCGGATGCTTTTAGAGACGAGTCAATATTGTGATGAACTTGAGCACCGATGTTCAAGAGGTTTTGGAATTATCCTCAGACGGGATATTGCCCGTTTATCATCTGCTGCATCAAGACTTAATTCGCTCAGTCCTCTCTCGGTTCTGGCCAGAGGCTATGCTGTGGTATCAAAAGGGAATGGAAAAACCGTTCGCAACTCCAGTGAACTTACTCCTGGAGAGACGGTAAAACTTCGCTTCCATTCCGGTTCAGCCCTTGGAAGCATAATTTCTATTGACAGCGACAAAAATTTGAATACCGCATTTTGACATGCAGAATGCAGTAAATTAGATTAATTAAGAAAGTTTGCATTATGAAAGAAAATAAAACCAGAAGCCGAAAATCGCAGCAGGTATTACCTCTTGATCTCTCCATCATCTCAGAGATGTCCTTTGAGCAGTCAGTTGCCGAACTTGAAAGAATGGTAGAAGAACTTGAGCGGGATGATCTTAGCCTGGAAAATGCTCTTCACTATTTTGAAAATGGAATACATCTGATACGCAGGTGTGACTCTCATCTGAAAAATGCCCAGGGAAAAGTAAAGGAATTGTTCAAGGGAGAAAACGGAGAGTTTATGGAACGGGTGCTTGGTTTGACGCTTGAATCTTTTTTAGCCGGAGAGAACCAGGATGAGTGATTTGAAAGAATATTCCAAAAAAGTATCACATGTCACAGATGCTACCCTCGATAAGGTACTTCCTGCAGAAACCACTTATCCCGATTCGATTCACAGATTGATGCGTTACAGCACATTTGCCGGTGGAAAAAGAATAAGACCGTGCCTTCTAATGGCTACTTATGAGGCTTGCGGCGGAAATTTTGAAGATGAGCATCCACGCCTGGCATCAGCAGCACTTGAGATGTTTCACACATTTTCGCTTATTCATGACGATCTGCCTTGTATGGATGATGATGATTTCAGAAGAGGAAAACCAACCGCTCACAGAGCCTTCAATGAGGCTTTAGCTGTTTTGGGTGGTGATGCCCTTTGCATTGCTGCATTTGAAGTACTGACCAGAACCGGCAGAGTTGATATCATAGCAGAGATCGCCGGAGCTCTTGGAACCAGGGGCATGCTTGGTGGACAGGTGGTTGATCTCGAATCTGAGGGTAAAGAGGTCACCCGTGAAGTTGTGGAATATATTCACCTCAATAAAACAGCGGCCCTGATCTGCTCCTCTATAAGAATCGGAGCGATGTTGGCTAATGCTTCTCAGGAAGTCCTTGACAAGCTTACTTCATTTGGAAAACGGGTGGGTCTGGCTTTTCAGGTGGCAGATGATATTCTGGATGAAGAAAGCACAACTGAGCAATTAGGCAAAGACGCTGGAAGCGACAGGGAAAACGGCAAAGCAACATTCCCTGCAATCTGCGGCATGGAACAATCCAAGAAATACGCTCAGCAACTCATTGATCAAGCCTGTTCAGACATTGAATTTTTGGGTGAAAAGGGCCAACTCCTCAGTGATCTGGCAAGATATATTATTACCCGCATATCGTAATCTTGCCGGTTTCTGATTTTTTAATAATCGGTTTTAATACTGCACTGCAATTTAGCCAGCCTATCATCTAACAATCTGGCTGATATTAATGTTATAATTAGTGATATTTCTGATAATTTGTAACTACTCAGCTATCTATCTTAAAAAATCAGAGGGAAATATTTAATCAGAAATAATCACCGAAGGAATATCTAAACTAAGAATCGGAAATAAAAGTCTTCAGGTCTTACATTAGGTATTCTATGGTCTGATTCAATCCGATTCTATCTGATTGTTTCTGATTTCTTAACAGATATTTGTTTTAGAGCTGAGTAGTTACGAAAAAATTAACTCTTTTTACTGAATATCATGAACCAGTCATTTTCCATATTCGATCTTTTTTCTCTTTTCTGTGGGATTGCAATCTTCCTTTATGGGATGCAGCAAGGAGAGAAGAGCCTGCGTTCTGTTGGCGGAACAGCGCTTCGTAAACTTATCAATATCATCACCCGCCATCGTTTGAGTGCCTATTTGGCTGGAGTTGTAATTACTCTCATCACACAGTCTTCCACTGCTACCACTGTGATGTTAGTAAGTTTTGCCAGTGCCCGTCTTTTGACACTAGGACAATCGCTGGGGATGATTCTTGGCTCTGATCTTGGGACCACATTTACTGTTCAGCTTTTTGCCTTTAAGATTTACCAGATTGCCCCACTGATGATCGCAGTTGGTTTTTTTTCCACCCTTAATGGGAAAAAACAAAAATTCAGTGCTTATGGGAAACTGATCATGGCACTGGGGTTTATCTTTTTTGGCATGTATATGATGACCCAAAGTGTTGCTCCCTTAAGGAGTCTTCCTCATTTTGAAAAATGGATGCATGACAGTCTGTGCAATCCCTGGTTTGGACTTTTAGCGGGGACATTGATTACTGCAATAATTCATAGCAGCGCAGCAACGCTTGCGATCCTTATCACTCTGTTAGAATCTTACAGTACTGGCGCAGGATGGATGCCGACTGCGGTTAATATCTTTCCTGTGATCATGGGTGCAAATCTGGGGACCTGTTTGACCGCTTTTATCTCTACTCTCAACGGTGAACTTGAAGGTTTACGGGTTGCCTGGGCTCATTTTCTTTTCAAGCTGCTGGGTATTGCAGTAGTTTTCCCCTTTACCGGGCTGATTAATTATATAGATCCTTTCTTAAGCGGAACTTCTTTCGCATTACAGATCGCAATATATCATACACTTTTCAATATTATTATCTCAATTCTGTTTCTGCCTTTCCTTCAATTCTTCGAACGGCTTATCCTTAAGATAGTCAAGCCAGGCAAGAAAGAAATGCAAAAATATCATACTCTCTTTCTAAACGAACAAACGCTATCATTACCGGTTCTGGCATTGTCCCAGGCGACTAAAGAAATTGAGCACATGTCCGAGAAGGTAACCATGATGATCGAGCAATGTAAGAATCTGATAGAGAAGTTTGAACTGCACAAAAAAAACCTGCTGGTGGAAACTGATAATGAAGTCGATTTTTATCATCAAAGCATTATCGCATTTCTCACCCGTATTTCAAGGGAAGAACTTAATCCTGAACAGGCTTTCAAGGCTTATCAGCTAATCGTGGTTACTACAGATCTTGAACACATTGGAGATCTTGCATCCAAGGGAATCGCACAGCTTTCAGAGAAGATAGAATTCAGTCCTCTTCCACTTTCTGAAGAAGGAAAACATGAAATAATGGATTTCTTCGAAATAACCATTGCCAATTTAAAAGAGGTTATTGCAGCATTTGTCCTTAATGATCAGCTTTTAGCAAGTACAGTCTTTCAGAGAAAAAAAGAAGTATACAAAATTTATGACCAGCTCTTTGAGCATCACATGAACCGGCTCTATCTCAGAAAACCGGAATCTTTACAGACAACCGCTATCCATAGCGATCTTCTGGAGGAGATACGTAGAATCAATTATTATGCTTTCAGGATAGCTACCCACATGCTTAAAAATGACAAAAATGACATTTACATTCAAAAACCATAACCGATAATCCCCTGCCAGGTTATACCTTGCTGCAATTTGCAAACTTTCCATTGTTTATTATCTGGTTCATGTTTTATATTGATATCTGAAAGCCCGGTTTTATTACAGTTCCCATATAACATATTATCATTTCTTTAAGATGTCAGATTGCACCTTCAAAAGCATTGTCATTCTTGGTGCTGGTATCAGCGGACTTACTGCTGCATACGAGCTCACAGGGATATTTGGGAAGAAAGTGGTAGTTGTAGAAAAAGAAAGCTACACTGGTGGTCTTTCTGCGACACTGAAGATTAATGAATTAAATGTGGATATTGGCTCACATCGTATACAAAGCACAGTCAGCAGAAAGATACGCTGTTTCATTACAGACACTCTGGGTGTTGAGCTTATAAAGCAGCCACGTCGCGGCCTGCTTTATCTGCATGGCATGAAATTGAAGTACCCTCCCAGCTTTTCCAATTTTTTAAGTGTATTTCCAATAAAACAATCACTCTCATATCTGTTGAGTTTTATTGAACGGTTCAGATATCCTTACGATACTTCCAGTTATAAATCTGCAATGCTTCATAATGTGGGAAAAAGAATATATGAACATTTTTATGAAGACTTTGTCTTTAAATTGTGGGGAATTGCACCAGAGCAAATCTCTATTGAGGGCATGAACAGAAGAAAAACTATTTTCAATATGAAATCGGTGGTTAAAAATATAACTGGTAAACACGACTATTTCTATTACCCTCGCCATGGCATAGGTTCGATTGCAGATAAACTCACCAAAGGAATCATCAAAAATGGTGGCAAAATTCTCTCTGACTCACAGATACTTTCGATTCAGACGGACTCTTCAAATACCATTTCAAAACTCACAATTCTCAATAGTTCCAAAAATATACTTTCATATGATTATCCATTAGTCTTATCTACAATACCGTTGGATGACATACATGCTCATCTGTTTCCAGGTCAGAATAATTCTACATTAAAATGGAGAGAGACATGCATTGCCTTTCTTCACATTTCTGAAGAGCTGCAGATTTCCAACGAAACATTCTATTTTCCCGGACGTGATTTCCCCAGTGGCAGGATCTCTTTTATTCAAAAATACTCTCCTCATCTTAACCAGAATATATCAGGAACTGTCATCACCTTCGAATTTCCCGTATCAATTGGTGATAACATCTGGGAAATGGATGATCTGTCGCTAAGCAAAATCTGTATTAATGATCTCCAAGCTGCAGGAATCATCAACAAAAATCCTACAATTGTATATTTTCATGCAATAAGGGTGAATAAGGCATATCCCATTTATGAGATTGACTGGAAAATCAAATTTGACAAATATCTGAATAATCTGAAAAAGGTTAATAATCTCTGCGTATTCGGGCGACGTGGTCTTTTTTTGCATTGTAATGTCGACCATGCAATAAGACAGGGGCAGGAGATTGCCAGTCTGATATCAATTAATACCAGTAACATCAACAAGCAGTGGAATCATAAAATAGACTCCTTTTCATCCTTTTGTGCAAGGGATTAAAACCAGTATGAACGAAAAAGCTCCACCAAAATTAGTTGGATATACTATTGACCATGATCGTGCCAGAGAATTCAGGGATGATGGTAAGCTGTTGACCATACGGCTGGAAACAAGCCGTATCTGTAATCTTAAATGCCTTTATTGTAATAATGATTCCGGTCAATCGGTTCATGACGAAATCTCATTATCAGTAATGAAGAAAATTATTACCCAAGCCAGGCTGCTGGGTGCAGAATCGGTCGTGATTATCGGTGGTGGGGAACCACTGATTTACGATCACATTAAAGAACTGGTTGCGTTTATCTGCAGTTCAGGCATGATCCCGGTG
>JAAYPC010000286.1 GCA_012519985.1 Fibrobacter sp.
AAACCCTATCCACCTCTTCTGGAGAGAACCTATGCCTCGAATGATCCGTTTGGAATCACCTGGTTCGCTGGTGCATATCATGGCACATTCGGTTGAGGAAAAGCCTCTATTTGTCGATGACCAGGATAAATTGGAATTTATTTCCAGGTTTGAGAAAGGCCTTACCAAAAGCGGTTTTCTCTGCTACACATGGGCTCTAATGGGCAATCATTATCATCTGTTCCTAAGAACAAGCGAAAAGCCCATGAGTAAACTGATGCGAGGACTAAACGGTGGATATGCATCTTATTATAATAAAAGACATGGCAAGCATGGCCCCTTATTCCGCGGCCGATTCAAAGCGACTCTCTGTCAGGATCAGCATTATGCGGCTGAACTGGTTAGATACATTAATCTTAATCCTTTGCGTGCCGGTATGGTCAATTCCCTCGAACAACTTAAAAATTATACCTGGTGTGGTCATGGATTTCTGATGGGAAATAGTAATGCTTTAGGAAAGACCTTTCAAAAACGGGCGGAATGTCTACGTCGCTTTGGAGAAAATGAAGAAGAGGCACTTAAATCATACATAGATTTCCTGATTCAGAGCTGTGGAGGAAAACCAGAAATCGCGGGTCAGCTCTCAAAAGTAGAGGCAACTGAGATTAGCGGTTCCTGCAAAGGATGGCCAACTGTGATCGGAGATCCAGAATTTGTAACCAATATTATGAATGAGTATAAAAATGTAATTCATCGAAATCATCGCAAAGTTGATTATCCTCATGTACTGGAGACCGCCGCACAAAAAGTATGCCTGGAGTATAACATAACTTTAAAGGAGCTGAAAAAAAGAGGAAGAAATAATACCAGAGCTTTTGCGCGTGCAGCGTTCTGCTATCAGTTACATATTCAGGAGTTCATTCCTCTTTCGGTTATAGCCAATTTCCTGGGTACCACAATTTCTCCAATTGCAATACTGGTTCAAAAGGGGGCTGACATCTGCGAATCTACTTTTAGTGGTAAATCAATTTTTTCTCGAAAAGAATAAATAAATTTTACATACTTTCGGTTAATGTTTATTACCCACCTGCTCAGGCCTCGATTTCAGCTCTTTATATTAAAGAACATCTGAACGTTCCAAACAACCTATACACCAATGCTCAACATAATGATTGAAGTGATAAATGCTTCGATATGCAAGATATGCCAGATATATAAGTTATCCCAATCACCAAAGTCCGTCCCCTTAGGATAAGAGAGAAGAACAGCAAAAAAAAAGTCCGTCCCCTAAGACATCTCCAGCATGGCCCGCAAAGACCTCTCCGCCTTTCTGGCAATCTCCTCATCCAACTTTATAAGCTCTCCACCACTCCCGGCAAGTGCATTCCTCACCGAAAGAAGCGTGTTCTTTTTCATGTTAGGACAGATTATATCTTCCGACAAAGCATTAAAGACCTTTCCAGGATTTGACTTCCTCAATGTATGCAGAATCCCTGTCTCCGTTGCAATAGTAAAATGAGCATGAGAGGATTCTTTCACAAACGCACACATCTCCCCTGTCGAGAAAACATAATCTGCCAAACCCCTGGACTCTGGAGGCGCTTCAGGATGAATAAGTATAAGCGCTCCAGGATACTTACCCCTGGCCTTTTCTATCATCTCCGGGGTTATGTGATGATGAGTAGGACAAAAGCCCTTCCAAAAAACCATCCGACGACCGGTTTTCTCCTGAACATATGAGCCAAGGTGTTTGTCTGGTACGAAAATGATTCCCTTGCCCGGGGGCAATTTACTAGCGATTTTTACCGCATTTGAACTGGTACAACAGACATCCGATAGTGCCTTGATCTCTACTGTCGAATTGACATAGCACATTACCAGATAATCAGGATACTCTTCCTTCAGTTTTAGCAGGTCTTCCGGCTTGATCATATCCGCCATCGGACATCCTGCCTTCGGTTCACTAAGAATGACCTGTCTTGATGGGTTTAAAACCGCAGCAGTTTCTGCCATAAATCTCACACCACAGAAAATGATTTTATCTGCTTCAGTTTTACTGGCCTGCACACTCAAGCCATAAGAATCTCCCACATAATCTGCTATGTCCTGAATCTCACCAGGCTGATAAGTGTGAGACAGTATAACCGCATTTTCTTTCTTTTTCAAAGTCTCGATCTGAGACTTTATTTCAGGCACATTTACTCTCTTTACGAAAGGAGAAATGTTGCGTAATTTTTCCACTATTGAAGGCATTACATCAATGACAGCATCTATTTCCGCTTCAGTGGTATACCTGCTGAGTGAGAAACGGGTGGAACTGTGTGCAAATGTATATGGAATGCCCATCGCCCGCAGCACATGTGAAGGTTCCAGTGAACCGGTCGTACAAGCTGATCCCGAAGATGCCGCAATTCCATTCTCATCCAGATGAAGCAGAATCGATTCACCTTCGATAAACTCAAAACTAATATTGGTAGTATTGGGAAGACGGTGCATTTTATGACCATTAAGCTTTGCACCTGCACATCTGGTCATCAGCTCGGTTTCGAGTCGATCACGCAACTGCCGAACTCTGGTGTTTTCCTCCACCATGTGCTTCTTTGCCAGTTCACAGGCCACACCAAGCCCCACAATGTAAGGAACATTTTCAGTTCCGGCACGCCAGCCACTTTCCTGGTGTCCACCGTGAATGAGTGGTTCTATTCTGGTTCCTTTACGCACAAATATCGCCCCGATTCCCTTGGGTGCGTGAAGCTTATGCCCAGACAGGGCAAGTAGATCAATTGATGTCTCTTTCAGGTTGATTGGAATTTTTCCCACCGCCTGAACCGCATCGGTATGGAATACACCACCTCTGCTCTTCACCTTCTTGGCAAACTCACAAACCGGAAATACCACACCTGTCTCATTGTTAGCCCACATAAGACTGACAATTGTGTCTTCATCAATAATCAGGTCATCCAGTATCTCTTCAGGGAGCATCCCCTCGCCATCCACCTCCAGCTCCACCAGTGCTGCACCTTTCTTTTTAAGGTATCTGCAGGTGTTACGCACCGCAGGATGTTCCACTGTGGAAGTAATGATCTTAGATCGGGCTCCATGAACAGCACAAAACCCTTTTAACGCAAGATTGTCGCTTTCTGAACCACAACTGGTAAAAATGATCTCTTCAGGCGAAGCCCCTAAAAAGTCTGCCACCTGCTCTCTGGCCTGTTCCACATATCGACGAATATATCCACCAAAACGGTAAATACTGGATGGATTACCATAGCGGTCCTTAAAAAATGGCAACATCGCTTCAAGGACCTCAGGTGCTACCTGAGTTGTGGCATTATTATCCAGATAAATTACTCTCTCATTCATTTTAAACCCTTTTGCTAACCCCCTGTAAGCAGTATCACATTCACCGGGATTTCCCTAAATGCCCTGCTACCAAAATGAAATTCAGTATTGCGATAAAAAAAATTGTGCAGCCTTTAAAAAATCTCAGTGACCGAAAAAAGATGGTAAAAAACCGGTTTTTTTTCATTACATGCCCGGCATTAAATAAACCGAGTGTATTATCAAGAGCTATAAATAACAACCAGCCAAAAACCATTGGTAGAATTATCCATCTGTTTCTCATCTTCACCCCCACCTCTTTCGATTGCACACAGTGCGAACTGCTTAAAATAAAACCCGACACAGAGTAACTGCTTATAATTAATTTTTAAGAAATAAACAGAATCATTCAAATTAAATACCAGCCATTTTCTAATGAAATTATGACACTTAAAAAAGTATTTGTGTTTTTAATTTTCCTGGTATTCCTTTATCCTCTCCGGGCACAGACCAAACCATCGCTTCCCTCTCTTCAGATGCTCACCAGAAGCGAAAAAATGGCTGACAGCAACACTGCAAAAACTGATAGCACACAGAAAATCACTGCAGATAGCGCTAAAATTATTAATCCGCCTATTCGATCCATTATTTCTGTTGATACCATTCCCATAGAAATTGTCCCTCTATGCCCCGTTGATTCAATTACGATTCTGGTACGTTATTCCGGAAAAAAAACCGATACTCTGGGCACCTTCTCTCATCCTCCCTACCGGGCGACCTGGAACTGTCAAAATATTCCAGATCAGGACCAGATGAATCTGCAGCCAGGATACATCCTTTTCCATAAATCCGGACTGAAAATCATCTCTCCTCCACTCGCACACCGCTGGGTACTTGACAGAAAAGTGGGAATCAGCAAAAAAAAGTACCGCAGTTACCAAAAAGATGCACCGGATACTTCAAGTATCGATGGCGATATTGAAGAATGGAAAAATATTGGTGCAGCCAAAATTGGAGATATCGGGTATTATAAGGTCTTCTGGTGTGGTAAAAATATTTTCCTTGCAGCACGGATTTTTGACAGTTCTGTTACTTATAAAGACTTTATTGAGTTACATTTTGATCTTTACAACAACAAAAACTCATTCGCAGGAATCAATCATCGAAGTATCCGGTTCGGCCCCAAACTTCGAAGCAACTGTTTTACTGTAAATCTTACCGATTCCGGATTCGTGCTTGCAGATAGTGTCAACGTACTTATCAGCCGTGAAATGCGATGGGCTCGAAAAATCTACCCCGATGGTTACAGCATAGAAGTATCTTTGCCCATTTTTGTTCTCTCTGATTTACAATACCCCCCCAAAATGATCGGTTTCGATATCTCTGTAATCGATGTCGATGAGCACAACAATGAAGAATCTTATGTCAGTTGGTCCGGCTCAGAGATCACCAACCGCTATAATCCCAGTCAATGGGGTAATCTGGTTCTGGAACAGGCCATGTTCCCCTTAAGAATGGCGGTAGTATCAGGATTAGCCCTCTTTTTCATCCTTCTTTCCATTCTTATCGGATTTCAACTCGTACAATATTATAAAAACAGAAAAATAGAACAGTCATCCCAGAAAGAGTATTCTGGATTTATGAATAGTGTACTAGAGTGCCTGCAAAATTCCTTGTCCGACCCGCAGCTTTCCCCCTCAACTATTGCCAGTTCACTTTCATGCACAACCGAAGAAATAATCGGCAGTATTCAGAAAGAAGCAGAATGTACATTCGAACAATTTGTCTGCTTCCACAAAATTAAACTCGCCAGAGCTCTTCTGAGAGAAACCGACCACAGCCTTGAGAAAATCGCAGAGATGGCAGGTTTTAGAAATGTAGAAGATTTTAGCCGTTTTTTTACCGAAGCAACCAAGTCGACTCCGGAAAAATACCGACAGGTCAAACGTGAGGAATCTGAATTAGAATCTGAGGAGGATGAATCATGATCTATTCTATGCACAGAATTCTAAACCGGTAGCTTCTGCATATTCTTTCCCTTAATCGCGAATTTCTTATAACCTCCCTTTTTCAGACCCCCTTAAGGAAAACTTTGCGCCTGCTTTTAAACCACTAAAACAACTCCGTCCCTCTGAAGAGAGAATCGCAACGATGTCGGATTTTATGAATAAGGAAGATTTTAACCCAAATTTTCCGTTCGAGTCATTCTGAACGTATGTATGTGAGAAATATGGTATGGCATGCGCCCTTTATTAGCACAGCTAGCCCTATAGATGGGCGTCAGAATACGAACGTCGGTTGCCTTCAAATTTATGAAAACATTTTTTTGTCAAACCGGGAGAACTGGCTGAGCTGGAGGAGGCATTTTGTGTGATAAGATGACAATTCTGTTATAATCCTAAAAAGCGCAGCAGGTGACGACGAAGAATCCCGAATGAATGTATCGGGATAAGATATTGATGCAGAAAGTTTGACCATGCAAATTGTTATAATCCAGCTACAGTACGAAATACTTGAATACCTTGCATAGCAGAAGCGGAGCGACAAAACCTTTCCTGCATTGGCGGGACGTTATCCGAGTCAATCTACTGCAGTTTTTAGGTTTAAAGCAGCTTGCGGTTACAAAAATTTTCAATCCCACTGAAGAGACAGAGGAAAACCAGCTACCTCATTTAAAGTAATTTTCATCTTTTCGCTTCAATTTGGCCAAATTCCATTTTGTTAATTACCAAATAAATTGTGTGATATCGTTTTTTCCGATGAAGAGGTAGCCCACAAAATGTTTGATGGTGTTTCATCAGATGAAATGCCACCTAACAAAAAATTTGGTACCTATTCATTCGCTTGAATGCAACCAAATTTTTTGCATGGTAACAATAAAGCTGATTTGTGACCAGTCTGCAAAATATTTGGAACCTATCTGGAAGATGAAATCAGCGCAAATAAAATATTTGGTATGTATTCAGGTACCTGAATGGCAGGTAATTTATTGTTTGGTAACTATTACCGGGATTAATCGATATCATGCAACTTTTGGGCTTACCCTTAATCTAAAAAGCAGTTATCCTGCAACTTTTTAACTTACTCTCCGATTGAAGAAGAGTTATCATGGAGAACAGGAAGATTATATCTACCAGCGGTATGGTCAAAAAACTTATGGGTAGATAGAAAAGGAATCGAAACGAGGCACGCCAAACAATCGCAGGATTTTGGTTTAAGTCACTAAAACTACTCCGTCCCTATCCATCATCTGATATGGTCAAAAAACTTCTGGGGAGCTAACAAAGAGATCGAAGCAAGTCACGTCAAAAAAATCGCCCGATTTAGGTTTAAGTCACTAAAACTGCTCCGTCCCTAAGGTATCGTCCTAAGGTATTTAATCAATAAGGATCTTAACCCCGTATCCTCTTTGAACTTCTGATATTTAAAATGTAACCGGTCCAGAATATCATTTGCCGACTCTTCCAGGTTCAAAAGATAGGTAGGGATATATTCGTCGTTTATATATGATGGATCGCAGAGCCCAGGATCCGAAAAACTCATATAGATCCTGCAGGTCAAAGGTCTTACCGGGTAAATCATACACAATCCATCAGAACCACACAAAGGACACAACCTTCGGGCCTGATAAAAAACAGAAAGCAGAAGATCTATCTCATCTATAGTTTCATCCTGCTCCTGAGTTAATTTTTCCTGCACAAGAGCATATAACCGTTCCAGTTCCGCCTGATCTTCAATGCAGGAATTTTTAATTTGGGGAATCTTGTCCGGCATATTCTCTCTTATGTAATGCGCAATAATTTCGGCTTCGAATGAGTTTACATCCTCCACCCAGTGAAAACAGCAACTGCAGCATCCTTTATCGCAGGTACAGGTAATTTTGGAATGATCTAAAACCAGCTTTTGGTATCGTTCAAACAATTGCAGAACATCATTGAAAATTACTCTGAATTGAGAATCAAGACATGAAGAGAAATTGCTTTCTTCAAGGCAAGTCAGCTTTGCAACAATCTGCCGGTGAATCCTTTCGGCTGTCTCCGGTACTGGTATTTTATCTCCATACAATTCAGAGGGCAATTCAGTCATGTTATCATTGAGGAAGTTTGACAAAGAGATTACAGTAGTGCAAAGACAGTCCGGCAAATACCGAGGGTGAGAATTCCCAGGCCGATCCCGGAATATTGTCCTTATTTTTTATCCAGCATCCCGAGAAGCCTATTCTTAAATCAATAAAATTGCTGAAGTAAAAATGAGCATCCATACCGGTGGAAAAAGATTTTTCCATAGTGTAAACAGAATCAATGGGCAACCCAGGAATCTGCCCTGGTTCACTGTCTCGCCACCTGCTTAGCACATCTCTGATACCTTTTCTCTGATAAGCTATCTCCGCAGTTCCATACCAGTAATTTTTGCCAACCACCGTAAAAGCAGTACTGAAACGGTCTCCATCATTGGATGGGGCACCCAGACTCTTGCCGTTAAAAGTATAACGCTCGCCTATGTTGCCATCAAAATCGGTAACGGTATAAAGCCATTCTGAACGACGGTTATATTCAGCTTTTAACAGATGATCAAAGGGAATTTTCAAGGGATTGTTCCAGTAAACTCCCATATCTATTCCGTAATGGGTCGGTTCTTTATCGGTGACCAATTCATCATCAACCTGAAAATCATCCAGTAGCACCTGTCCTTTTAAAGTAATACATTTGATAAAAGGATGAACGCTCCACTGAAATGCCAGCATCAGATTCCCGTCTCCCTCCTGATTGGTGTTTACTACCGTATAGATGGAGACGGGGTTGAGGTAGTGCATATCAGGAAAGGATTTTTCCCGTGAAAATACTACAGCTTCACTTATCCCAAAACTGGCCCATTCCCCAAGGATCAGATTAAGAGAGTGAGCAGTCAGGAAACGGTTAGTCTGAAAACCATTATCTGTGGCAAACCATTTTTCCTTGTAGAAAGGAGCAAACAGGTGCCTGAATTCGAAAAATGAGGAGTGGATCTGCCATTCCAGTGCATCAAAAGTATAGGGGTTTGTCGAAAGAATCAGGCTTCTGTCGGCAAATGGCCCCCAGTTACGTTTTTGACGACCCAAACGAAAAAAACCATATTTCCAATCCAATTGAATGAAAGCTTCCTCTATCCTCCCTCTCACCCCCCTGTCAGGGTGAGCTGGATAGAGGGGATCCTCCTCATACCTTTTATCGACATCGAGTGTTTGCCGGATAGTGATATTGTGGAATTTCAAGTTGTTGAGCAGATCAATATGGAAAAATCCAGGCTTTTGCCCCTCATCTGAAGGCACCAGGATTCCTCCTGTAATATTGGGTTCGATATACCAATGGTTGAACTTCAGCTTTTTGTTTATACTCCAAAAAGAAGAATCAAAAAGTGTTGCATCAGAAATCTCATCCCAAAACATCCGACTGGGAGAACCGCTGGAGTAACCGAATTCTGAGGCTATGTTAAAAAATGGTTGACGCCAGTTTTCCAGTTGAGAACCCTGAGTAGCAAACGGAAGGAAAAATGTCAACAGCAACAATTTTCTAATAAGCGCTGTCTCGTTCGAAAATGACCAGCAATGTCTTTGCAATGATCTTAATGTCAAGCCAGATACTCCAATTATCAATATATTTGAGATCAAGTTTAACGATTTCATCGAAATTGGTGATTTTATTACGCCCTGAAACCTGCCAAAGCCCGGTAACACCCGGTCGTATGCTGATGCGCCGATGATGCCATTTCTGGTATTTTGCTACTTCATCAGGTGTAGGTGGCCTTGTACCTACCAGAGACATTTCACCCTTAATTACATTCAGGATTTGTGGGAACTCATCAAGACTGAATTTTCTCATGAATCTTCCAACCAGAGTGACTCTCGGATCATCTTTTATCTTAAATACAGCCCCGTCGCATTCATTCTGATCCAATAGCTCCACTTTGCGCCTCTCGGCATCCATAGTCATTGAACGGAATTTATAGATCACAAATCGTTTTCCATTCTTTCCCACCCGAACCTGTTTAAAAAAAACAGGACCTTTTGAGGTCAGCTTTATGGCAAGAGCCAAAAATGGATAGATTACAATCAGAATCATCAGTCCGAATACCCCCCCAACCAGGTCAAACATTCTTTTAAAAAGCACCTGGTCAGGATCCAGCTCCACGGTGTGGGAGATAAGAGTTGGGCGTCCCATGTAGGGATGATATTGCCAGTGAGCGAAACTGGTGGCTCCCGAAAGATTTAAAAGCACTCTGGCAGGCCGCCCCATCTCCTCACATATCCGAAGGTACTCATCAATCTGAAACCCTTCGCGAGTCAATTTACGAGGAACACAGAAAAACACTTCCTCAACATAATAATTTTTCAGTACATCTTCAAATTCAGCAGGTTTTATGCTTAGATCCAATTTACGAATAACCCTGATTCCCCATTCAGGATGAGAACTGATTTCATGAAATATCTGTGAAGCTTGACGGCCTCTTCCGAAGATAATGATAGGAGTGATGCTGTGGTTTTTCTTGCGTAACCAGACGATACCCCGTTTAATCAGGTATTTCTCTGCGGAAATAAAAACAAAAGAGATAAAAGCAAATGTAAGGTAAAGCAGTCTGCTGTCATAGCTGTTAGGGATAATATAAAGAACCGATGCGCCCAGAATACCGGCAGAAATAAAGATCATAAGGATTCTTCTGAAAAGACCACTCATCCAGTTGAAATTCAATACAGAAAGCAGGGATCTTGTCCAGGCAAAATAAAGGTAAAAGAAGATAAAACCTGCGGTCATTATCCAGTAATTATAGATTGGAAACAGGTTGTGATAATTGGAATTGATAAGGTAGGCCAGATAGAAAGCCAGTATACAAAGCATACAGTCGATTGCAGCAATCGTCTGTTTCACAAATGAAGAATGTTCTTTAAGCATATCCATATCCCAGCAAAATAATTTGGAGCCGGAAAGGTCTGAGAAACTGAAGTAGGTTAATATGAAATAGTAGCAGGATAAAAATACGTTTATTCCCTGACTTATTCACCCCGGCAGAACAAATCCAAGCCAATGATGTCAGCACGTTTTTCTTCCGACAAGGTCCTTCTCACCGGGCAAACCTGATACAACTATTTCCGGTTTATCTGCTGCAAAAATAAAAATACCTTCTGTCCCAGCGACTCCACACTATCCTCATTAGAAATATAGCTCCATTTCCAAGGTGATGGCGGAGAAAAGGTACTTTCCTGTATATCCATTCTTTTAATCAACTGCGCTTCTTTGATATTTGGATTTTTTTTTAATATTCGATTCATTCGGATCTGCCGCGATGCCTCCACCCAGATTCTGAAATCAAACCAACTGTCGATATTCCATAATGGAATCAAAGCAGCATCAAGCACAACTATCCTGGAATCCTCCTTCGAAAGGAGCTTTTTTAGTTTTTTAAGAAGAGGTGGATGAGTGATTGAATTTAGCTTTAAAAGGGGCTCAACAGAACCAAAAACAATCGAACCCAGACGGGAATATGAGATTTTATCATTTTCCAGGATAGAGTCACCAAATTCAGCTTTTAATTCCTGGAGTATCTTTGGTTCGCTCTCCATTAAAGCTTTAGCTTCCAGATCTGCATTTATCAGCATCGCACCGGCATCGGCAAAAAACCTGGCACAGGTAGTTTTCCCTGAGCCCATATAGCCAGCAAGTGCGATTTTGATCGATTTCATTGAATCACTAATCCTAAATCCTAACTACTCAGATATTGAAAACAGATAACTGGTAAAAATCAGAAAGAATCAGAAATTATATCAAATAAGAAATAATAAATCAGAAATAATACTAAATCAGATAAAACAAAGTGTTTTCATTCCTTTTCTTCGTTTACATATTTTTTTCAGATTATTTCAGATTTGATATTGTTTTTATATTAATTCTTATTTTTTCCGATTTTTACCATTTATCTATGGTACTTGATGATAGTGACCCGGTTTCCCTTGTCATTAAAAATTAAGCTGTCCACATAATGGCGTACAATAAAGAGTCCCCGTCCACAATCTTTTATCAGATTTTCAGGCAATGTGGGATCAGGTATAGTATTTGGGTTAAAGCCAGATCCTTCATCCATAATCGAAATAACAGCTTTAGATTTATCAACGATGTGTCCCATTATCACTTTTTTGGAGAAATCTTTTTTATTTCCATGCAGAATTGCATTTACGATTAATTCGGTCAGTGATATTTTCATTTTCCGGATAGCGTCATCACTATATCCACAAGAGTCCATACTGCTTAATATGACTGCGATTGCTTTATCCATGTCCTCATAATACCTGAGAAACTGCAGATAAACCGGATCATCCTTAGAAAAACCCAGCTTTTCTTTTATCTGATTTTTCCTGGATACGGTCAATATCTCAACAGTTATGACAGTCACATCATCTTCAACACTGTTCCCTGTTTCATCACTGCTTATACGAGCTTTGATCTGGCTAATAAACTCCTCTGGTGTATTTCTGTTCAGTGTATCGGAAATAAATTCCTCAAGAGCGGGTCTTTGTAAAGATCCGGAAAAACAGTGGTAAATTCCGTCTGTGAACATTACCAGGCAATCACCCGGATTAAGGTAAACCGAGCATTCCTCAAAAAAGCCATCTGTCAGAACACCTATTATGGTTCCATGGGTCTTAAGCATCTCTAAAGAATTCTGAGCCCGTCTGAATATTACCGGATATGGATGACCGGCATTGCAGTATGTAAGCTTGTTGTCATGAAGATCTAAATACCCTAAAAATGCAGTAATAAAACTGTTAAGTGAAAGCTTTTTGATATCTGCATCTACCTGTTCCATTGCTGCGCCGGGAGAAAAACCGGCTTTCATATAAGAAGAGAATCGGATCTTTGCTGTTGCGGACACCAGGGCAGCCTGCACTCCACAACCAGCTACATCAATTACAAGAAATGCAATGATGTTATCTGAGATCTGTACGACATCAAAAAGATCTCCACCAATGTGTTGGCAGGGGATATATAACGACTTGATCTCCAGTTCCTCTGCTACAGGCAAAATCTCTGGGATCATGGCAGCATGTACCTTGCGGGCAATCATCAGATCAGCAGCACTGGAATGTTCTGTCTTGTTTATCGAGGGCTCATCAAGGCTTTGCACATTTAAATCCGGAATAAATGGTTAACTCCAAAGGAAAAAAGAAAACCAGAGATTCTCATAACTTTCATTATTAAAACCAATTATACTTTTTTTTCACATCAATGTCTAATAATATAGATAGAGCTTTCTGCAGAAAAAAAAACTGTAAAAAGTCAAAAAGAATCAGGTTTTCAACAGGGTTTTGGCTAAATCGATCTGCTCTTTTACACTTTTTGAACCAGTCCCGCCATAGATGTTTCTGGCATCAATCGCATTTTTCCAGGAAAATACCTGCATTACATCCGAATCAAAAAGGTCCGAAAAGTCACAAAGCTGCTTTTGAGTCAGATTGTTCATCGGAAGCTTGTTATCTATGCAATAAGCAACGATTTTGCCGATTACCTTGTGAGCATGACGGAAAGGCATGCCTTTACGTACCAGATAATCAGCCAGATCTGTAGCCAGAAGAAAGGGATCCAGGTCTTCTGTTATTCTCTCTTTGTTCGTCTTCAAAGTTGCTATCACTTGAGTAAAAACCTGAAGAACAAGATCCAACTGAGAAAAACTGTCAAACAAGGGTTCCTTATCCTCCTGGAGATCTTTATAATAAGTAAGACCGATGCCCTTCAGAGTCGTCGCAAAACGCATATAATTTCCAATAAACCTTCCACTCTTGCCTCTTATAAGTTCCAGGGAATCAGGATTTTTCTTTTGCGGCATAATACTTGACCCGGTAGACCAGGCATCGTCAAGCTCTATAAACCCGAATTCATGAGAACACCATATTATCAAATCTTCAGCATACCTGCTAAGATGAATTCCGATTGAAGCAGCCACAGAGAGCGCTTCCAGAATAAAATCTCTGGAGGAGACCGCATCTATACTGTTGTGTGAAGGAGTGGAAAAGCCAAGCGAAGAGGCCAGCCTGAACCGGTCTACATTGAAACCACTTCCAGCCATAGCTCCCGCACCTAGGGGCATCATATCTGCAGTTTCAATTGCATGTTGAAGCCGGCTTTTTTCCCGCTGAAGAAGGAAAAAGAATGAGAGCCAGTAATGGGAAAGCAATATGGGCTGAGCCTGCTGCAGATGAGTAAATCCTGGAATGATTATCTCATAATCATTTTCAGCACGACTGATCAAAACATTCTGAAGATTGACTACAGCATCGCTTATCTTTTTTAGAACTTTTAAAACATACAATCTACAGTCGGTAGCAACCTGATCATTTCTGGAACGTCCTGTGTGAAGTCTGGCAGCGGTGTCCCCGATCCGCTCAATCAATATCCTTTCCACAGCCATATGAATGTCTTCATCCTGAGGAAGAAACTGAATCTTTCCTTCAGAATAATCACGGAGAATCTCCTCCAGGCCCTTTTTTACCATCTGGTATTCATCTGCAGTAAATATTGCGATTTCTTTGAGAGCACCTGCCCAGGCAATACTTCCCTGAATATCCTCTTCAATGAGTTTCTGGTCAAAAGGCAATGAATTATGAAACTGTTCCATCAGACGGTCTGATGGTTTACTGAAACGTCCATCCCACATTTTCATAGAGAAACGCCCTTTACTTTCATTTGTATATTGACTCTGCCGTTCCATTCATTTTCATCAAGGCTGAAGGCCAGATTTATCTCTGATGCACGGCAGATCTCATCATACCTGTCCCCAAAATTAAATCCTATAGCATCCATGCTGACCCCATCACCCACAACCAACATCTTCAGATGATTCTGTCCTACGACTCTGGGGCTGTATTTCTGCTTTAATTTTTTACAAAACAAAACCGGCCGCATATTTCCAGGCCCAAAAGGGGCCATTTCATTAATAATGCGAAAAAATTTAGGATTGAGCTGTGAAAGGTTAATTTCTGCATCGGCAATTACCTGCGGAACCAGATCTTCTACTTTAATCATTTTACCAACTACCTGATTCATCTTTTCACGGAAAAGATCGATATTCTGAGACTTGATATTCATTCCAGCCGCAGCAGCATGCCCGCCAAAACTCTCCAGTAAATCGGAACACTGACTCAAAGCTTCAAGAAGATGTAATCCGGGAACACTTCTTCCCGAACCCCGCCCAACTCCATTGGGACCAATGGAAAAAAGTATTGCAGGTCTGTGAAACCTTTCTACCAATTTGGAGGCCACAATACCGACCACCCCCACATGCCAGCTCTCTTTTCCCACCACCAGAGCGAAATCCCTGTCAAGAGAGCAGTTTTTCTCAACCCAGTCAATAGCCTCCTGCGCAACTGCACTATCCAAAGCCCGACGCTCCAGATTTGTCTCACGCAATTCATGTGCGGTCTGCCAGGCAACTGTCGGATCTTCTGTTAAGAGTAACTCCACCCCCCTGGTTGCATCTCCCAAACGTCCGCCTGCATTAATGCATGGTGCCAGTTGAAAAACAACTTCAGATGTAGAAATCTTTTTCCCGCTTAATTTCTGTAAATCTATGAGAGCTTTGAGGCCTACATGTGCGGTGTTTTGAAGCATCTGAAATCCATGACGTGCGATAATACGGTTTTCACCTATCAATGGCACAATATCCGCAGCAGTCCCTAAGGCAACTATATCAAGAAAAGAAAGCCATAACTGTTCATCGTTGCCGGTATGCCTTGCCAGAGCCTGACAAAGCTTCAAAGCCACACCAACACCAGCCAGATTCTTATCAGGATACTCAGAGTTATTTACTTTCGGGTTAATTATGGCAACCGCATCTGGAAGAGGACCCTGTGGCTCATGATGATCGGTGATAATCATATCCATTCCCAGCTTTGCGGCAACAGCAGTCTCATAAACCGAAGTTATACCACAATCAACTGAAATTATCAATCCGGTCTTTTTTAAGGCGATCTGTCTGATACCATTTTCTGATATCCCGTAACCATCAGTTAGCCGGTTGGGAAGAAAATATTCGCAATCAGCACCCAGTTTCCTGAGCACCTTTATCAGTAATGCAGTGGAAGTAACTCCGTCTACATCATAGTCTCCATATATTACGATCTTTTCACAACGCCTTATAGCATCTTCGATTCGGCTCACTGCCAAATGCATTTGCTCAAAGAGAAACGGGTCATGAAACTGGGATAAATCCGGTCTGAAAAAAGCTTTACACTGCTCAAAAGTGCACAAGTTGCGTCCGGCAAGTATTGCTGCAATCCCGTAAGGAACCTTTAATTCTTGCTGTAAACGGTTTACAATAAGCGGATCGGTCTCTCGCACCAGAATTTTTTCCCTGGGAGAGACAATTGTGCTCATGCTATTTTTGCCCCTGAAGAGATCATCTTTTGGGGCTGAATCAATACCACAGAACCATCTGCATTCTGTGCTGTAAGAATCATTCCTTCTGATTTGTGCCCCATAAGAGTTGCAGTTTTAAGATTAGTCAAAACCACCACCGGTTGTCCTCTGAGTTGCTCAGGAGTGTAGCTTTCTGCAATGCCCGAAATGATCTGACGTCGCTCCTTACCCAAATCCACCTGAAGCTTAAGCAGCTTTTTAGATTTTTGTATAGACTCAGCAGAGATAACAGATCCGATCCGCAGATCACAGGTTTTAAAAGTCTCTATATCAATCAGCCCCTCTTTTTGGGGCAGCACTTTTTTTTCACCTGCAGGAAAAAGATTTTCGATATCCTCTTTTTCAAGAGGCTTAACCAGCTTTTCGGTAGGCCCGAGAGCTTTATTTTGCAATGAAAAACGATAATCTTCCCATGAAAAGCTCATGGATAATTGCCGTTCCACTCTGGCGGAAAGTCCTGGAGTAATGGGTTTAAGAAAAACCGCGATCGCCTTTATCAGATTGATGCAGGTAACCATTACTGCAGCAGCTTTATCGGGTTGAGTTTTAACGCTTTCCCAAGGCTTATTATCCTGGTAGTATTTATTTCCCAGACTCCCCAGAGAATGGATCTTTTCCACAACCTGTTTTATCTCACACTTTTCATAATGTCCGGAGATCTCCGATGCAGCCTCTTCGACTATTTCTGCGATTTGCTGATCCCAGGGCTGATCCGGTATTTTATTATCGAAATACCGTTCACAAAAAACCATTGTTCTATGATGGAGATTTCCGAAGTTATTGGCCAGAGTAGTATTAATTCTGCTAATAAACTCATCAGGACTCAAATCAATATCTGCAGTGTTAGGCATCAGTTTTGTACCGAAGAAAAATCGCAGATACTCCGGTGCCTGAGGGTGATTGACTTTTTGCAAGTATTCCTTTGCCAGAATAAAAGTACCCCTGGATTTGGACATTTTCTGCCCCAGGATACTTAAGAAGCCATGAACCACTATTGAAGAGGGCAGTTTAAAGCCCGAGTTTTTTAGCATGAGCGGCCAAAACAGTGCATGAAAGTAAACTATGTCCTTGCCAATAAAATGAATTATCCGGGTGTTACTCTCTGGAGCCCAATAATCCTCGATTCTTTTTCCGTTCTCTTTGCACCACTTCTCAGTGGTAGAGAGATATCCAACAGGTGCATCCAGCCATACGTAGAAATACTTGTTTTCGGTCCCCGGGATTTTAAACCCGAAATATGGGCCATCCCGCGATATGCACCATTCCTGTAATCCCTGAGAGATCCAATTTCTTACATAATTTCTTATTTCTTCCTGTAAAACACCGGCGTTTTCAACATATTCTTTTAAAAAGCTACTACAGCTATCAAGCTTTACGTACAGTTGACGGGACTTTTGTATCAGAGGCTCTTTCCCACAGATATAACAGCGTGGTTTTACAAGGTCAACAGGCTCGTAGGTAGTCCCACAAGCCTCACAAACATCACCATACTGATCTTCCGCTTTACAGTTAGGGCAAGTACCGATAATGAAACGGTCCGGAAGAAAACGGTTATCATGAGTACAGAAGAACTGTTCGGTTTCCCTTTCAACAATCAGCTCATGTTTTTTAAAATTATTGTAGATAAGCTCCGCATATCTGCGGTTTTCCTCAGAATTGGTGGTATAGAAAAGATCGAAGCCAATATCAAATCCGGCATAATCCCGAATATGATTCTGTCTTACCTGATAAACCATCTGTTCAGGGGAGAGTCCATTTTTGTTTGCTGAAAGTTCAATAGCAGCTCCATGAGTATCATCTGCGCACACAAAAAGGACCTGATTGGAGCGGAGTTTCTGGAAACGCACAAATATATCAGTCATTACAGCTTCCAGCAGATGTCCCAGATGAAGATCTCCGTTTGCATACGGAAGAGCGCAGGTAACCAGAAAACGTTGAGACGCTTCAGGTGACATTTTCTATCACTCCTTTCCGCAACTCATCAGGAGTTAACCATTCCTGCCCGCCTTCGTCATAACTGACCAGTCCTTTTTCCTGGAAAATATTGATAAAGGAAAGAGTACCGGTTTTCCCATTAAGGGTTATTCTGCAGTTAAGAGGAGGAAAGTTTTTGAAAATGTCCAGATATGTATCGTTTTCAAACCGCATGCAGCAAAGGAGACGTCCGCAGTTTCCGGAAATCTTGCTGGGATTTAGTGCAAGCTGCTGGTCTTTTGCCATTTGTGTGGTTATCTGCTCAAATTCATTAAGAAATGCACTGCAGCACTGTTTTCTTCCGCAGATACCACAACCACTGATCCGTTTCGCCTCATCTCTGACACCTATCTGACGCAGCTCGATTCGGGTCCTGTATACAGAAGCCAGGTCCTTGACCAGTTCCCTGAAATCCACTCTCTGAGCAGCAGTAAAATAAAAGGTTATTTTACTGCCATCGAACTGGATCTCTACATCTACCAGTTTCATTTCAAGGTTATAGTCTTTTATTTTATCTTTGCAAACATTAAAAGCTGCGGATTCCTTCTCTTTGTTTTTTTGATAAGTATCCATGTCCTCAGGCAGAGCTTTCCGTATAATACTACGGGTTTCGCCTTTACCACGTTTAAGTCTGACCAGAGATCCTACTAATGAAGCTTTCCCCAGATCCAGGCCACGTTCTGCTTCCACTATGACATACTCACCTTCAACTATATCCAGATCATTGCGGTCCCTGTATATGGCCCTACGTTCTCCCTTGAAGACCACTTCTACTAGTTTATTGCTTTTGCCCATTAAGTATCTCCATCGCCGAAATGGCAAAATTTACCAGAACCAGTGAGATATTTACTCTGGATCTGACTTGTTTTATCGCTTTCTCACATAATTGCGCCAGTAATTCAAGCTGATCTGGTGATTTGATCTGCTTAAGCTCCATGGTTAAAGATCGGTCGCCCATAATATAGTTTTCAGTTCCTTCGATATTCCTGAAAAACGCATTACGAAGCAACCGCATAATATGCAAGAACATTTTTTCATACAAGCTATCATTATTGATAGCACAAAGAGTATCAATCATTTCCGAAATGGCTAACCAGTTTTGTCCAGCCGTCAGATTCCAGAATTCATAGGCATCCTTTATTATTTGTTCATCAGAATTCTCCAACAGATAAAGCGCCTGCCCCAAAGAGCCGGTATAAATGACCTCCTCCAGGCGGTGATCATCCGGTTTAAGCGAGAATCTGGTTATCAACTGTGAACGCAACAGTTCTGGTGCCAGATAAGCAAACCGCAATATCTGACAACGGGAAACGATTGTAGGAAGAACAGCATGAATTCTTTCGGTCAGAAGCAGCATCAGTGTACCTGCAGGCGGTTCCTCCAGCGTTTTTAGCATGGCATTTGCCGCCCCTTTCTGCATACTATCTATCCCGTCAATAATCACGATATTTCTTCTATTGTCAACTACACCTCTAAGAATTGCATGGTTCACCTCCCGAACCCACTCCAGAGGAATTGAAGGCAAACCGGTGAGATTCTGTTGTTTATAAGGTTCGGCAATACGCTGACGAACACTGGTTGAAAGCAGATCCCATCCTGCGGCGGTTAAGCCTTCACCTGACTTGTGCTCTTTTTCAAACACCATCGGCATAATTATATGAAGGCAGGGATGAGCAAAATGAAGAATCTTCCTGCATGAATCGCACTCATAACATGGTCTGCATTCCGAATCCTCACATAATAGTGCCATAGCCAGTTCAACCGCTGCTGCAAATTTACCTGTTCCCCAGGCACCACAGAAAAGATAGGCATGGCCTATTGTGTCAGTTTGCAAAGCAGATTCAAGAACGCCTTTTATCCGCTCCTGTCCGATAAAATTTCTCCATTTGATAACCGGCATCTGATACCTACTTTTCAAGCCATTCTGAAGGATCAAGTGGATCTGTTGATTTTCTTATCTCAAAATGAAGTCTTGGGCCTTTTGAGGTACTTCCTACTTTTCCCAGGACAGTTCCTTCCTGCACTTTTTGATCCAGATTTACGGAAACATTCTGCAACTGAGCATACACGGTCATGTATCCGGCAGAATGATCGATTATCACCATCTGACCCAGTCCCCGCATAAATCCCACGTGTATCACGGCTCCGGGAGCGACACACTGTACCGTCTGCCCCTCTTTCACACTAATATCAACCCCATTGTTCATGATAACCGTTTTATAAACCGGATGAACAATCTTGCCAAACCCATCCGCAATCGTTCCCTTTACCGGCCAGATTAATTTCCCTTTTCTTTTCTCAAAAGAAAGTACACCTTTGCCTATACTCTGCTCTTTGGCCTGCTTACGCTTTTTCTCCAGTTGCTCAATGATTTTCTGCAACTGTTTCTGTGAAGCCTCCAGATCAGCAATCATCTTCTGGAAAGCATCTTTCTCAAGTCGAACCTTTTCCAGCATAGCCTTTCGCAAAGACTCCTCTTTTTGCAGAGAATGCTGCTCATCTTTTTTTTCTGATAAAAGCTTCTCCAGACGAGCCCGCTCTTGCTGTCTTTCATTTTTCCTGTTATCGATCTCTTTGCGGGAGGCATCGATATCACTGACCAGTCCCCGATCGTACCTGTTAAGCTCTTCAATATACCGTATCCGGTCCAGAAGCTCCAGTGGACTTTTTGCAGCCAGCACCAGAAAAAGTGGATGCGGAGAACCTGTCATGTAAGCCTGACGAATCCGCTTTTTCATAATCAACTGACGTTCGAGCAGCTTTTGCTGAGCATCAACTAAAGAATCCTCCAACAAAGAAATTAATGAACCGACTGAATCAATACGATGCTCCAATAATTCCAGATACGTTCTGGAGGCCTTTATATTTTGCTCAATCTGCTCCAACTGCTCCAGATAGCTGCCTTCCTCTTTCTGCAATCCCTTTAATCTTTGGCGCCCTTTTTCGAGTTCATTCTTAATGGAATCCATCACTGAGAACTTCTGCTTTATCTCCTGCTCATAACTATTAACCAAATTATCCGTAGCCGTAGCAGTAATTGCCATAACCGCAACAGATAATATCAAAACCTTTAAACCAGAAATTTTCTTACAGCACTGATACTTCCAAACCAACCGAAAAACACCCCTATAGAAAAAATTCCGGTGATAATTTTAATAAGAGAAAAACTTTCAGTTTCCCAAATAATAGGCATATGAGCCAGAGATCCTTTTGTTATAAGCAGCATAATTACACAAATTGTGGCACCAGCCAACCCCTGCAACATTCCCTCCAATATAAAAGGCATGTTGATAAATAACCTGGTTGCTCCAACCAGGTGCATGTTACGCACCAACTCATTTCTGGCATAGATAGTAAGTTTAATGGAATTGGATACCAGAAAATAGAGTACTACAAACATTATCGTTAAAAAAGCCAGTGTAACCAGACCAAAATACCATCGGAATTTTTCTACCAGGTCGATCCATTCTCTGGAGTAGCGGACACTTTCGATTCCAGGTAGCGATTTGATGTTCTGTTGCAAAAGATTCGCCCCCTCCGCCGACTGATACTGTTTAAGCAGAAAGATTTCCAGCGAAGCAGGAAGCGGATTATCATCAACCGATTCCAGTATTTCATTCCCATACAAAGCAGCAAATCTCTCCCAGGCGGTATCTTTGGAAACCACGATGACTGTATCCACCTGCTGCATCTGTCCTATTTTTTCCAACAGCTCATCCAGGGCGATTGTATCGCCTGCAATATCATCCGATAGATATGCAGCGACATCAGCCAGTTCAGAGGTTCTGTTGATCAGATTTTGAACATTTATTAAAGCGAAAACGACCAGGCTCGTGAAAAAAAGTGAAGCTGCGATGGAAACTATAGAGGCCACAGTCATCAGTTTCGCCTGATAAAATCCCCGCACCGCTTCTTTAAGGAAGTAATAAAGAAGTCTCATTATTAGATTTATTTGTCCTCAATAGGAAAACTCTGACGATCCACAATTATAATTCTTAGCTGAATCAGGTATAAGATCAGCTTTGTCGGGTTGGGATTAATCCCCAACTCATTAAAATAATTTGAAGCACATATAAGCGGTGAAGCTCCGGAGGTATAAACCCATGCTTTTTCCGTTTATTGAACCCTGAGAAACCCACCCTCTGTGACTTTAAGAATTGATGCCTCTGTGTTCTCTCCAGTAACACTATCAAAAGAGATTAAACCGGAAAGGCCCTGATAATTCTGAGTCTTTCTTAGGTTCTCATTGATCTTGGAAGGATCATTTCCTGTTCCGGCCAAGGCTTTCATAACCAGAGCTGCAGCATCGTAACCAAGTGCAGAAATCCGGTCAGGTTCGGCATTAAATCGGGATTTGTAGGCAGATTTGAAATCAAGCCACGTTTTCTGGTTTTGATTTAATTCAAAACTGGTGGAGATAATCGTATTGGCAACATATCTTTTTCCATCCTTAATCACTTTTTGATTATGCCATCCATTTGAGCCAAGCATCTGAGTACGAATACGATGAAAATAAACCTGAGGAGCAAGCATAACGATATCATCTGCATCGCCGGGCATAAATAGGCCACCTACAGAAAGAGTCGAATCAAGGTATCTGAGGCTGTCTGAGCGACTGACGCTGCCCTTAAAGTCCAAACCTCTCTCCAGAGCAGTTTTCTCCAGATGACGCTCAAGAAGCTTTGTGCGTAAATTTAAAAAATGGGTAGAAAAATCATTCGCTCCTTCTTCATAGTAGTCCTCGAAAACCAGTTCAAGATTTCTCTTTTGAATCTCAGCCTTGAAACTTTCTGCAAGGATTTTCCCATAGGCATTGTTAGGTGCAAGTATGGCATAATCACCGATATTTAGGTTTTCAGCGGCATAACGGGCCACTTTTTTCCCAAGCACTCCCAAAGTAACATTCATCTGGTAGATGTTTTTACCCAAAGCAGAAATTCCATCATCGGTAGCAGTAGGAGAGATCATAATTGTCTGTTTACCCATAAGCATGGCGGCACTAACAGTCGCAGTATGGCTTAAAACAGGCCCAATTATCACCGGAACCCTGTGATCATCAACAAGCTCTCTGGTACGGCGTACCGTCTCAACCATGTTACCTTTGGTGTCAAGCACAATCGCCTTGGCGGTTATCCCATTCATTTGGTTTGCCTGATCAACGGCTAACTGCACTCCCTGATAAATGCTTTTACCGATTTCAGCTTCATCACCAGAAATAGGAACAAGCACTCCGATTTGAACCACGCCCCGCTGTTTCTGTTGTGCTAAAGAGATAAGCTCTCTTATTTTTGAATCATAAACCGAACGGGGATACATGTTACGGAATTCTTCAGCATAATTTTGTGCCTTAGTAAACTGACCCATCAAAGAGAAATTGGCGATTTCGTGAAATTTGACCACCTCCAGAAGCTTCATATTCAGAGGCATTGTGGAGAGTATTTCAAAATCATTGGCTGTAAGCTGCTTACAGATCTTCTCGGTATTAGAAAGAATAAGGGAATCGATGGTTCTTGAGACTCCGGATTCCAGTGCACTGGAAAATGAGGTAATCGCCTGCTGGTATTTTTCTCCCTTTGCCAGAGCAATTCCGGTAACATAATAGAGGCGTGGAAGAAAGGGGGATTGAGGGAATTTCTGACGGAACATGGAGAATAGCCGGTAAGCCGAGGCGTATTTTTCTTTTCTAACCAACGCCTCGATAATTAATGGAACCATCTTTTCTGATTCCGGATTCCTGCCATATTTTCTAAGGTAGATGCGTCCAACTGCGATTGTAGAATCGTACTTACCTTGACTGTAAAGCTTAACAGCCTTATCAAAATCGACACTGCTTTCAACCCTGGCCGGGATAACTAAAAGCCCTAAGACAACAGTAAGTCCCCAAATTGACCTTTTCATATTCTACTCCAAAAAATACCTGCCAAACTCCGTAGTATCCAGCGATGAAATGTTTCGACGCAGTTTTTCCTGTTCAGAGGCCTTTCCTGGGATATTCTTTTCCAAAACAGAATCACTTACAAATATTGGTGTGGAACATCTCATGGCCAGTGCAATAGCATCACTAGGTCGGCAATCGATGAAAATCATGCTGTTTTCATGCGCTATCTGTAATCGCGCCTGAAGACTCTGTTCGATCATATCATAAATTACGACTCTGCTCAAGACTCCGCCAAGCTGTTCAAGAATAATTCTTGCCAGATCAATTGTGAGCGGTTTTTCTGGAACCACCTTCAAACTCTCAATGGCAATTGCGCTTGCTTCCAGAGGACCAATGGGGACAGGAAGAGTACGCGACCCACTTATCTCTTTAAGTATAATCAATGGTGAATTACGGCCCGGATCAACTGCAAAGGATGCTACCTCAACCTGAATCAGCATGTATACTCCTGCTGCTGTAAAAAATTACGGTTACTGACCTTAGACTCAATCCAAATAATTGGTCGCTGAATCAGGTCCTACAAAAAATACACTCGCTTTAGAAAATTACCAAAAATTTTGCATAGCAGCACTCTCCAAAATAGTTGATTTATCCAAGCTGATGTAACATTATGAACTCAGACAGATTTCTGATTTTCTGAATCTGGCAATTGATGAACTCAAGCAAATTTCACAGTTTCTGATTCGGGCAATCGATAGAATCAGACTTATTTCCCATTTTCACGATCGGGGAATGGGGAATATTGTAATAATCAGACTTATTTTTTCTGAGCGCATTTGAGCAAAAGAATCGTCTATGCACTTAGAGAGAACAGAG
>JAAYPC010000041.1 GCA_012519985.1 Fibrobacter sp.
ATACAGAACTGCTACCGGCAAAGATGCCATTGCTCGTTGTGAAGTTGAACTGTCGTACACTGGAAACAGAAATAAACTTGATGTGGAAGTCGTGTATGCATCTGATTTGTACAAGCCATCCACCATTAAAAACTTGCTGCTGCATCACGAACAGTTAATGCTGGAGATGTTTTCCGATGATAAAAAGCGGTTATGTGATTTGACCATGCTTACACCTGCCAATCGGCAACGTCTGTTAGTGGAGTTTAATCGTACAGAGAGAAAATTCAAAAATCCGAATAATTTTGCCTTGCGGTGGGACAAACAGGTTCAAAAAACACCGAATGCAGTTGCCTGTTATGACAGCCATGGTAAATGGCATTACAAGGATATTGCTGCAGCAGCAAACTCATTTGCAATTCAGCTTATACAAAAAGGTATCCAACCAGGTGATTCAATTGGGGTGTGCATGGAGCGATCTGCTTCCATGCTGGCATCGATTCTTGCCATTTGGAAAACCGGTGCTGCATACGTTCCACTGGACCCATCCTACCCTGATTCTTATTTATCCCTGATCATAAATGATGCAAAACCGAAGCTGATTGTCTGTACCTCTGTTCAACAGGAAAAATTTGCGTTTGACCATAATTCCTGCTTTATTGTTGATGAAAAACTGCCTCAATTGCCCCCGGTATCATCTGTAATTCCGACAATTGCAATATCTCCCAATGATCCGGCTTATACAATGTACACCTCTGGTTCTACAGGAAGACCCAAGGGAGTTAAGATTCCCCATCGCCAGCTTATTAACTGGCTCGATAATCTGGAGACAAACTGGCCCTTTGAAGAGGGAGAGATGGTTGCACAGAAAACTACCATTGCCTTCGCCGTATCGGTTAAGGAAATCTTTGCAGGATTGCTTAATGGCTGCCCTCTTACATTTATCGATTCTGAATCGGTAAAGGATCCGGTACGTTTCGTATCTGTCTTACAAAAATGTAAGGCAAGCCGGTTGAATCTTGTTCCATCACATCTTCAATCTATTTTGACTTATATGAAAAAGACAGGAGTAACACTTCCTTCTTTACGTTATTGTATCACTGCCGGTGAACCTCTTACTGCAGAAACGGTTATGGCATTTCGTGACATCGTTCCTCAGGCACGGCTTCTGAACAACTACGGATGTACAGAACTCAATGATATTACCTATTATGAAGCAACAGTTTTCGATGGTTCACAAAGCTTTGTTCCTGTAGGAAAACCGATTCAGAACACAAAATTATTCATACTCGATAGAAGGGGACGTCCGGTTCCCGAAGGTGTCCCGGGTGAAATACATGTAGCAACAGAAGGTATGGCACTGGGTTATAACAATCTTGACGATCTCACCAAAGAACGTTTTCTGCATAATCCCTTTTCTAAAGATTACAGGGAAATCATGTATAACACCGGCGACGTGGCAAGATATCTTGATGATGGTAACCTGGAATTCATTGGGCGCTGGGACTTTCAGGTGAAAATCCGCGGTTTCCGTGTCGATGTCCGGCATGTGGAAAAAATCATGGGTGAATACGATGGTATGGGTGTAAGGGCTGTTGTCGGAGACAATGGTCAATTACTTGCCTTTTATACTCAATTACCGGAACATACTATTGACATTGATAAATTAAGACATTTTCTTGAGCGAAAACTTCCTCCTTATATGGTTCCTACAGCCTATATCAGACTTGATGAGATGCCAAAGCTTCCTAATGGCAAACTTAACCGACGGGCTTTAAAGATCTCCTCAGGAACTATTCAACAAAGTGATGTATATCTGGCACCTCAAACCGACACAGAACGGACACTCGCAGAGTTATGGTCTGAAATACTCCAGATACCAGAAGAGCAGATTGGAAGACGTGCACATTTTTTTGAACTTGGAGGGCATTCTCTTTCTGCTACCCGCCTTGTGGCAAGGTTAAAAGATCAAATGGGCATTGAAATCAGCCTCTCATTTGTTTTTGAACATCCGCACCTCGATGAAATTGCTGATTTACTTTCAAGCTACAGCAAACCCAAAGATGTGGATGATGAGGAATATGTGCAGAAATTCCGAAAAAGTGATTCGGAAAAGGCAGTTGTGAAGCTCCCTGGCATTCTTCAGGACAAAGTAGTTCTTGTTACAGGTGCAAGCAGGGGTATTGGCCGCTCAGCAGTAAGACTTCTGGCAAGTCAGGGAGCAAAGGTCGCCATCAACTACTTTAACAGTGATGAACATGCACTGATGGTGAAAGAGATCATTGAAGAGGATGGAGGGGTGGCTGAGATTTTCCAGGCAGATACCACCGACCCGGATCAGATCAAAACATTAATCCAACAGGTGAACTCCCATTTTGGGAAAATCGATGTATTAGTTGCAAACGCCGCCATTGGATTTAAAATCACGCCTTTTGTTAACAGCAACTGGGAAGATTTTGAAATAAAAATTACAGATGAACTCAGATCGTTTTATCTTTTGTGTAAAGAAGTCGTACCTGGTATGAAAGAACGGAAATGTGGAAGTATCATCGCTGTTTCCAGTACTATGTCAAAACATCCGCAGTCTGGCTATTCGGCTCACAGTGCTGCAAAAGCAGCATTAGATGCGTTTGTGCGTACGTTGGCACTTGAACTTGGACCTGATGGCATCCGGATAAATACCGTTGCACCAGGACTCACCATAACAGATGCAACCGCAACCATGTCCAGACGCATTAAAGACAGCGCAGCAGAAAACTGTCCACTCAGGCGCAATGGCATGCCACGCGATGTTTCGGGAGCAATACTGTTTCTGGCAAGCGATCTTTCCCAATTTATCACTGGTTCATACCTGCCTGTTGATGGAGGATATACGATGCTATGAAATATCGAATATCGAATATCGAATATCGAATAACGAATAACGAATAACGAATAACGAATAACGAAATAAATGATCTGAAATTCACTAATTGGTAAGAATTCAGTGAAGCTAAACAAAGAAACGCTCCCACCCCTTAAATCTCATGATGTAACTGTGAACTTGACCATAGGGATTTATAAAATGTTACTTTGGACGTTCTTAAGTCCCCCTTTGTTGGATTTAGGTGGCATACGGTTACCCGAACTCACCTACCCATAGTTCAGCCTGGGCTAGTAAATCTCGCTCCTTTTAGGCCAGGAAAAGCAATGCCATCGGTTAATCTTGCATTTCCCAGTTTTTTGAAGCTTTACTCAGATCTCTTATATCGATTACCTCATCATTGCCGGGCAAAGAGAGCTTCAAATTAAGCAACGGGTCCCATCCACTATCTGTACTGGTCATTTCCTATGCATTTGCGATTTTTGAAATATCAGCGATATTCACTATTCCATCACCGGTTACATCACCGGCAAGTTGCATTGAATATGCATAGAGTCTGCCACCTCTGAGCAGTACTAACTTCGGTTTCCGGTTCGACAACACAAGAAGCGCTACATCCGTAACATCATCAACCCTTTGCCCCCCCGCATTACAGTCCTCTGCCGCAGAAGATCGAAACAGCACACTGTCTCCATTACTTGTATACTGCTGCATACTGGCTGTAGCTCTGGCAACAACAGGATCATTCCATCCGTCACCATCAAGATCCCAAAACACCGGAGAATTTCTCAAATCGCTTATCACTGCACCATTCTCATCAGTTATCATTTCAGGACCATCCAGAATCACAATATCATCAGTTCCAACTCTCTTATATACCATCAGCCCATTCTTTTCCGAATACACAAGCAGGTCATTTCGATGATCCCCATTTACATCGATCATTTTTGCATAAAGCATCTCATTCTGGCGGGTCAGCAAGGCACTTGAAATTATCAGCTCCTCATTATTAAATTCTGCCAAATGTATTGTACCGTTTTTAAGGGTGACAATACACTCATATCTGCCATCGTTATCCAGGTCGCTGTAGCTGTGTCCAACAATTGAATCCAGATCTGCAGGCAATTTAATTTTTATTGCAGGCAAACGATAGTTCAATCCACCGGCAGAGTCACTACCCATGTAAACCTCAAACTGATTTCCACCTGCCACCGACAGATCCTGAATACCATCTCCGTCAAAATCGACAAAAGCAATTGAACCGTTAACAGGGTGGTTGTCTGCAGGTTCTTGAAGTTTGATGGTCTTTGGTAATTGAGAGAGCATTTTTAATATGTGGCTTGCATGAAACCAAAGAAATTGGCTGTGGAAACCGATTTTGTCTCACTTCTTCTGTAAGGTTACACTCAATAAACAGGCACTGGGAATACTTAAACCGAACTGAAGTAGATAAACAACTTTGGGATTGTTTATGTTGCCAGGGAAGATAAAGACCATTCTTCATTCCGTCCGATCCCTCTTTGCTCAAAGCAAATGCAACTCCTATCGGTTTCGATCCTTTCACCACCTTCAACGGTAATCTCACCCTGGAAATACCAATATAGTATGGCTGGTCCTCTCCTGCCCCCTTTTCATTCCCCTTTACCCAGATTCCATCACTGTTTAGCTTTCCCAACAGACTGTCATTTACCCTCAATATCATCCTTCTGCTGCCAGTGGTACAGGGAATAAACGGTTCTCCAAACATATTAAACGTATCTGCAATGTTTGCCGCATAAACCTCAATATTGTCAGATACCCGAAACATAACTCCTGCTCCAGTTGATGTTGCAGAATCGGATGGTAGATAGGATACTTCAGCATCCAGGCGGGTATACCCTTCATAGAAAACCAAATTCTTCCGTTCTTTCACACTCTTGCCATAATCGGACAAGGTCCCATTGTTTCTGACAAATAC
>JAAYPC010000287.1 GCA_012519985.1 Fibrobacter sp.
TAATCAGAATAAAATATCTAAACTAAAAACCGGAAATGTTAAAACGGTTTATTCTTCAGGGCTTATCTGGAATAGGTTTTAATACCTGTGTAGTAAAAAGAATTGAATAAAGTGGCAGAGGATAAAATTATCAATTATTAATAATAGAAATGGCGAAACTAATGTTCGCCATGTGCAGTAAGAAGATGTCAGAATACTGACCAGATACAGAGATATCCAAGTGATCCAGTGGAAAAGATCTATACCCGTAGCTTTGAAATGCGTATTAATTGTACCAGCTACGGTGTTTGGCGGATATATCTTAAACCTGAATCAGACGATTCAATATAGAGCGACTCTGATTCAGGTCGAAAAAGGAATATCAAGATTTCTATTCAATTATGTATAATCCTCTGCTTATTCTTTCTGCTGAGCCTGCTTTAACCTGCTTTGAAACCGTTCTTCCAGACAGATCATGAACCTTTTGAGCTGAAAAAGGGCTATTCTGCAGAGAGATGATTCTACGAGGTGATTTTTGAGATAAATTTCCTGTTTGCATATTTTTTTTCATATTGACCTTTGTTTCATCTACAATGAACCGATACCAGTTAAGACGGAACGGTTCACCTGAACCTTTATATACAAGGTAAAGGTCTTGTACATCGGAGCAGTCATCGGTGATATCGCATGTGAATGTCTCCCAATTAGTCCATCCACCGGTTCCGCTGATAGCACAGGTACCAATCAGTTTCCCATTTTCACTTCCCAGTCTCAATTCAATAGAACCACCATTTGATCCACTAGCCGCCCGTACTTCAAACTTTTTTGCACCTTCACCGAAATCAACCCCGGAGACATTAGTATAATCACCAGCAGAAATACTTGTAAGCATAATTCCGCCCTCACTACAAACATCAGTTTTAATCCCTTTTTGACGGTCGATAGTTTCGGCCTGTACTGTGTCGTAAGGATTAAGATACTTTATCTGTGCAGGGCCTTCATTTGTACATGTTACCTTCTTGATCGAGCCATCAGCATTATATGTAAGCAAATCAACACTGGCATTACGCTTGTAGTCCTCATTTGACAGCCGGCGGTCATGATAAAATAAATACCACTTATCTTTAAAACTGATAACAGATGTATGATTGTTGTTGTATCTGTTAATATTCTGGCCGTTAATTGAAGGATTATCAAAGAGAGTACCCTTATAGGTAAACCCGGTCATGGGATTTTTGCTTGTGAGGTAATCAATTTTTGATGCACCGGTAGTGGCGTATGAAAAGTAGTAGGTGCCATCGTGCTTGTGCATATAGGCGGCTTCGAAAGATTCCGGAGCTTTGATGGTATCTGCGATACCGTTTACGGAGATCATATCTGAATTCAGCTTAATAACCCGCAGATTATATCCGTTTTCTCTGTCGCCTCCACCGAAATAAAGATAGGCCTGCCCGTCATCATCAATAAAAGCACATGGATCGAATAACCAGGGGACGTTGCAGTTAGGCATACTTCTGGTTATAAGAGCTTTACCTAAAGCATCCTGGAACGGACCCTCGGGTTTATCTGCAACAGCAACACCGATTGAATTTCCTCCATCTGGGAAATAAAGATAAAACTTACCATTTTTGTGAACACATGATGGAGCGTATGCATGTTGTGCCCACTGGGCATCTCTGGGTACCTTGAATACTTCTCCATGATCAGTCCAGTTAACCAGATCATCTGAAGAAATAAGTGTATAATCAATAATATCATAATTATCGTTATTGTTATCATCTCGTGAGCAATAAACATATATACGGTCATTATAGACCATTGCACTCGGATCAGCCGTATACTTTTGCGATATTATCGGGTTATGTGCCATTACAGAGGAAAAAAGGAAAGAGAATACAATTAAATTACAGAATAAGTGCCTTTTAGATCCATTATGAACCATTTTCCAACTCCGGTTAGTTTATAATTATAATTTCAGTTCTTTTTCATCCTTTTTTCAATCCTGTAATATATTAAGAAAATGGCTGGTATGGAAGTGAACAAGTAGAATCAGCATGTAAAAAAGTCTGGACAGAGATGTCCACAAAAATGTGGCAAAAAGTGGTTTATCCGAAGAATGAAACGGTCTGCTGTCCGATACTTATTCTGGTGGGTTTATGCATATTTCTTGTTAGAAAAAGGACTGATCAATGCAGTTCGTGTGAAGGTTTTAGCCTCTTTTTTTACCAAGGCTACCGATTCTCTCCTCGCACGATGCCACTGGTAGCATCTTTTTATGATCAGTGTGCTTGCCTCATCTCTGCTTTACTCATACTCTCTACTTGCAGATAACGGCGGGATACAAAGACTTTCATCTGGTGTGTAGGCAGGATCTTTTCCTGCAATAATCAAAATGTATTTGCGCATTGAAGGGAAAAGAAAATGAAAGAACGGATGAACTCTTCTGCGGTAAAGATGAAAACACAGTAGCTTAAGAGAGGGCAACAGACCAGGATTCTCATCCAGATCCATCCATTTCCTGCATTTTATTATTCCACCGCAATGTTGAATAATTGAGCAGCATTCCTCCATTACAGGTTCACGATGATGTGCATAATAGATATACTTTTTATCCATCATGTCCTGTGGGTTACGACCAGAAAGCATCTGAAATATCTTCTCTGATGTAGCAAAATTAGGAACACTGAATACCAGGCTGCCTTTTTTACTAAGTTTCTGAAAAAGCTGGCAGAAAAAGAAAGCGGGATGAAGCGGGAAATGCTCCATCACTTCATTGAATAAGACCAGGTCAAAGGAGTTATTTTCAACAGGTAATGGTTCTTTCATCAGCTCCACAGCAAAAGAATCTATTCCGATACTGTCAAAACGGTTTTTCCATTCTGGTTCCAAGGGGTGATAAATAACAGTAGTGGGACAGCCATAGGTAAGGTGCAGATGAGAAGATAGAATCGAGGCCCCTATCTCAAGAACACGGGTGGTGTCCTTAACAGGAGGCATGAAGCTAAGAAGGTTAACGTAGCGGTTCCAATGCAGCTTTATATATTGATGCCCTTTCTCATTGTGATATTTCTTTATTTCGGAATATGACTTCTGCAGAAGTTTTTCAGCTTCGGTGAACGTTATCATAACCTGGATTTTACTATTTTGTACTGATTGATACTGGGGTATAATAAAATTGGACTGCAATCTGATTGCAGTCCTTTTTGAAATAAAGAAGTTTTTATGAGATTATCTCTTTTTGAACTCTTCTTTTAATGTTTTGTAAGTAATAGATTCGATCTTAGGTTCGGAAAATGTAGAATCATAGGTCGGCTTAACATCTTTTTTCCATTTGTTTTCCTTTACCCAAAGCTGAGTAAAGATCTGTTTGGGGCATTTTTCTCTGTTAATGGACAAGATGATAGTATCACCTTTGAAATCATAGGTTCCCCAGGAGATAAACTTCCAGTCCTCTTTCATATAAGGGGTTGTCTGTCCCACAAGCTCTTCTGAAGACTCAAACTTGCCATCTTTACCAAAGCTAAAGGTTTTGATGCTTTTAGCTTTGTAAGGTTGATCTTCTGCTTGAAGGATATGAGCATCAATCCAGTTACCGACCACTAACTTTTTAATTTCAGAAGCTTTTTTCTCGTTGTCTAACAGCACAGGCATGATAGAGTCGAGTTTGTCCATTTTTACCTTTGCCTGAACCAGCCAGTTGATATTTATAAAAGAATCGCAGATTGCCAAAAGGCTGTCTGCAGTTTTCAGATGAAGTCCTGAAAGATTTGATTTTTTTTCCACAATTGTTTTCTTTAGATTCTCAAGGTATGGCTTATAGGATGCCATTGCTTCGTTATACCATTTTTCTGCCTTTTCGATACCAATGGCCATGGAATCAGAATATTTTCTGATCAGAGTGGAATTGTTGGTTTTTTGACCGGTACTAACATTGTATAAGGCGATTTTAGCATCGGCTACGACACTGTCCGGAACACCCTTTTCCAGCAGAGCTTTAATCCTGGTGTCTACTTCCTCTACCGTTGGACCTCTTTTACACCCCGTAATGGAAATGGTAGCTATTGAGACGACAAAAAGAGCAAACATACTCTTAAAAAAACGGTTCATACGTCCTCCCGTTGGTTTATATAAAAATTGCCTGTTTTTCGAAAACAGGATATTCAATCGTTTAATATACATTATCTAAAAAGCCCGTAGTCAGCCATATTACATTATTGTAATCTCCAAACCTCTTTCGTTAATTGAGAATGGAACTACCGATGCCTTGTTTTCTTTTTGTTTACTTAAATATTCCTTTAGAGCATCTGCTTTTTGAAGATCCGGGGAAAGAAAAAGGGCATATCCTCCACCACCGGCTCCTGTGAATTTAACAGCACTCTTGAAATTCAGAGCTTTTCTGAGCAGATCATCAAGAAGAGGGCTTTGATTGGTACTGAATATGAGATTTCCAGCCCTGCGCCCGGTGTCAATAATGTTTGCCAGACTTTGTAAATTATTGGTTTCAAGGGCTATTCTGGCATCTTTTGCCAATTGTTTCAAATAGTGAAGAGTGATTTCGATGGAAGGGATATTAGCACTCATTTTCCGGCTCGCCTCAATCATGATCTGATCAGAGGGTGTTGAGCTGCCGGTATAATAAAGGGTAAAAAGATCAAGATTAGATGATAGAAAAGAGGAATCAAGATGGTAGATAAGAGGGTCAGGTACTAACCCGGGTTTGCTTTCGATAAGTTTCAATCCCCCGGTAATCCCACCAATCAAATCCTGCCAACCACCACCAGCTTTAAGTTGCTGTTCAAGACCTATTATAGTATAAATCTGCTCTTTGAGATCAACATTTCGTCCTAAAAGCTGATAAAGAGCTGCAAGAATAGTTGAGGCTAATATCGATGAAGTTCCTAACCCAGACCCCTGAGCAATAGGACAAAAGGTGGTTAATTCTATTCCAAATCCAATCTTTTCCAGAAGATCGTGCAAAGAAGGACAATCCGGATGGAATTTCTTTGAGAATCCTGCTTCTGAGATAATTGATTTTTGAAGAGAAAAAACGGATGAGCCATTCAAAGGATCCAGCTTCTGGAAATCCGTGATAATTTCCCGGGATCCTTTATCTACAGAAAACAGAAGAATTTCAGGAAAAGAGGTTTTTCGGCAAAAAACCTGCACAGGGGTCTTATTATACAGATTTGCTGAAAAGTTTACGACTGCCCCACCGTTTCGCAGGGTAAATGGAGGCATATCAGTCCAGCCACCAGCGAGATCTATTCTTATAGGGCATTGTACTATAATGATTTTTTCCATTCCAGGTCCCTGATTTATGAACCTGAAAGGATCGTCAACCTTTTCAGAGACACGGAAACTTGGTCTAATCTCCTCTGATAGATCAGGAGAAAGCTCTTCAAGCAGCCGGTTGCGGTAAAGCTTAAGCAGATAGTTATCTGTGGAATAATAAAATGATTTTAATTTTTCTATAGCACCATTACCGGAAAATGCAGCAGTAAAATCATTCATGCTGGTGGTATTCCACCCTTTACCATCAAGGATCTGTTTTCTTAGAAGAGAACAGCGGATCTTATTTCGCAACTGTTCCTGTTTGATGGGATCGGTTTTCCCGTTTATTTGTTCTATAGAGAAGCGCTCTGAAGAGCGGAATGTTTCACTCCATTGTTTACCTGGAACTTTACTCCAGTATCCCGAAAGAAAATCATCGGAACAATTCTTCACAAAAAGTCTTGCATGTAACAGATTCCTTGGTTCACCATCATCCCAGATCTCATTAGAGGTCAGATTGTGATCGTCAAGCCACTGTTTGAATGGCTTGCCGCAGAAAATTATCTGATCGGCTGGTACGTTAAAACCGAAGGTGTCCTCAATTCCGGTGACAATCTTTACGTTTCCATTGTCAATAGTCCGCTGATCAATGCAAATCCCCTCTGGAATGGTAAAATCACTGCTCCAGTTACTGATCCCAATAAAAAGATTATTACCCATTACATTCTCCAGAGTACAATTCTGAACCGATTCGCCGATTATCAGCTTGTTATGTCCTACCGGGAGAATAAATTGGTTTGAGTTATAGACAATCAGATCTGGGGTGTCAGGGATTTGCAGCTCCTGGAAATCACGTGCATAAAAAAGCTGCAACTCCCTTTCGCGAAGCTCTAAACATGACTGAAAAAAATCGGGTACACTGGACAGAGGAAGAAAAGTGGCAGAACGGGCGATATGAGCCCTTAGATTAAAGTTTCTGAAAACCTCGAAAAACTGTGGAAGCAGTTCCTGGGGCATTTTTGATCTGCTCGATACCTGCGCTAAAAAAGAGGAGAAATCAACACCCAGAAGCGTGGCGGTAATCAATTCAAGATACAGACTGAAGGAAACGGAGCCGGTTTCCAAAAGATCAGTTAATGTTTTTCCATCTGTGGTTTTTATCGATGAAGTATCATTTAGTGCAGCGACAAAATTTTTACTGAAAGAAATTATCCCCATGTCTACTGCACATTCGCCTGTACCTTCCAGAAGAGCATTTTCCCGAAGAAATTTCTGATCAGCTTTCTGGAAATAGTCAATAATGTTGGATCTGTAGGAATCAAACTTGAAAACGCCATGATTTACAGCTTTGGATATTGGTGCTCTGACAGCAAACCCACAGATATCACCCCGGCTTTCTTCCAGTTCAAATGTGTCGAAATCAGCAATTACATCTGCGGAAATGGCAACAACCTCTCCTCTGTTCCAGGGGTATTTCAAAAACAGACTTAAATGCAGATCTAATACCACTGGAGCGATGATGCTGCTGGAGGGAAGGGGAAGCGGGGTAAAAAGAACACCTTCTGGAGCATAAAAAGGTATCTGGGGATGCTTTTTTCCTGCATGGATGATCAGAATGGTCTCATCATTAATCTCTGGTTTGCGATTTTGCAGATATCTTTTCAATGCAAGTATTGTTGCACCACCGCTTCCAATGTTACCATCCTGTGGATCTGCATAAACAAGGAAATTAATCATAGGTGGATAGAGGCCATGATCGATACGCTTTCTGATAAGAGTCCGGTAGACCTCTGCCTGCTTCTCAGAAAAGGTAGTTATAATACAGGTATTGAATATAGACATGTATGGATCGATCCTTCCCGAATAAAAAATCTGTAAATCAGATTTAAAATAAAATATATCCTAACCTTCACAATAGTTGCCTTTGAAGGGAAGTAAGAGTTTCTTGGAAGCATCTTTGGCGGGTGTTTATTTAAGCAAAGAAATAAATTTCCTGTCGCTGATTTTTCTGCTGCCTGATCTCTGGATAATGTAGACTCCACCGGTTAGCTTATGTGAAAATCTGCGCAAATCCTGTACCTCTTTGCAGATCAATCTGCCCGATATATCGTATACTGCCATATTCTTGTTAATTTCAGGTGTGGAAGGTTTTTTCCATTTTTCATATCCTTCAACCCAGATGGGGGCAGTATAAGCATATTGACCTCTGGAGTTTTTAACTTTTACATAGTAATAAGAATAACCTCGTTTTTTCCAGTCAAACAAATTAATCCATTGGACCTTATGATCATTACAGGAAATGGATGCAACAACAATTCCACCATTAGCTATAATCTGTACCGAAGTTATCCTATCCAATAAGTCAGAAGTATCCGGATCGAATATGTCAATCTTAACCAGGCACAGTGAAGGTTTGTGTAATATCGAACCCATTATGGAATCATTGATGGAATAGTAAATGTGAAGATTGTTGTTCTCTGTGGAATAAACACGTCGTTTCTTTAAAGCCTCAAGCAACTTCTCGCGGGTCAATTCTGTGGCAAGAATCGCAGTTCTGGTACTGTATGCCTTTATCCATTCTTTATGGTGGCTGTCAGAATTCGCCGTTGGCCCCACATGCCACCCCTGATCGAGTGCTCTGATGTAGCTGGGTTCAAAGGTTTTATATCGTCTCATATTTATTATTTCCAGCAGATTAACAACTTTATCCAGTTGAGGGGAGTAGTTCCGAAAATTATTGAATTCATCATACTTCTCAGTAGGATGATTCCACTGAGCTATACACATGGTGTCCCTGATGAGACGAGTATAGAAGGAATCACGATCCATATCCCTCCACTCATACCATTGAGAATTAAGAACATTCATGTGTCCCCAGGATTTGGTCATCTCAAAACCGGATATGGCTACGAAATCTTCGGTTGTGTACCTATCTGCAATGGTTCTGGTACTGTCAAAAAGCAATCTGTCGCTTCTGAATGAATGATCGGTGACTGCCATGAAATCGGCTCCGTAATCGCGGGCCTGACGAAAAGCTTCTGAAGGAGTCCCTTCACCATCTGAAAATGTGGTATGAGAATGCAAATCCCCGAAATAGATGCGGTAATTCTGAGCGTAAACAGAAGCTGCGATAAAAAATGTTAATATCAGGATTCTGATTGTGAAAAGAAGGGCAGTTTTTGTTAAGCAAATCATATCCTACAACACAAATTATTCTCTGCCTGGTGAAGGTGGAGCGGCAATCCAGTTATTTGGATCATCAGAAAACTGGTTCAGATTTTTGCGTGTCAGAGACATGCCCAATCCATCTGCTTCTTTAGGCCATAATTTGCCATCTTCGTATGCGACCACGTCGACAGCTTTATAAGGGACCCGTACTTCAGAATTGTCGGTGTTAGGTTCCAGTGGTTGCAGAATCATAATAGTATCACCGCTGTTTCTTAGTCCTCCCTGTGCAGTATTAAAAACTCTGACCTTTCCTGGGACGCTGTAGTAGGTTCTGAACTCCTCCACGGAGATAGTATCTGAGCTGATAACCATCAGTTCGCCACTTTGCAGTGTAACACCTTGAGGAAATACAAAACTAAATCCCTTTATTTTCCAGGTATTTCCCGGATATTCAGGATCATACAAGGGTACTTCCTGGTCACTTATATTCTTTATTTCGATATATTCATCGCGGCCGTTGTATGCATTATACATGATTTCGGTGATAACGACTTTACCAATGGCAGGTTGGGAATTTACAGCTCCCAAAGTCGCAGTAGTAAAAGTGGTAAAACGTTCCTCACCGGCACTGTTTATATAGCGCCCAAATGTTTCGTTTCTGTTAAGTGCCTCGAATGCAAAACCATGATAATATCCTCTGATTAACGGATCACTGGGATTTGCAAAAAGATAGATTTCCTCACCGTTTTCACTCAGTCCGAAAGATGAAGACAGAGCCTGGCTGTTAAACTGTGTTTCATAAAACATCAGATACCCACCGGCCTGTATTATAGTTCCATCCGGGATGCGGTATTGGTACGGATCATTTTTGTTGTCCGTCAGGTACCAGCCGCCGACATCAACAGGGAAACTGTTCGGATTGTATAGTTCTATGGCATCTTCATAGGGTGGATCGGTATGAGTCATGACTTCATTGACAAACACTGGTCCCGGGTCCATGGTTCCCGGAGAACCGTTTTTTTTGAAAGAGAGACGCCACTGTGAGGGCAGAGAGAAGTTGGCGTTTTCATCGATAGAGACTGGTACTAAAGAATAACCCTTGCCATCTGCAGCAGGTGGCCAGGGACTCTTATCACTGTATTCGATAGCCAGAAACTCTCTTTGTACACTTAAGTCCTTTAGGGCCAGCCTCTCTCCGGAATTTTTAAGATTGCTGGTATATTGGTCAAAAGGTTCAAAATTATACCGTTTTACAAATTCGGTTTTATTGGATGCCAATACCAGGAATTCTCCTGGTTTAATCACAGCATTGCTGCTGAACTGATAAGTGATACCATCACTGAAAGCGACTTTATCCAGGGAGATCTCCTCCTGACCCCGGTTATAAAGTTCTACAAACTCCAATGCATCTGAAAGTAAAGGATCATCGGAATAAGGATTATAATGTATTTCTGTAATAATAAGATTGGACAATGATGCTCTGGGTGGGGTATCTTCGGGAGGATTAATCAGAGCACAACCAACTAACAGACAAGAGATGGTGGCAAGAAAAAAAAACTTTATAAAAGAATTTGCTTTCATTATTCCTCCGGAAAGAAATCCTCAAACATGGAGGCTTTACTTCTATTAAACAGTCCGTCTTGCGAGTAGCGTGAAAAAACCCCTTTTAAACAGGTAGAAAATTTGGAAAACCCGCTTCTCTGTAAATTGAAAGCCCTCACCAGATCAACCATCCACAGTGGTACAAAAGAGGTGTAACACTTTAATTCCAGGATCGCATAACTGCAGTTGTCATTACCCGATGCTAAATCACAGGGGATCATGTCTTCTTCTACCGGTAAGGGATAATATTCATCTTGTGCCTTATAACGTATATTGATATCAAAGGTAACCCGTGCATATTCATCGTAATTGGAGAAGAAAGCCTGACGGCGGTATTGTACCAGCACCACCGGACGAGCATTATACTTGAATGCGGTGTGATAGAAAAGATCCCGGTGTCTGGAACTTTTCTGGTCTTCAAGCGGTGGCGGTTGATCTTTGGTGGCAAAAAAGTATCTGGCATAATCAGGATCATCGATTTTCGCTCGGGTCTTGCGCACAATATCACCAATACGCTGTTTTATCTCAAAAAAATAAGGGTACTTGGGGTTGTCTCCATAACACCTAATACGCATGTTAAAGCGTTTTTCCGCTTTCAACATTCTTTTACGCAGGAAAAGAAAATCCGGAGTATCAAAGTAAAGACTGTTGATCTTGTAATATTTGTCGGGTGAAAGAGCTGAATACTTATCGTATGAGCAATAGGGTTGTATGAATTGAACTATTGGATCTACCATCTGAATCGGTATGGTATACTTGGATTCAAATCTATCAAGCAGAGCGGGTGTCGTGACAGTCGAAACAGCAGGAATTTTCCTGGTTATGGTTTCAGGCTCTACATTTGTCATTCAATTATCTCCATGTTTTCTGAGAGGTAATTGCGTATCGGCCTGGTTGAAAGCAATCCGGCATTATCAATAACATACAGATAATTGCGCAAAATACCGTGTTTTATCCAGGTCATATCGATCTGGGTTTTAAGGATATTTTCTTTGATATCCAATAGCACAAGAGGATCGATTCCCTCTATCTGCAGGAATTTTTTCAGTGATGCTTCTGCATCCACCTCATTGATTCTGGCAGATAAATACCTGTATTGAGCAATAAGCTGATTAAGATCTGCCAGATCTTTTCGAACCTTTTCGCCTAATTCATCTTTGATCTGTTCGTAATTTTCAGCTTCAGAAAGTAGATCTGCCTTGTATTTATTGAGTTGATGACTGGCCAGGGTCAGATTGGGGATTCGAAAGCTGAGCTCCACTGCGAATGCTTTGTTCAGATTGTAATCTTTACCCTGATATTTACGATCATATTCATCTACTCTATCACCATTATCGTAAAGAAAACTCAGGGCATCAAAAAATTTATGTGATTGCGCTTTTTCCATTTTAAAACGGGAATTAGCAAGATCGATTCTGGTGCGGTAAAGCTTAATTGATGCATTATTGGTATCCAGGGCGAAAGAGGAGGTCTCGATGCGGTTCATGATAGTTTTTATACTGACCAGGTCAGAAGTATCAAATCCGGTAAATGAGGTGTCGTTAAGGTAAACCTTTGCCCTCTGTTCGAGAACGGTGATGTATTTCTCTATTTCAAGGCTGAAGACCGTCTCTTTTGACATGTCTTTTTCTTCTTTTATAAGCTTCTGTAACTGAAAATCTTCACTGTAGGACAATTTTTCCATCACTTTAATGCGATCTTCATACAAAGTGAGAAGATCCTTGTAGAGGACCTTGAGTGCCTTCTGCTCCAGTAGATCAATAATGGTGAGATATCGATTGTAGAGCGCGATATTGAGCAGATATTGTCTTTTGGCCTTTTTATTATCTATTAAAGCTTCATTGTAACGGTTTCCGGTTCTTGTTTCCTGAAATCCCCTGGGAGAGATTTTTACGGTGTACCTGAAATCATCACCAGTGAATCCGGTGTTTCTTATTTCAAACTCGATATCATCTATGCCAGGAATTCCCGGATAGGACTTCCTGACCTGGGCATTTTTATCATCCTGCGATTTGACTACTGGATCCTCATGTGCAGATAAGATAAACTTTTTAATGGGAACCAGCTCTGCAGTCACCGAAACAACCGATATTGTCAATAATATTGCAATAAACCGAACTACTCCCTTCATAATGACCTCTTCAAAGTAGTAAATTGTGAGAGTTTATCCGACCCGTTGTCAAAGGTGATCAGTATCGATTGATTACTGAAGCTGATACCTTCAGGTTTCAGTGAATGGTAATTATCTATGACTTTAAGCTGATCGTTTCCGGTTAAAACCCACAGACGACCTGAAGACACTTCGATATCATTGCTGGTAATTGTAGCGACAGATAAAATGTAAAGGTTGTCGTTATCAAACTGAATATCTGAAATATGGTAGATCAGACCAGAACTGTCATCTTTCAGGTTAAGAAGTTTCCACAAGCTGACATCTTCAGCATTAATGGAACCTTTCTCGAAGATTGAGTTGGCATTTTTAATTCGTATGATTGCAGAACTGTCATTAACCAGGGGCGCCTTAAAGCTGAAAAAGAGACTGTTGTCTTTAAAAGCGATCCCCTCTATATCAGGGGTTCTTTTTACCAGATCAACCTTGACAAGATCAGTCCAGCCTGCTTTGGGACCGGCCTTTTTTGCAGCTTCAGCTAAAGCATCAATAAACTTGATTTCACCAGACAGAGAAAACTCTTCCCCTTTTCTGTGAAGCCGGATCAGTCGCTTTCTTTTGTCAGGGAGTTTACCTTTTTTGGTAGGATTCTGAGAACAGAGCAGATAAATAAAACCATCATCTCCAGCAGTGATTCCTTCCAGATCACTGGCTTCTCCCATCCCCTCAATTTGAATCTCCCGGTTTATCACCCCATTGGAATCTATCAGAAAGAGATTTTCAGACTCATCACTGATAAGGAGGAATTTTTGAATATCCGCAAGATACTGCACCCCTGAAGCCTCTATGCCAACAGAAGGTCTTATGTCATTAAACCAGGTGATGTTTCTTATTGCAGGTAAGGATAAAGAGTCTGTGCTGTTTTTACGTGGGGCAGCATGAGTAGTAGAAAAACCGTTCAATTTATTAAGGTTCTTTCGTGGCTTGTCTACAAGAGAAATGCGTACCTTCTCTCCAAGAAGAAAATTATTATCAGAAGGAAGCTTAATAGTCACTTCACGACCCCACATAAGATAATCCTGGACAATTCTGAGCCTGATAGGATATTCCACTATTCGGGTACCTATACCGATGACTTCTCCCTGGAGTACGTTATTCTTATCGGTAATTGAATGGACCATGACTGTCTGTCCCAGAGAAACAGAACTATAGATGTTTTCGTGAATGTATCCCAGAACAAACGAGGGAGATTTGGAATGTATAGTGGCAATGGAGTCAAAAGCAGGTACCATTTCACCTTTTCTGTAATGAATCGCCCCGATAATTCCATCATTTGGAGCAATAATGAACAATTTTTGTTTCATTTCGTTATACAAGCGAAGCTGGTCCTTATACTGTTTGAGCATCTCCTGAAGAGGGTCCACACCGAAAGAAATTTGACTGCGTAGATTTTCCTCTAATATCATATTTGATTTATCTATGCGGGCGAGTTCTCTTTTAAGATTCTGGATCCTGATCAATGTGGGGTTGCTGTCATTGGAGCCATAATCTTCTGTGTTAATGCTTCGAAGCTGTTTCATAAGTTTACGATTAATTTCGTATTGAGACTGGAGCTGCTGGAGTTCCGAAAGAATCTCTATGAATCGTGCCTCATTTTCGGTTTTTATCTGCCGGAGTTCCGATTTTGACAGGTTTGCCTGAGTCTTGCTGCGGGTCTCCATCTCATTTATAAGATGGGTATATTCGCTTATTTTCAGATCGATTTCCGGGCTTCGCATCTCCATCAGGGTGTCTCCGGTTTTGACCGATTGTCCCGGGGTTATTCGCATGTCCTTTATTTCGACACCGAACTCTGCGCTTATAACCATCTCTTTGGTTTCAGCTATTCCATAAAAGTTGGTTGATTCACGACGGATATTGATTGTCACTATGGTCAGTGCAATCACCAGGCTGATAAGTACAGTATAAAAAAGTTTCATAATTTATATCTCTATTCCTTAAATTGGGTCTGAAGATGTTATTTACTCTTTTACAGTTCTACTGTTGTTTCCTGAAGAAGAAGATTTACATCTTTAATAGTATCCAATTTACGGATATCTAAAATGAAATTTTCTTTTGCCTTTGGATTTCTCAATTTAACATGATAGGCATAATCGAGCCTTTCACCCTGAGCAAGCTCTCTGAGACTTATCAGAGCGAAATTTTTACAGTGGGTCTTCATGATCTTTTCCAGATGAATCTGATTACCTTCTACATTTTCAAGATTAAACCTGAGCATCCCATCAAAGTGGCGCTTCTGGCCAAATGGGGAGAAGTATAACACGATCGCTGCTCCGCAAAATCCCAAAGTTCCCACAATGGCGATTCCGTATCCGAAAACTCCACAGGAGACTCCTGCAGCCACAGCAGCGAACATGAAAATTATGTCTCTGGGGTCTTTAAAAACGGTTCTGAAACGGATTATTGCCAATGCTCCCAGAATTCCCAAACCTCTTACCGGATTGTCTCCCATAGCCTGCATCACGGTTCCGGCGACTATTGAAACCAGAATTATTGCCTGGACAAAATTCCTGGAGTAGGAAAGTCCACAATAAGTTTTTTCGTATGTCAGGGCAATCAGCGAAGACAGCAGAAAGGAAACCATCACAGTATAAATAATACTGATAATCGAAGGGTTTGTGGCTGTCGTCTGAAGTGTTAAAAAATCCAGCATTTTAAAATTACTCCTTGTTTTATGCAAAAAACTAAGTTACAGAGTTGAGGTTAATGTGTGATGCAAAGAAATTGCTTTGATGGCTGGTTCAATATTTCTAAATATCACCACTACTGCTTCCTTTAAAACTCGTATCTGAAAATCTTTTTAACCGCTAAAATAAAACCTGCCCAATCTTACTGAAAAAAGAAGTCTCCAATAAATCCCTTTTTTCTGCTAACGAGTAGTGATATTAGCTCATACCTCTAAAACCGGCTTTAATGCTAATCCTTTTGTAGCAAAGCTGACTAACTCAGGTAATATAAAAGTTTATTAATTCACTTACAAATAACTATTCAAAAAACTGATTACACTAGTTATCTGGAATAGTATTAATAAAACTTCAATGTCATTAGATGATAAGTCTTTTTATATTGTTCATAAATATTTTCTTAAAAATTCAGGCCTGGTTAGGATCTTTTTAGGCAAGATAAAAAGCTATTGATATACCCCTATTTTCATTTCGCCTGCTTTTTTTATAATTCTGCTGAGCAGATAGTATTTTGGCCACGTCCGTAATTATTCAGTTTTTCAAGGCTGACTCATCAATAATGAGTCAGAAGTGCATAGAAGATGAAAGTTTCTATACTCAGGAGCGGTTCCAGTGGAAACTGCACCCTTATCGAACATTGTGGTTGTAGAATCCTTATCGATGCAGGAATGAGCCAGAAAAGGATTAAAGAGGTTCTGGAGGAAGTAGATCTGGATCCCACCAAAATTTCAGCAATTGTTGTAACCCATCTGCATTCCGACCATTGCAACTACTCCACTCTTCAAATTTGTCGAAAGTTCGGTATTGAGCTTTTTGTCCACCATAAAAATGTCTCGCCACTGAGCACTGTTCTGCAAAAGGGAATACGAGGTGATGATCTGAGAGTCAGGACGTTTAACGATCAGACGTTCCGGATTGGAACAATGCTGTTTAAACCATTCGATATCTCACATGATGCTTATGTGGCCACTTCGGGATTTAATGTCTCTCCGGAATCTTCCAATGAAACCTACCTCAGCTATGCGGCTGATCTGGGGGTTTTTCCTGATGATCTGATTTGCCATTTTCAGAATGCAAAAACAATAGTGCTAGAATCCAATCATGACACCGATCTTTTGTGGAAAAACCCACACAGGCCCTATATCCATAAAAAAAGGGTAGCTGGTGAAAAGGGACATCTTTCAAACCGGCAATCTGCTGATGCCCTGATAAAAATTGCAAAGACCTCCACCAGAAAACCCGATAATGTGATCCTCTGTCATCTCAGTAAGGATCATAATTCACCGCAATTAGCTCTGGACAGTGTGAGTGCAATACTTGAGGAGCAAAACATAGAACTTGCGCTTCATGTTGCCAGAAGAGATCAAAGAACTCCGTTTTTTGAGATTGCATAACCAGATCACACAGGTTGTTGCCCTTAAATTTCCTGATTTACGAAATTGCACAGTCCCGATGAGTCATTGTGCTTTGGGACGTTTCCGGTCACACAGTCCTGATGAGTCATTGTGCTTTGGGACGTTTCCAGTCACACAGTCCTGATGAGTCATTGTGCTTTGGGACGTTTCCAGTCACATTGTCCTGATGAGACATCGTGCTTCGGGACGTCTCTTGTCGCATTGCCACGAGACGTCTATGTAGTTTCGGATTTCCCCAGGGTAGGAAACCCCGGCTTGGATACGGGATATGGATTGAATATAATTTGGATGCAGATACGAATCGGATGCGGGAAATAAATATCAATTAATGTTTATACCTTTTTTCATCAATGACCATTCTCTGGCTATTGCATCCTCATCGTTTGACCATGGTGACACTTTACTGGCAACCGCTTTTACTTTATCCAAAGCATTACCCATGGCTATTCCCACACCTGCAGCCTCCAACATTGGGATGTCGTTTTCGGCATCACCAAAGGCTACAGTTTCAGATAAATCAATTCTGTGGGCCTGGGCCAGCATTTTAAGACCAGTACCTTTGTTTGCCAGAGGATTAAGAAATTCCAGGTAATGATCCCAGGTCCTGCATATATAGATGGAATCTTTCCATAAATTCCTGAAATAGGCTTCCTGCCTGTCTATTTCTGATGAATCTCCTACGAACAGAATCTTTGATGGCGTACAGTCTATAAATTGATCAAATTTTTCCAGAAAGATGTATTCAGTAGAGGTTTGTTGATAATAAAGGTCGTTCCAGGGTTTACTTTGCGGTCTCTTTAAAGTATAGAGTTTATCGTTAATATAATAATTTAAGGCGAAGTTCTGATTTTGAGTATAATTGAGTAGGAAATTGGCATATCGGGCATCTAAGGGTGCTTCAAAGATCAGTTGAGAGCTGAGATTTTTTCCCTTGTACACCGCTGCTCCGTTTAGAGTCAGCATGGAAATTTCCAGATCCTCACTGCAGTATTTGCACATGCTGCTCCCCAGCCTTCCTGAGGCAAATGCAATAATTGCACCGCTTTTCTGCATCTCTTTGAGGGCTTTTAAATTAGCATTGCTGAGTTTTTTATGGGAATCTAAAAGTGTCCCATCAAGATCAAATGCAAAAAGTCTGGGAACCATAAGACCTGCTTTTCTATTTTCCAAACTGATATTAACGATTTTTCGATACCGATCCTTCTGCCTGATTATCGAATTAAGGATCATTTAATTCATTTTTGTCTGAAAGATATATGAAAAATAGTCTATTACCTGCCTTTTCAAGAACACTTTAAAGTAGATGGTGTTTCTGTTTTGAGTTTGCTGTCCAAATCCTTTTTTTGAAGCTTGCAACTATGATATTATTTTTAACCGGAGTATTTCCTGATTCGTGATTCGGGGTACTAAAGTCTGATTGCCACACACCATTTTTCCGGAGGGCTAATGGAGCTTTTAAAAGAGACTATAAAGGATTTCAGTGATGAGGAGCTGATAAATCAGTATTTAAATCACCGGGGCGAGTACACGCCGGAAGCCTTCAGTACCATAGAAGAAGAGGTTAATTCACGTAACATCGACAAGAGCCTGTTGGAAAAAAAACCGGAAGTTGAAATAAAGAGAGGGCAGTTGAGTCTGGACAGTGATGATTTTATCGAGTTTGAAAACACGTTTTCCAGAAGCGATCTGATGATGGCAATATCCATTCTTAAGGAGCATGGAATACTGTTTTATGCAGACAACCCCAATTCTGTTGATTTTATTCCGCTTGAAAGTGAACTCCTGAAGAGATTTTCCATTCATGTGCACAAGGAGCACACAGAAAAAGCTCATCAGCTTTTAGATGAACATTTTGAAAAGGTGGGTTCAGATTACCTTTCCAAGTATTGCGGGACAAAAGACCAACTCAAATCCTTTAATTTCCATGATATTCACATATCAGAAAAAGAAGCCAAAGAGCTGATCGATGTAGAATTCTCCTCAGAAGAGTTAGAGGTGATCACTAATTACGGGCAGCGGCTTCTTGCCGAGGTGGAAACAATCGAAAAGCAGCGGGTAGTCTTTTTCTATGATTCGGTAGAACCGCTTCTGGAATTGTTGCAGAAAAACGCAGATAAGCTAACCCGTACTGATCTGCTCACTGTTTTGGAAATACTGCAGATTTATTGTGATGATCCTCAATTTCCGGAATTCATGGATGAGGCGATAATGACTCTTCTGAGTTTTTTCAACGAGTAGATTAGCCCCCTTATTTAAGGAAGGTAATGCTTGCTTCCTTTTTAAATGCGGCTAATGTTGAAAGGGATGCTTCTTTGTTGAAATGGACAATCATCCCTTTGCCGGGAGCGATAGTGGCAAAAATGGAGATCGTTTTACAATTACACATTTCCCTGAAAGCCTTTGCAAGGGCATAGGTTTGATTTAATATGGACTGTTCAGAATTTTGGGCAGTCTTGTACTCCACTCTGAACGCATCGCTTGCAGTAGTGTACACATCGAGTATTTCCCCAAAGGGTTTTACCGTTTCTGTTACTGAAAAAACAGAACTGCCAAAAATTTCTTCCATCTGCTCTCTGGTCTGTATCATTTCTTTGTTCATTCCTGCATTGCGGTAAGTATTTATTAATCCAAACCATGCATGCATGTTGTACTTATTAAATGATATGGCAATTTTATAGAAATTAATGGCCTTCAAATAATCGTTCTCACATGCTCTGGCAGAATCAACCCACAGATGAGATTCATGCTCGGATTTGGGGGAGATTTTTTCTCGTGATCTTTTTTCTTTATTTTGTTTTCTGGTGCTTTCTGTACTTTTCTCACTTTCTGAGGTATGTGCAATTTTGCTGGAAATCAGAATTTTCTTTTTTATTGCATAATGTTTTTGATTTCTGGAAGTTATAAATTCGGCTGCAATAAGCAAAAGGATTAAAAGTATTCCTGCTGTCGAAAAAATCAGGTAATTGTTTTTCTTTCTTTTAACAGGAGTATCAGTTCTGATTGGCAGTACAGATTTGTTTGAACCCTCATGAATAATTGGTTGCTCTCTTTTTTCTTTGAGAACCGAAGGAGTCTCTTTGATTTGAGAATCGTTCTCAGGTAAAGAATTGGGGTGAAATGGTTGACTGTCTTTTTCAGGTTTCTGCTCGGTTATTGTAAATTTTACACCCAGACGGTTGAGCTGTTTGCTTTGATATTGTAATTCGTGGGCGGTTAAATTTTTCAGCAGCACGAAAGGTGGTTTTTCTACCATGATCAGCGCACTTTGAAGAGAGATAGCGGGGTCATGAGCCAGTTGTCGTGCGATGATCATTTTAGCCCTGTTATTGTTAATGGAGGTTACTGTAAGAGTGTACTTCATTTGATCTCCGGATTTAGGGCAAACTATAGAGAACTGAACTCTTGTCACGTTAATGCTGTGAGCAGGATCTACCTATATTATAACAATCAAAAAGGTTTCTGTTCAAATCCGACATTTTTAATACTATAAGCATCAAATCCTGAACAAATCCCTTAAATTTAAACAAGACAGGAAATGATAAACCGGTTCAATTCAAATTTGGTATCTACCTTGAAGCATCTTATTCCCTTTTAGAATTTAGGCTTTTGGAATTTGTTTAGGATTTGAAAATTGTGATTTGGAATTTTATAACTGATTAGATAGCTGAAATGTTACTACAATTTTTTTATTTTTGCCACTTGACCGCTCTATGTGGCAGGATTCATATTATGGATCCTAAAAATTGAAATACCTTTTTGAAAGGAATTGGGCGTAATGTCGAGCGTCAAAAAGAAGAGAAAAGCGAAAATAAACAGACACAAGCGTAAAAAACGTCGTCGTATGAACAGACATAAAAAGAAGTAAAGACGCTGCATCATTACTGTATAAAGTATTGTTGTGTCAGTTTTTATATGATTAAAATCGGAGGTGTATTTTACATCTCCTTTTTTATTATTGCTGAATTTCTCGCTACTATTCCACCGAAAAAACTTCATAGCTGCTCCTGCTGTTTCTGTGCCCTTTTTATTTTAATGTTTAAGAAGTAATTTCCCTTACTAATTAGTTTTAATAAGGTATTTATAATTTAAAGACATAACAAACTCTTCAGAAAGACCGGATGGTTTTACAGGGTATAGTAACTGAAATTACATATCAGAACCAGGATTCTGGTTTCATGGTTGTGCAGTTAAAAGCGGATTCAGCCAAAAATCATTATACCTGTGTTGGGGTGATGCCTAATGTTGTGGCTGGGGAGTCGGTATGTTTTCATGGTGAATGGGAGACTCACAAACGTTTCGGGCCACAGTTTGTTGTGAAAAGATACGAGCTGGTGAAACCTTCTACACTGGAGGGGATCGAGTTGTTATTGGGTTCCGGTTTAATCTCAAGCATTGGACCGGTTCGATCTAAAGCGATAATAGAGACTTTTGGTTTAGATACATTAAATATCCTGGATAAAGAACCTCGAAGATTGTTGGAAGTCCCGGGTATAGGGCGAAAGATGATGGAACGGATTGCAGAATCCTGGCAGCAGCACAGTCAGATTCGTCATCTTATGCTCTTTCTCCAGGATTATGGAGTCAGTGTCAATCTTGCACAGAAGATATTTAAAACCTGGGGTGAAGAGGCACAGGCCAGAATCAGTGAGAATCCGTATGCATTAATTGATGATATCTGGGGTGTAGGGTTTATTAAAGCCGATGCAATAGCTCAAAAGATGGGTTTTTCGCATGATTCCTTTAAGCGAATCCGTGCAGGGTTGGTTTATGTCCTTCAGGAAGCATCCAATGATGGTCATTCGTATTTGCCGGTTTCTGAACTGGTCAGGAAATCTGCAGAACTTCTGGGTGTCAAAGAGGAGTTGGTGATTTATTCTCTGGATCATGTTATAAAGACCGGTGTATTAATTAAGGATAATGATTGCATTTATTTACCCCGATATTTTCATGCAGAGAAATATATTGCAGAGAACCTGGTATCCAGAAAATCTCCCGTAAATATGCGGGTAGAGGAAAATGATTTAGAAAATTGGCTCATAGATTATCAGAAAAAGCATGATTTCCATGCAGATCCTTTGCAGCTAAAAGCCATCAGGCAGGCCATTTTAAATCCCCTTTTTATTCTTACAGGAGGCCCGGGTACAGGGAAGACTACCATTCTACAGGTTATTGTATCGTATTTCAGGGAAAAGCGCAGTTTTATTGCATTGGCAGCTCCGACCGGAAGAGCGGCTCAGAGGATGGGAAGTGTGGCAGGACTGACCGCTAAAACAATCCACCGGCTTCTGGAATTTAAGGGAGGTGCATCGGGATACGATTTTGGAAGAGATGAGAATAACCCCATAGAAGCTGATGTAATAATACTGGATGAGATGTCCATGGTAGACGTGATGCTTATGCGCAAGTTTATTTCAGCAGTGAAAAAAGACACCAGACTGATTATGGTGGGAGACTTTCATCAGTTGCCTTCTGTGGGGGCGGGAAATGTGCTCTCTGATCTGATTGATAGCGGATTTATTCCCCATGTGCATCTGAAGACCATTTTCAGACAGGCCGCAGCCAGCAGAATTGTAACTGCTGCGCATGAAATAATTTCAGGGATAGTTCCCTTTTTTTTCAATTCCAAAGATGATAATTGCTTTTTTGTTCAGCAACAGGAGCCTCAACAATGTGTAGAGCTTATTGTTGATCTGGTTTCAAGACGACTTCCAACCCGTTATCATTTCAATCCGATAATTGATATTCAGGTTTTATCCCCGATGCATAAAGGATTTTTAGGTACACAGAATTTAAATAAAGTATTACAGAAAGAACTAAATGGCCAGACCCGTTGTGTAATCCGTGGAGAGAACTGTTTCTTTCTGGGTGATAAGGTTATGCAGATCAGGAATAACTATGATTTGGGTGTTTTTAATGGGGATATTGGCAGAGTGGTTGAAATAACCGATGATCAGGGGTTGTGTGTTGATTTTGATGGCAACAGGGTTCAATACGAAAGCAGGGAACTTGATGAGCTGGTTGCGGCTTACTGTATCAGTATCCATAAGAGTCAGGGTTGTGAGTTTAATGCGGTTATAATTCCTGTAAGTACTCAACATTATATAATGCTTCAGCGTAACCTCATTTACACTGCCTTGACCAGAGCAAAACAGCTCTGTGTTTTTGTGGGATCTGTTCAGGCATTGGAGATAGCGGTAAAAAACAATGAAGCACTCAAGCGTTACTCACAGCTTTCTTGCCGCATGCAGTGCGCATGAGACATTTTTTAAAGGAAATCTGTTGCCACTGTTTCCAAGAGACAATTATTTTCAAAAAAATGTGATTTTCTCTATGGATTGAGGCTTTTCATAATTTACTGGGCTATAGACCAGTACCGTATTTCTATTCGGTACTTGAAAGCCTTATTGTATGCATTATATTTTTCTTAATATATTTAGGTGAAAGCGCCAGTAGCTCAGTTGGATAGAGCGTCGGCCTCCGGAGCCGAAGGCCACAGGTTCGAATCCTGTCTGGCGTACTGAAAATGAAAATTAAACGCGAAAATACAACTATCCTTATCAAAGGAGGTTATTATTAACTTCCGTACTAAAACCCGCGGTCTTTTTGAGATTGTAGAGCCTGTTCTGGAAGAAGGAGAGGTATTTGATTCTTCACTTCTTAAAGAAACAGTAAATTCTCTGATTGCCACCGGCAAACGGAATTTTGCCCTGGACTTGTCACCACTTGATTATATCTATTCAGATACGATCAATGCATTGATGGCGTTAAACAGAATTACATTGGATGTAAGTGGGCGTCTGTCACTTCTGGGGCCACAACCTGAAGTATTGCAGATCCTCAAGCGTGCCGGTATTCATAATATATTGAGGATATTTGATAATGAGACGGAGTTAATCAGGACCTCCGAAGAGATTATTCTTCAGACCTCCAGTTTTCATCTTGGTGATCTTAAAAACCTGGCACAACAGGAGCCTCAATCAGAATTTGACCAGTTGCGTTCGGAGATCGGTTCAGCATTCGGCGGTGCATCTTCTGATATGCAGGAAGAGTCGCTTCCACCACCACCGAAAACCAAAGGCATTTCTTCGTACATGCCATCTCAACCGCCAGTAGTTGGCCCTGTTGCATCATCTATCGAACAGGAATTTGATGATGCATTCAGCCAGTTTGAATCCGAAGATAGCGGTATGGATTATAATGCTGCAACACCGAACCAGTACAATAATCCACAGGCGACTAATTATATTCCCCCACCACCTCCAACCAGAACAGTTTTCAATCCTGCTGCTGCGCAGTTTCAGAATCGCCAATATATGCCTCAGCCACCGGTTTCTCCAGTACCACCTCCTCGTCCAGTGGTTCCACAGACTCCGGTTTTTGAATCTCCTCAAATGCCATCGGGGCATGTGCCAACCGATTTCTCAGGTGTTAGAAACGATCGTTTTCAACCACCTGTTTCATCTCATGCTGCTCAGCCACTAGACGATGAATTTGATGAAGAGATTGCTGGAAGAGGCAGAAAAGCTAAAATCCAGGATGATTCTTTTGACGAGTCCGATGATGATTTCTTTGAAGAAGGAAAAAAGAAATCCCCGGTACCGATGCTCATCATAATTGTGGTGCTGCTGGCACTTGGTGGAGTGGGTGTCTATTTCGCCTATAATATGTTGTCAAGCAAGCCGGCTGTTCAGACTCCAGTTACTACTCCGCAACCTCCTGCACCACCACCTGCTCCAGTCGATACCGCATCAAAGGTATCTGAATCTGAAGCGAAGGAAGAGGCAAAAGAAGTTGAAGAGAAGGTTGTTGAGAAGAAATCGGAACCGAAAGTTAGTGAAACTGCACGTGTATCGCAGCCAAAACCAAAGCCACGTACTTCTACGCCTACTCCTGCTCCCAGACGTCGTGCACCTGTCAGCAAGCCGGCAGCAAGCGAGAACAAGGTGGTAATTACTTCCGTACCTTCAGGTGCAAAGGTTACCATTAATGGGGATTATATGGGGATTACACCTTATACCTGGGACAAACCCATTTTTGGCCCTCTGTCGGTAGTGGTATCAAAGGATGGTTACGAAGATGATTCCAAAGTGTTTGAATTTACGGGCGGAAACGTAAGGGAGAGTTTTTCTCTTCGCAAAGCTGCTATAGCACCACCGCCACCTGTTACCTATTCAGAGCCGGAACCTGAACCACCGGCGCCAAAATATACGCCGCCACCGCCACCACCAGCACCGGCACCGGTATCGGTACCCGAGCCTGTGGCTAGACCGACACCGACACCGATTTCCAGCAGTATCTCTGGTGGTGAGGCATCAATTTTCATAGCATCTATACCACCAGTAGCAGATGTTTATCTCGATGGTAAACTGATTGGTAAAACCAATGTTTCTGAGATCAAGCTGCCAGCAGGTACTCACAATCTTAAGTTTGTAAAAGGCGTTAAGGAGATCACTAAAGCTATTACTGTTCAGCCGGGAAAGAATCCCTCACAAATGGTACGGCTTCAGTAGTTGATAATGTTTTCTCACAAGTATAGGTTACCATTAAGAAATTATCGGAGACGGAAGCGGAGAATTCCGCTGATCCGCTCCCTTCTGATAGCATCAGCAGTATTTTTGATCTGGAAGGTTGTTCCCAGAAATCATTCAGCCGATCAAAAGACTCCAATAATGGAGGCTGCAATAGTTCCTTCTCTGCCACCTGTTAGTAATCCGCTTCAAAAAAAAATAGAAGAAACAGAACTGCTCTCCTGTACGATAAAGCCTGGAGATACATTCTATGGAGTGCTGGCAAGATTCGAAATCAATAACAATTTGACCAGAGAAATACTTAATTCTTTAAAACCTTTAGGGTTGCCGTCGCTTTTTCCTGGTGATTCGCTCATAGTCAAAAAAAGTGAAAATGGGAAAATTGAAGAACTGGAACTGTTAAGCAGGTCTCAATATCGCTTTCAGGTAAAATGCTCCGATTCTTTAATAGTGGCTCAAAAAAAAAATGTTGATATAACCACCTATACCTGCATGGTAAATGGGGTTCTGGAATCCTCACTCTCAGAAGACCTCTATAAATACGGAATATCGGATGTGATCACCTGGAAATTCGCAGACATTTTCGCCTGGGATATTAATTTCTTTTTGGATCCCAGAAAAGGAGATTCTTTTCAGATAATTTTTGAGAAGAAATTTGCTGATGGCAGATTCGTGGGCTATGGTGAAATCCTGTCAGCGCGATATGTTAATAATGGAAAAGAGTTTTTAGCTTTTGGTGTGCCGGATAAGGGTGGGAAGTTACATTATTACGATAAAAACGGTAAATCTGTTCAGAAACAGTTTTTAAAAGCTCCTTTGAAATATTCTCGTATATCATCGAATTTCAGCTATAACAGAAAACATCCGATACTGGGAATAGTAAGACCACACCTGGGAATTGATTACGCAGCGCCTATAGGTACGCCGGTATCTGCTGCAGCGGATGGCAGGGTCTCTTTTTCGGGATGGAAGGGTGGCTATGGTAAAATGGTTATTTTGTCCCATGGAGGGGCATACGAGACGCATTATGGCCATTTGCATTCAATACGTCCAAAAATCCGGACAGGCGCTTTTGTGAAGCAGGGTGATCAGATAGGAACGGTAGGATCTACCGGTTTGTCCACAGGACCACATCTGGATTACCGTATGAAACGTCATGGAAGGTTTGTAAATCCTTTAACAATAGCTCCCCCTTCCAGCGGTACCATAACCGAGGACAGAAGAATGGAATTTCAGAATGTTAAGCAAGCTTGTTTAACTGCTATGGAAAAACGTTTTCCTCAACAGGTCGGATTGCATATTTTGGAAATTGAAACACCGGTTACTGAAGAACCTGTTGTTCATCAGATTAACCGTGAAACAGGTTTAATAAATGGCATCAACACAGACTCTTGATCGAATTCGACGCGAACTGATCGACTCCGGAAAAGACACACGTTACAAAACCGGTGCCTATGAATTCGTGCTTAATGGTTTGGATTTCTATTTAACCCAAATAGGTGAGAAGCGCCACGTGAACGGCACGGAGCTTTCGATGGCACTGTTAAATTTTGCCTTCAAGCAGTATGGCCTGTTGTCCCTTGATGTCCTGAATTACTGGGGAATCAAAAAAACTGACGATTTCGGCAATATCGTGTTTAACATGATTTCCATAGGTCTAATGAGCAAGCAACCAGAAGATAAAGTTGAAGATTTTTATGACGTATTTGATATCCCTCAGTTTTTTAAAGAAAAACAATATTTCGAAATTGATAAAAACTACATAAAAAGTACAAAAGGTGCTTGATGATTTTAAAATAAACATATATATTATCTCATCTTTGAAAAATATGATGCCGCTTTAGCTCAGTCGGTAGAGCAATGGACTGAAAATCCATGTGTCCGCAGTTCGATTCTGCGAGGCGGCACTGTAATATAAAGAGGGCTCCGGTAAATTCCGGGGTCTTTTTTTTTGCCTCAAAGCTTCCATTCTTTACTAAAACAGGATGAGGGGAAAATTTCTTTCGCCTCATTGAGAATCTCCCTGTATTGACCCAAGTCATATCTATCAGAAATATGAATTAAGACCAATTTTTTAACATTTGCTTTCGAAGCAATGGAAGCGGTAAGACCGGTGGTGGAGTGATAGTTTCGCATGGCAAGTTCTATATCGGAATTACGGTAATGAGCCTCGCAAACAATCGTCTGACAATTATTCAAAAAGCCTGTCAGCTTCTTGATAGTCTGTTTATCGGCAAGGAAGTCCGTAAGATACGCAATTGAATCACCCGGAGTCTCTATCAGTAAAGATTTACGAAGCTCCTTAAAGGAATAGCTGGTTCCGCTGGATGAAACCACATAACCCTCCTTTAGTTCTTTAAACTCTTTCAGCCAGGGACCGCTCTCAAGACCCAGAGCTTTTAACTTTTGAATGTCTATGTTTGATGATGGTTTTTCTCTGATCAGGTAGGCCAACGATGGGGTACGGTGGTCGAGGGTAAGCACACTTATTTCATAGTTGTTGGTCTCGAACAACTTCTCCTGATACTGAGAGGTTTGTATGTGATGGCTTACCGAGAATGCTTCTTTCAGTTCATAACGGTAGGAGATGTACTCTTGTGGGTAAATGTCGCTTACTATCCAGGGGCAGGACATCGATTCATGTAAATTCCACATGAACCCCTGAAAGCGGTGCTGAATTATTCTCGCGGTCTGGGGTGGCCCCCAGATATGATTGAGTCTGGTGTTGCGGTTATAGTTGATCCTGAAAAAGGAATCAAATCCTGCGATATGATCCATATGGAGATGGGAGAAGAAAAGATGGTCAATTTTCTGAACAGTCCCAACAGGCACATTTTTCAGACATTTTTCTCCGCAATCAAAAAGTAGATGATCTATCTTCTGGCCGCTATCTATGTGCACTAAAAGTGCATTATCTTCGGATGGTTTTCCTAAAACCTGGTAAGAGATACTCATAAAGATCCGTTAAGGTTATTATTAATGGTTTTAATTTATCAGGATTAAAATAACTGTTTAACATCGGTTTTATGCAGATAAACGCCTTTAGATAATGTTTTCTTTGAAGTATTTTCTTCAGATATCAGAAAACGCAGTAAAAGGGAATAAAGGATCTGAAATGAATATAATGTTGATTAATTCTGCAAAGGAATGGGGTGGCACAGAAAAGTGGGCGCTTTATGCGGCAGATGGCCTGGCTGGGCTGGGTCATAAGGTTTATTTCGGATGTCGGGGCAACATGTTTCAGAATCGGTCCCTAAAGAACAATGTTGAATTTGTCACCTTCCCTTTTGCCAACAATGCTGATATCGTCACCTTGTTTCAGATACGATCTTTTTTAAAAAAGAAAAGTATCGACGTGGTGATGCCATCGAAGCAGAGAGAATATTTTCTGGCCGGACTAGCCGCAAAAATGTTCACTGATACAAAAGTGGCGGGTATTTACGGTATCGATCGTCCTATCCATAATCTGCGTAACCGTATAGTGTTCTATCATCTTTTCGATATTGTGTATGTTAATGCCAGAAAAATTGTGGAAGTTTTATCTAAAGACAAATCATTTGATGTTAATAAATGCAGACTGGTGTATGTGGGTGTGGAATCTTTGACCTGTAATGACTCGACAAGGCAGAGGATGCGGGAATCTCTTGGTTTGACTCAAAACCAGATCTGTATAATGGGTATTGGCAGAGTCGCTTCTCAGAAAGGGTTTGATTACGGAATAAAAGCTTTATCTATTCTGATTAAAAAGCACCCTGATATCAAATTGGTGATAGTAGGAAGCGGAGCCATTGAAGAACACAAGAAGATGGCTCAGGATTACGGGGTCAGTGATAAGGTGATTTTTACCGGATTCAGAGAAGATATTCCTGATCTGCTGCAGGCGATGGACATTTACTGGTTACCATCACGTTCGGAAGGTGTTCCCAACACCATGATGGAGGCGATGGCTGTAAAGAAACCGGTAGTGGCATTTGATATCGCGGGTGTGGCTGAGCTTATTAAGAATGAAGAGAATGGAATCGTGGTTCCTTTTGAAGATGTTGAAATGTTAAGCGCCAGGACTGCTGATCTTATCGAAAATCCACAAAAGAGAAAAACAATCGGAGAAAGAGGATATCAGACCGTAGTGAATGATTATTCTATGGAAAAAATGTGCCAGGTGATGGAGAAATATCTTCTGGAACTTGTTAAAAAGTAAAGTTTACATCTCCATCTCCGCATGCTCTGAAAAGATGTTTTCTCCGTAAAAAAGCTCCGCCAGATCATTAAACATTTCCGACGTATCGGTGGTAAAGAAGCTTCGCTTATGGTTTTTGCCTAGTTGGTTTTCAATTTCTGGATGACGTCTGAGATAATCGTCCAGACTCTCTGCAACGATTGTCCCCTGACTAATCACTTTGATGTGTGAAGGAAGAACAGCTTTGATACCATTTATTATCAGAGGATAATGAGTACACCCCAGGATGATGGTATCAATGAGCTGATCCTTTTGCAGAAGTTCACTGAGATATTTATTAATGAAAAAAGCAGCACCTTCATTGTCAAATTCGTTATTCTCGATAAGAGGAACCAATAACGGACATGCCTGCTGGGTGATGGTGACATTAGGGAAGCTTTTAGCAGTTTCTAATAGATATGAGTTTGATTTAACGGTACCTGCTGTGGCCAGGATACCTATATGGCCACTGCTGCTGAGAGTGCCAATGATTTCAGTTACCGGTCGGATGACTCCTAAGACCCTTCGATTGGGCGCAATAGCAGGAAGATCCTTCTGTTGAATGGTGCGCAAAGCTTTTGCAGATGCAGTATTGCATGCCAGAATTATCAGAAAGCATCCTTTATTAAAAAGCCAGTTTACCGCCTGAAGAGTGTATTTGTAGACGGTTTCAAAAGAGCGGCATCCATAAGGTGCACGAGCATTATCTCCCAGATAGATGTAATCGTATTCTGGAAGACGCGTGGTGATCTCTTTCAAGACTGTCAGCCCCCCAAAACCGGAATCAAAAACCCCAATTGAATGACTTTTCAATTATCATCCTTTTTATTATAAAAAACTGAATCTGATACTTTAAAAGATACATTCAGGAGAGAAAAAAAGCCCAAAGGAGAGTCTATAAAGCCACTGACATTAGAGGGTGCTTTCGATAAAGGCTGATCAGGTATTCTAATTGCTCAAAATTCTCTGTATAAAAGCAGTTTCGACGATTAATTGCTATTCAAATTATTCTGTTCCGGTTAAAATTAATCTTAAAAGGATTTAATAGTGATCTATGGAGAAACACAATTTTGATACAGATGTGATAAAAAGAAGTTTTACCACACCAGTGTTGGTTGATTTCTGGGCTCCCTGGTGTGGTGCCTGCAGCATACTGAGTCCCGCTCTGGAGTTACTTCATGAACGGCATAGAGGCGAATGGGTTTTGGTAAAAATAAATGTGGAAAAGTACGCTTTTCTTGCAGAAAAGTACAGAGTAAACAGTATTCCCACGGTTATGCTATTTATTGATGGAGAAATTGTGGATAGTTTTGCAGGAGCAATTCCGGGTCATGTTATCGAGGCCTGGCTTCGCAATAATCTTTCTGGGAGAGCAGATGCTAATCTCAAAGAAGCTGAAATGCTTTACAGAACAGGCCAGAGAGAGAAGTCGGTTCAGAAGCTTTCCCGAATTTTGGAAGAAAGTCCCAATAATCGTAGAGCAGAGGTTTTATATGCACTTCAGACAGTTGCTCAAGATCCATCAAGAGCAAAGGAAATTGTCAGTAATATTGAACCGGTGGGATTCATCGGAGAAATGGCAGAGGCTGTCAGAGTGTTGAGTCAATTTAGCGAGACTAAAAAAAGCTCCGAAGAAAATAGCGATGCTGCAGCGCATTTTATGGCTTCAGTTGTGGCATTCAGATCAGGACAGACGGGAAAAGCATTTCAGGAGTTGATTGAAGCATTTAGAATTGATAAAAACTTTATGGATGGTAAGGTTCGGGAAATCCTTGCAGCTCTTTTAATCTATTCAGGGGAGGAAAGTGGGATTGCGGAGAAATACAGAAAAGAGCTCTTAAGGATATTGTGATAGAGATGGATTCATGTGCCGTATATTGTAGTCTCCTAATGAGATTGTAATGAACCACGGGGCAAAAGAACTTCTGGAATACCCCTCAAGAATAAACACCTGTTGTATGTAGCAGTAAGCTGTAGAGGCATCCTCATTATTCATCTTTTGTATAATAACGAAGCAATTTTTTGCTGAAAAAAGAGCTCTTAATGAAAAGAGCTGCCCATCACCTATAGAAAACCACAGGTCTTGAATTATTTTATCACACAAATGGTACTGTAAAAGTATTGATTCATGGAGGTTAAATGAAAATTGCTTTTGATTATACAGGACTTGGGCTAACAAATGGCAACAGTGCCTATACTACAGGTTTGATCAAAGGTCTGGCAACCGCATTTCCAGATAACCAATACTATGTGTTCTCATATTTGAAAAGAAAGAAAAGAACTCAGCAAGTTGTTAGCAATTTTTCATCGGTGAGAATCAATGGTATTCTTTTACACCCCTTGATTCTTGGCAGGATATTCAGTCCGGCGGTTAATGCAATTAACGACACATTGATACGATACACAAACAAAAATGTGAACAAGATTGATCTTTACCACAGCACCAATCCGACAAATTATACTTTCGGAATGAACAGAACTGTGCTTACTGTTCATGATCTTATAGCTTTGCTGGACCAGGACTGGGCGACTCCGGGAGCAAAAGCTTTTTACCATAATAATATTGGCCGAATTATTTCAGATGCAGATGCTATCATTGCAGATTCAAACCACACCCGCTCCGATATTATCAGGTATTTTCGGGATGCAGAAGAAAAGACTTTTGTGGTTCATCTTGGCATTGAAGATCGATTTCAGTACTGTCCTCAACCTGACCGTTCGTTTCTGAACACTTTTGGGTATCCTGAAGATTATCCACCCTATTTATTGTATGTCGGAGAAACCCAACCCCGGAAAAATGTTCTCGGTTTAATCACTGCTTTTGCGGAACTTCCCTTATCGATAAGGGAAAAATATCATTTGGTGATTGTTGGTAACTCCTCAAGGCACGAATACAAAGAGAGGCTTCTTTCTCTTGTGCTGCAAAGAGGTATTCAGGACAGGGTCCATTTCTATACCAATGTTTCTCATGATGATCTGGTTAAGTTTTATAATGCAGCTGATGCCTTTGTCTTCCCTTCTTTTTACGAGGGATTTGGTATACCTGTTGCTGAAGCGATGAAATGCGGTTGTCCGGTGTTGACATCCACATCGAGTTCTCTTCCGGAGGTGGGAGGAGATGCAGCTCTTTATGCTGATCCCAATGATATCGATGCACTTAAAGAAAAGCTGAGGCAGATTATCGAAGATGAGGAATTGAGAAAAACTCTGCGGGAAAAAGGCTTTGTCCAGGCATCTAAATTTGACTGGAAAAAAACTGCTGAATTGACCCATAATGTTTACATGAAAATCTGAAAAAACCTCTGACATAGATAGTATTATGAACAAAAAAGCCACAATCCTGGTAGTATCAGGAAACCTTGCAAGTAAGAATGCCCGGAATTGTCTGAAGTCACTGAAGATGAATACCCCCCCGGAGCTGGTTAGAGAGATTATTATTATTGAAGCTGGTATTCGCCCGGACTTTAATCATGCAGAAGAGATAAACAGAGTAATGCAAATTTTCAAAGGTGAATATCTGGTTCTTCTGGATGATGATGTGATTTTGGAAACTGGCTGGCTAAATGGTCTTATCGGCTGCGCAGAAAAATACCAGGATGCAGGCATAATCGGAGCAATTCTTAAGGATCGAAAAAACCGAATTATTCACTCGGGTGGAGAAGTGACTGATAATCACTTCGGTATCGAACTGAGAGAGCCGATTTACAAACCAACCGAGCGCAAATATGCCTGTAGTGCAGTGATGCTGATAAAACGTGAAACAATCGAAAAAATTGGCCAGTTTGATGAAGGGTACAGAAAATACGGTCAGGAAACCGATTACTGTCTCAAAGCCTGGGAGAATGGGTTCAAGGTCCTGGTATCTCCGGAAGCTAAAGCAATTCATCTTGTAGGTCAAACAGCTAAATTGCGACCTGATGTGAAAGATCTTTGGGAGAAAGATCGAATCAGATTCTACACAAAATGGAGAGAATCGTCTGTCTATAACAAATACGAAGTGTTCGATCTATGCAGACGTGGCAATGCAACTCCTTTTTCAATCAGTAAAGACTCTGCAGGTAATGAAAAAATTGATAATCAGCGGCTGATTCCTCTTGAAGAGGTGAAAAAACAGATTGATGGCTGGCGAAACCAGTATAAACTTCAATATATCGATATTATTGATGACGAACTGACGGAAAAGGATTACTTGTGTGAACTGGTTTCATATTGCAAATCCATGAATCTTTATCCAGCAATTATCACCGGAGGTCAAAATGCAGAAATCATTGCAGATCTTATCGAAGCCGGGCTTGAAGACCTCCTAATTAAAATTCCCATATACAAAGAGACATCAGGAAGCAAATCGGTTATCAAACGTGCAGGTAGAACAATAGAGGTTTTTAAAACTAAAGAATTCGGATTCAGGACAACAACTACAGTGTTAAGTCCAGGTTATGATCATCTTGAGGATTTGGCAGAAGAGTTAATTGACATGGGGCCTCGGATTGCTGATTTTGTTTTCTTTAATCCTCATGGCTCTAATGGATGGTCAAAGGAGAGTGGGCTCGAATTACCAAAATATTCCGATGTAGCACCATACCTTAAAGGCGCTATTGACCGACTGATGGCATCGGGTATATGGGTTAATATAAGATATTTTCCACTGTGTCTGTTAAATGGTTACGAGCAGCATATATGCAACTTTCACCAGGCCCACTGGGATCCTTATCACTGGGATTACTTTCAGGTGTATGGGTTTGATAAAAGAGGAATAACGAAATTAAGACGTCGCATTTCACGCAAAAAACTTTTTGGGGTTCACCGCGAAGACCGTATGAAGCTTTGGCTGACCAAAAAACAGATATGCGCGAAAAATCAATTCTCTAAACAATGCAGCCATTGTGCAAACCTGGAAATATGCGATGGGATCTATCCTCAATATGTCGCCAAATTCGGTTTGAATGAATTTAAACCTCGGGAGGGAGAATCGATTCGGGATCCGCTATATTATCGAAGAAAGAACCAAGCCTGGCGAATTTTAAAACCCCGACCGATTATCCCTCCCGATTTGTTGTGAAACAAAAAAGAGGAGGGAAAAGATCGAGTGTGGTGAGAAAGAAAAAAAATAAAAGCGGCTTTTGTTCTTAAGCCAGCAATTGGTTGAAATACTCATCACTCTGCACGTACTCAATCAGCTTATCCATCTTTTCTTTATCTGAAAGAATGGTGTAATAATTCTCCTTCACATTTGGGGCCTGCAGGATTGCATCGATAAAATCCTGTTTGTTCAGAGGACTTCTGGATACAAAATCGATAAAACCAGTTTCTTCCAGAACTGACTTAATCAAATGGTGTTCGGGGTTATTCTGGAGCCAACTGATTGCCAGGGTGGCAACACCAACCTGGATTCCGTGCAGGGTGGGCTTTTTTGCGCTCATATCATAGGCATGAGAGATGAGGTGCTCTGAGCCGCTTGCAGGGCGACTGGATCCACACACTTCCATTGCAACACCACTCATTACCAGACATCCGCATATAAGCCGCAGAAATTCCAGATCTTTTATGTCCTTGTTGCTATGGCTGACCATCACCTCTACTGCATTTCTGGAGATAAGCACAGCAAAATCATTTACTGGTTCCTGCACCATGTGATAGGCCAGCTTCCAATCGTAGATTGCGGTGTATTTGGATATAAGATCACCGATTCCGCTATAGGTGTACCGTACAGGAGATTTGCGGATAATATCGGTATCGATAACCACCCCGAAAGGTATCTTTGCTTTCTGGGATTTTCTTCTTCCATTTACTAATAGAGATGCTCCCGGGGATGCGAAACCATCGTTGGAGATCGAAGTGGGAACACTTATTATCGGCAGTTGCAGGATAAAGGCAATATACTTGCAATAGTCAATGACCTTTCCACCACCGATAGCCACGATGGCATCTATGGCTGGAGGGAGGTTGAAGGCGCTTTTAAAGATGTCTTCAACTGCATTGGAGTAAACAACCTCTTCGAATTTCACCTTTATTTCTGATGAATCAAAGGAGATTCTAAGCTGTTCATCGAAAAGGCTTTTTAATCCCTCACCGTAAAAAAGGGCGATCCTGGTAAAGTTTTCTTTACGCAGGTATTTGCCGATTTTGTACATGGCATTGGGTTTAATTCTTAAGAGAGTGGGGATAGAGATTTCCATTTCTTTTTAGTCCAGTTTATTTAAATCTATTTCGCCAACATGGTTGAAGATATAATCGGGTTTGTAGGGGAAATCAGTAAGCATACGAGGTTGAGTAACTCCAGAAAGCACCAGACAGGTTTTCATTCCTGCCTCCATACCGGCTACAATATCGGTATCCATTCTATCACCTATCATCATTGTTTCATCTGCCACAACGCCAAGCTGCTTCAATGCGATGGTCATCATCAGGGAATTAGGTTTCCCGATGATATAAGGTTTCTTGCCGGTGGCTACCTCTATGGCTCCCAGTATGCTTCCACAGGCAGGTTCGAATCCATTGTCTACTGGATCTATTACATCCGGATTGGTGCCGATAAATTTCGCTCCGTTCATTATCAATGATATGGCTTTTTTAAGCATATCAAAATTAAAGGAATTGGTTTTGCCTACCACCACATAATCTGGTTTGTTATCGGATATGGAGAATCCTGCATTGTAAAGTTCACTTATCAGTCCTCCGCCTCCTATCACATATAGAGTACCTCCGGGGCATTGAGTGGATAGAAAAGAGGCGGTAGCCATTGCAGAGGTAATAAAATTTGATTCACTAAGCCCTTTTATCCCCAGGGCTTCGAGTTTTCTTTTGAGATCCAGTGGGGTTTGTTCGGAATTATTGGTCAAAAAGAGGTATCTGGTTTCACTTGCATTAAGCCGCTTTATAAACTCCACAGCTCCATCAATAAGAAGTTTTCCTCTGTATATGACACCATCCATATCAGAAATGATATTTTTTACACTCATCTTTTATCTTTCTTGCGCTTTGGTAAAAATATTACCATGAATGGTACCTGATTAATTAAGAGCTTAATATAGCATTTTCCCGGGTCATTATTCAGGTTTAAGTTCCATTGCTTTACGTTTATAATTCTTGATTTTCAAAGAATGGAAACGAATCAGATGCTACCTTCTATTGGATGGTAAATTCTCCTCCCTCATAGATTTTCTTTCTGCTTCCATCTTTAAGTACTGCGGTAACTGTGCGATCGGTTGTGGCTATGATATCGGTATGCTCCGGAGAATCGTTATATCCAAGATCGATAAACTGCTGTTCGGTCATAGTGCGGGGATCATCGCTGCAGGCGTCGTGATAAGCTTTCCCCACAGCCAGATGAATATTACCAAACTGACCTCCAAAATTTTCATCATATAGGGTATTAGCCATGAAACGGTTGATTCTGGAGAATCTTTTGTCTGTAAGGGAGAATTCTCCTATTTTATCGGCATTTCTCTGAGAGATCATCTCCTGTAAAAGTTTCTCATTTTTCTTTGCAGTTGCCTTGATGATTCTTCCTTTTTCTATCTGAAGCTCTATATTTTCTATTATGTTGCCATAACGATAAAGAGGCTGATCAAAAAAGATAGTACCTTCCACCTGGCGCCAGTCCGGAGAGGTGAAGATCTCGAAACTGGGTATATTTCTTCCGCTTCCACCCAGCCATTTACGTTTTTCACCCAGACCAACCCACAAGTCTGTGCCTTTAGCGCTGACATGAACTTTTTCGATGGGCATTTCATTAAGGATACTCTGGATAGAGTAGATCTGATCGAATACCAATTTCCATCTGCCGATAGGATCATCCTCATCAAGAAAGCAGGCCAGAACTATCTGTTGCCAGTATTGTTCAACAGTCATACCTGCCTCCCTGGCTGCTCCTTCGGTCCCATACAGACACAGTGTCCAGGTGAAATTTCCTGCATCCTCTTTGAGATCAAGCCAGTCACGGAATTTTCTGGTACTGTGAGTGGAAAGGATCACTTTACGGGGGTCGGCATTTGCCAGAAACAGTGGATCGTTTTCTGCAAGAATTCTTACATAATGATCGATAGTGTCAGCCAGACCACGGTAATATTTTTCAGGAAAGAAACTCAGTTGCTCTTCGTTTGCTTCCTGAAGATGCAGCAGTTTGAAATCGTCATCTTGAATCTGCAACAGGGGGTGCGCTCCTGCTTTGAGTATGGCCTTGTAGACCTCTGTGGCCAACGGAATACCAGGGGTCTGAGTAACCAGATAAACCACATCTCCTTTTTTTATACCTTTGCCATCGTTGAGGGCAAAATTTATAAGCACAGAGGCGTATCTTTCAAGAATTTCAGTTGTGGGCAGTCCCATAAAAAGTCTCCTGTTTCTGCTTTGTATTGGTTCTGGTGGATAAAAAGATCCACCAGCGAGTATTATTCCTTTTAAAAAATAGCTTTTGAGGCGGTTTTAAGGGCCTACTATTTACCAGGATTCTTTATAATCCCAGGCAAACTGCTTAAAAGAGGCTGGTTCCCGTTTGAGGATTTCCTTAAGATCGGGGTGGATCTGTTCACACCATCCCTGACGGGCAATTTCAAAGAGCCCATTGATCAAATTAGCCTTTTGCGGGGAAAGTCCGCAGCCTATAAGCTCCTTATAAGCTTCGTTGTGGGAAACTGGTATATAGCTTATGGTTTTCCCGGTAACCTGGGAAAGGGTGTGAGCGACCTCGATTAGATCGGGAGACTCATTTCCGGTTAATAGATAGATATGGTTTTTGTGAGAAGATTGAATGAGGATAGTAGCTGCAGCAGAAGCCACATCTCTGGCATCCACTAAACTGATGTTTGCAGAAGCAGCGGCAAGTCTGATTTGATTGTTTTTTTTGATGGATGGGGAAAGATACAAGAGGTTCTGCATAAAAAGATTGGGTCTGAGGATAGTATAATCAATACCACAGTTTTGGATGCATTTTTCGGTAATGGATAAAGGAGTGGCGCTGTCCTGTTGGACTCCGGCAGCGCTTAGTGAGACCAGGTGAGTGACACCGCTGCTTTTGGCCGCCTCGATTACCGGGATGATAAGTTCATCGATCTGGGGATATCCTGTTGGGGTTGCCAGAAAAAATTTTTCGATTCCATCAAATGCAGTTTTGAAAGTTTCAACTTTCTCATAATCGAGAATAACCACCGGGCAATTGCCTATATTCATACCTTCAGTTTTGCCAGATTACGTACCCCGATACGGATGCAGGCACCGTATTCCATCAACTTTTTAACTAACTCTTTGCCAAATGTACCACTGGCACCTGCCACTAATATGTTTTCTGCCATAAATTCCTCTGAACCGATTAATGGCTAAATGGATATCCACTTCTTCTATTGTCCAGCAAAGAAGAGACCGCTTTATCGACTGATCTTCTGTGGCATAATTTTTGATATTTTTTTGCCGATTACTTTTTTCAAAATTGGGAGGCATAATGAAAAGGAAAGTTGCCATCTCTTCTAAACCTCAACTGGATCAATCCATCGAAGAGGCCTGCGATCTGCTTGGAGATCTTTCCGATATCATTAAGGGTAAACATGTAGCCATAAAACCAAATGACACCTGGGCATCTCCATCTGATCTTACCCCCTGCACCCAGGCGGATACACTTCGGGGGACAATCCGCTATATTAAAAGATTCTCTCCATCAAAGATAACGGTCAGTGGAGGTTCGGGAGCTGCCCAGACTGAGGATGTCTTCAGATATTTGGGCCTGGATAAGGTCATCGAAGAGGAGAATGTCTCCTTTTTTGACCATAATAGACCTCCTTTTATCCCGGTATCTCTTTCCTATGGTCCGATGCGACAAGTTCAGGTCAATCCTCATATTCTGGAATATGATACTCTTATCTCTTTAGCTCAGTTAAAGGTGCATGACGCAGCAATTGTGACCCTGTCGATGAAAAACATCGCCATGTCTTTTCCTGCTGCAGATTTCTATGGCCATCCGCGAGAAAAATATGACCACCCACATACCATTTTTAAAGATCTTCACTCCTTTATAGTTGGAATGTGTCAGAGGTTTCCCATTCATTTGGCAATTATCGTGGCTCATCCGGCCATGAAAATTCGAGGGCCTATTGGGGGGAAGACTTTCGAAGGGGATCTGACAATTGCCAGCAGGGATTTTGTGGCTGCCGATACAGTTGGTGCAGCAATATTGGACCGCTTCGGGGTCAGTCATATCATAGAGGCAGAGAAAATCGGATTAGGAACTGCGGATTTGAATTTGATTGAAATCGCTGGAGTTTCTCTTGATCGAGCGATCGCTCACTTCTCAGAAAAAGAAATTTCCTGACTTAAATAAAATTAATTATGGGCTTTAAATGCCCTATATTTATCTTAACCATTCAAAGGAGGTAGATGCATGTCGATTGCGAAAAGGATTTTAATGGTTCTTGCAGTAACCACTTTAGTTCTTCAGCTTCCAGGGTGCGGCCAGCAGCGTCCTGCAGGGGGAGGAACCCAGCAGCAACAGGAAGGCGCTGGTTCTCAGCAGCAACAAGGAAATGGCGAATCGGACACTGCACAAGATACCACAACTCAACCGCAGGACACCGTATCAGATACCGCACAATAGATAAATGCCTCCCGTAACTTCAATTGCGGGAGGCCTGCAGGAAATTTTTCATGACCGAGCTAACTGAATTAGTCCATCAGAGAGATCTCAAATCAATCCGTAATTGGTTAACCACCACAGGAACACTGGAAATTGCAGAATCGATCAGCCGCCTGGAAGCCGAGCAGAGAGCAATAGTCTTTCGACTGTTGCCCAAAGAGCGTTCCATAGATGTGTTTGAAATGCTGGATCCTGCCCTTCAGCAAGGTATTATAAAGACCATGCGCGAGGGGAGAGTCAGGGAGATTCTGGAGGAGATGGAACCAGATGATCGTGCAAGACTTCTGGATGAACTTCCACCCACTTTGGCAAAATGGATTCTGGAAGGGCTCTCTTTAAAAGAAAGACGACTTACCTCCATTCTTCTAGGCTATCCGGAGCACTCGGTGGGCCGTATCATGAGTCCGGAATTTGTGACTCTGAAAATCGACATGACCGCTAAGGAAGCGCTTGCAAAGGTAAGAGACTCTGGTAGAGGTGTTGAAGCAATCTATCTGCTTCCGGTAGTCGATGAGCAAGAGAAACTGGTGGATATGATAGAGTTAGGTGATCTGGTACTGGCAGACCCGACTGCTAAATTGGATGCGCTGGTTTCGGAGGAACCTTACTCGATCAAAGCGAATCAAAACCAGGAGACTGCCTCAAGATTGCTTTTGGAAGCGGGACTGATGGCTCTTCCGGTGGTAAATGATCAGGATCATCTGGTGGGGATACTGACCTTTGATGATGCTATGGAGGTATTACAGGAAAGCGACACAGAAGACATTCTGCGCGCCGGTGCATCCGAACCTCTGGGAGCACCTTATTTTAGTGCTTCTTTGTTTACTCTTACCAGAACCCGCGCAGTATGGCTCATGATTCTGGCTCTGGCAGCCACTCTCACCGTCAATGTACTCAATTTTTTCCAGGATGCTCTTCAATCGGCAATCACTCTAACGCTTTTTATTCCACTATTGATTGGTATCGGAGGGAATATCGGTTCTCAATCTGCTACCATCATTATCAGGGCCATGGCTTTGGGGGAAGTGCGTTTTTCCGATATTTTTGCAGTGATATTACGGGAAATAAGGGTGGGTTTTTTTCTGGGGACAACCTTGGGGACAATCGCCCTGCTTGTGGTGGGACCGTTTTTTGGATGGGAAATAGCACTTGTTCTGGGAAGCTCACTTCTTGCAATAGCAGTACTGGCGGCTTTTGCCGGATCACTGCTTCCGATGCTGGCTAAGCGTATAGGAATCGATCCGGCGGTAGTAAGTGCTCCTATCATTTCCACACTGGTGGATGCTTCGGGACTAATTATCTACTTCTGTTTTGCCAAGATAATTTTAACCTGAAAAATCCTGGTGAATCACCTCTTTCTGATATGCCTTCCAGCTACTACAATTCCTGCGATACCGGAAAAAAGCAGCAACATTTTGGATGGATCCCTGAATCCATTCATACCTTCTTCTCTTAAAATCTTGTGCTCTTCAGTATATGTCAGACGTCTGCGGATATTTGGGATATCAGTAAAAAGGCAGGACTCCTTTTGATCTTCATTGATCGAAACATATACAAATTCATCTGACCAGGGATTAGCTGCAATTTCTCCGGCATAAAGAAGAAACGTTAATACCATCAATGCCAGATTCATGAGACACCTCCTTATTTAGTTTCATACAAGGGGCTGTATGGAAAGAGTGAAAACGGATTTGTGAAGAGGACAAGGGTGAAGGCCTCTGCACATTGATGACTAAGAGCAATATTGTAGCCAAGATTTTGTTTGGGTAAGATGGGGACGGAGGAAACCTTCTACTTTAAAGAACCTCTTTTTCTAAAGTTGTATGCCGGATTTATTGTAGCACAATTATCTGTCATTAGTTTCGGAATTTAGGATTTTACCTTAGAAGCTTTTTTGGAATCAGTCTTTTTTGAATGGTACTCTTTCCTGAAAAAGCATTTACTAAATTGAGAGTTTTATTTTTGTGAAAAGATTTACAATTGAAGAGTTCCTCCGTCCCTGATAGTACTTGGGGGACGCAGGAAACCCCATACCCTTATAACACTTTCCTTTCTCGATCTCTAAAAAGATCCTCTTTTTCTGAATTCGTATGTCAGGTTCATCGTTGTACAACCACCTGCTGGCCCGGAGGGTGGGTGAGATATAATGGTGCTAATTCTAAAATTTGAAACTCAAAGAGAATGACACGGCAGAAAGAACAAGGGAAGTTATTCCCATATATCCAAAATTTTTGGCTCTCCGATAAGACTCCTCCAATAAGGGTGAATTCTTGTCCAGTTCGTTTTTCCGCAAATCGTGGTAGTTGTCAAAATAATAGCGTTCGGAAAAAAAACATACTGCTGATGTCAATAAAAGCGCAGCTCCGGGAATCATCATTCTGGATTGATAAAACGGTCTTTTGCGTAATTGTAAATAACAGGTGTGCACTCCGGGTTCGCTTATCTCGATAGTGTGATTAATCGGTTCGTATCCTTTGTGTTTTCCTTCAATGGTAAATATGCCTACCGGTACAATCCATTCCAGAGGAGTCACTCCTTCCAGTCCCGAACCAGACCTGATCCGCACACCCTGGGGTGAGGAGTGGACTCGAAGATGACAGACGTAGTGGGTTCGAAGATTTTCGATAATTTTACGGCTCAGCACGGTTTTCACTGTGCTGAGTTCAGATAAACCAAAAGACAGCGAGATAAACGAACTGCTCTGGGAGCGTTGTCTTCCCTCGGAAACATTAACTTTTACCAGATTGGTCTGGATCGTGTATTGGGTATCTGCAGCAGTTGGTGTCAGTTTTAAGGAAAATAGAAGTATCAGGTGGTTTCGGTTTTCTTCCTCAGGGCTGAGAGCGGTATGGAGTTCGGAAAGCTGGTATCCTATATCCAGCAAAGGGTCTCTTAATTGTTCTGAGAGTTCTTGCGGAAAAGAGGGTGGCAAAAGATCAGTCAAAGAGCTATCAAAATCAAAGAAAATAAGTTCTTTGCCCCCGGCGTATACCATTGGAGAATAACCTAGGCAAAAGAGAATAAACAGCGAAAAGCAGAATAACCGTCTAAAACGCTTCAGGAAGAACATTTTTCAAATATAATCTATGCGTTTGCTCTTAAATCCCCCAAAGGGGGACATAAGAACGGAAGGAGACAATCTCTCCGGATCAAATTTGCCCAGCAACACAAAGTACTTCTTAAGTCTCTGGAAAATTGGGTGATTTAGAGAGTTGAAAAAAATATCGAAGTAAAAAGAGATCGGGCATTAGATATTTTCTCAATGTGATTTCTTTCAGAGGAGTATTATGAAATTAGTGGGACCACATGTATCGATATCCGGAGGAGTGCAAAACGCCCCTCTAAATGCCGCTTCACTGGGAGCGACCGCATTTGGAATGTTTACTAAAAATCAGCGCAGATGGGATGCTCCATCATTGGATCAGAAAACAATCGACTCGTTTAAGAAAAATCTGACCGATAATGGTTTCAGACCCTCGGATGTACTGGTTCATGACAGTTACCTTATAAATATAGGGCATCCCCAAAAAGAATCCCGCGAGAAATCGTACACCGCTTTTGTGGATGAATTGCAACGGTGCTATCAGCTTGGGCTCCCCTATCTTAACATCCATCCGGGCAGTCATCTTCAGTTGTGTTCAGAAACAGAATGCCTGTCAATTATAGCCCAATCGATAAACAGGGCTTTTGAGGAAACCGAAGAGGTGGTCGTTGTGCTGGAGAATACGGCCGGACAAGGTTCAAATGTGGGATACCGTTTTGAACAGTTGGCAGAGATTATCGATCAGGTGAATAACAAAAAGAGAATAGGGGTATGTCTTGATACTTGTCATCTTTTTTCTTCAGGTTACGATATAACTACCAAAGAAGCTTACGAGAGTACCATGAGTGAGTTTGACTCGAAAGTAGGCTTTCAGTTTCTTAGAGGATTGCATCTCAATGATTCAAAGGTTTCTAAAGGAAGTAAGGTAGATCGACATCACTCAATAGGTAAAGGTGTTCTGGGGTTAGAGACATTTAGATTTATTATGAATGATAAACGATTTGGACAGATTCCGATGGTTCTGGAGACAATCGATGAGTCACTGTGGGCATCCGAGATCCAATTGCTGAATTCCATGGTTTTACCCTGAATTAAAATTCTGCTTGCTGTGTTGAATAAAACAGAAAATCGAAGTACTTAAGCAGTGACCGGAGTTTCTATCTCTGATATTCGATTTTTGTCATTCTATAATCGGTGTTATTCGCTCTTTCGGGGCTGAGAGAATTCTTTAACCAGTTTCCCCCTTAATAAGGAGGGCGTCATAACATCATCCTCTGAACTTATGAACACCCGAACCAACTATTAGCTAGAAATCCACCCCCTTATTAAGGGGCGCTTTTCAGCGGAGGATTCCATATCTCCGAACATCCAATCTGGTGAATTTAACGGCATCACCCTTATGGGAGAGTTGCGTGATATCAATACATTGGCTTGAGAGTAAGCTAATAAGTTGCACATATGTAACCTTCAACTTGAAAATAAGCTGAAAAGTTGCATGATATCGATTAATCGCCCCGATGGTTACCAAACAGGAATCAGCCTCCCTTTCAGGCACCTAAATACATACCAGATTTTTTGTTGACCCTATGTTTGTCTGCCAGATAGGATGCAAATACTTTGTGGGATGGTCATCAATCGGCATTTTTACTATCATACAAAAAGTTTGCTTACTCTCAATCATCCAAATACATACCAAATTTTTTGTTTGCTTACATTTTACCGTCCTGATAGTTATCAAACATATTCTTAGCATACTCTTTAGCGGAAAAATGGTGATCAAACACTTTATGTGTCAATTAACAGGAGGTAAACAGAATAAAATCAGGGACAATATCTCTGAATTTTGAATCTCACTTCTTCCTTTAATTATCCCGATAAGGAGGTGCGTCACTTTCAGGGTGGTCCAAACACTTCAAATCTTAAAACGCTGAACCTTTGGGCCCTTAAAGTAATGGCAGAAACTATTTTTTTGAAAAAGATTTTTCGAATAATCTCCAGATACCCCATCAACATACCAGGATGAAATATGCCACTTCATTGGATCGCTCTGAATGCAGTCAAGGGTTTAGGTCCGGTAAAGATAAAGCAACTTCTGGATAAATATGGAGATCCGGGAGTCGTTTTTAAGCAGTCACCATCGGAACTGGTGAAGCAGGGAATAGTCTCCGAGTCTGTTGCTTCACAGCTTGGTGATCCTTCACTTTTCCGGTTCGCACAGAAGCAGCTAAGTTGGGCAGAGAGGTTAAAAGTATCGGTTATAACCTGTAGTGACAGCGTCTATCCATCCTGTTTGAAGGAGATATTCGCACCACCACCGATAATATATGTAAAGGGTAGGATAGAGGTCTTGCAGAAGCATGCGATAGCAGTAGTGGGTACCAGGGTTCCCACTGCTTATGGAAAAAAAGTAACCGATTCAATTTGTGCTGAACTGGTTGAACATAGATTGGTGATAGTGAGTGGATTAGCCAGAGGAATCGATACTTCTGCTCATCAAAGCTGCATTAATCACAAGGGGGAGACGGTGGCTGTTCTGGGTTGTGGACTTGACCGGTGTTATCCGTCCGAAAACAGGGATCTATCGGAGAAAATAGTGGAGAAAGGAGTTCTTTTATCGGAATTTCCCTTAGGAACTCCACCTGAGGCATACAATTTCCCCAGACGTAATCGTATTATCAGCGGTATGACCTGTGGGGTGTTGGTTGTAGAAGCAGGGGTGAAGAGCGGAAGTCTTATTACCGTTCATTATGCATTGCAACAAGGAAGAGATGTATTTGCGGTTCCAGGTCCGATCAGCTCTCCGGTAAGCGCGGGTACTTTCAACCTGATTAAAAACGGGGCTATTCCTGCACGTAGTGGTCATGAAATAGCACAAAGCCTGAAGGTAACCACATTGTCTTTTGAAAGTCAGACCGGTTGTCTTTCTGCTGGCTTTTCGACAGAGCTTTTACAGGATTCAGAAAAAGATGTTTTTGAACAACTAAGTACCATACCGGTACGTATTGATGATATATCAACCAGGACTGGTATTCCGATTGCTTCTTTATATCCCTTGCTACTGAATCTGGAACTCAAGGGTTTTATCCGGCAATTGAGCGGACAGTTGTATGTAACAGGTGTTTAATGAGCAAAAGAAAACTGATAATTTCATTACTGACAGTTGCATTTTTATCTTTTGTCTTGTTTTCATTATTTGGAAATCAGGGCTGGATTGCCTTGTATAAAGGTAAACAGCAGCTTAAGGAGCTCAGATCTGAAGTGAGTCAATCGGAACAGATGATAGATTCTTTAAATAAAGAGATCGACCGATTAAAAAATGATACTTCATATCTGGAAAAAATCGCCCGCGAGAAACTGGGGATGGCCAGAAGAGATGAAAAAATTTACAAGTTCGTTGAGGAGAACGATTGATGTTTTTGAAACGTTTTGTTAAGCAGGTCCGTAGCAACATTATTGCCGGTATACTTCTACTTATTCCTTTGGTGTTAAGCATTGTCATATTGGTCAAACTATTTCAGTGGATCGATTCTGCTCTTCCTGGAGTTTTCGGGGCAGAGTGGCTTCCGGGTCTGGGTATCCTGGTAATCCTGGTTGCTGCTTACTTTACCGGAGTTGCAGCTAAAAACTTTTTTGGGAAAAAACTGATAAGCACTGCTAACGCCATTATCGTCAACATCCCCATTTTAAACAAGATTTATATAGCGATTCAGCAGCTTGTGGATGCGGCTACTCTCAGTAAGAAGAACCTATTTGACAGGGCGGTGCTGATTGAATTTCCCAGACGCGGCAGTTTCGGAATTGGGTTTGTAACCTGTGAAAACAATAAGGATTTTTCCGCCAAAACCGGGCAGAAGATGGTCTCTGTATTTATACCCACCACACCTAATCCTACATCCGGTTTTCTGATTTATTTTCCGGAAGAAGAGCTAATTGACTTGAACCTGTCGGTTGAAGCTGCTATTAAACTAATTGTGTCTGGTGGTATTCTAAATGTAGATGACTCAAAACGCCAGCCTGCTCCTGCACCCATATCCATAAAGGAATGGGTAGGACTTTTCAAACGTAAGCGACAGACCACTCTTTCCTGAAAAAGTGCATGGGTATACAGAAAACCAGAGCAGTTATTCTATCGATGCTTCCCTACCGGGAGTCAAGTGCTATTGTAACCCTTTATACCAACGAATATGGCCGGGTAAACGGTATTGCCAAAGGGGTGAGAAAACGCTCGAAAAATTCTCTTCCTTTGGAGCGGGGATTTCTTATCGATCTGATTCTCTACATTAAACAGGGTCGCGACTTGCATACCCTTGCAGACATTAATATTTGCGATTATTATCCGGAGATTCGGGGTGACCTTTATAAAACCGCTATTCGTGATGCCGCTTTTGAACTTCTTCTAAAATCGGTTATGGCAAGTGAACCACATCCTGAGCTTTTTTCCCTTTTGCAACAGTTCCTTATCTCTCTCCAGTCGACCGATGCCACAGAAAATTTTGCATTATTATGGAAGTTTTATCTTAAGACAGCAGGATTTCTTGGATTTGCTGTACGCCTTGATTCCTGCAGATGCTGTGGCCGGGAAATACTGATCTCTGAAGGAGGTTTTCTCGCAGTGGAAAACGGCTGCCTGTATTGTAGCAAGTGCGGTGTAAAACGATCTTTACCGGAAACCTACATTCAGGGCACTGTTTTACAGAAGCTTAATGGATCACTTTCTCCCTTAAAATTACCCTCGGATGAACTGATCCGTTTAACCAGACTGGCTGTCTCCTACTGTAGCTTTCACATGGATATCCGCCCGGAATTTAAATCTCTCAAATTTATTGAACAGATCTCCAGATAGGGAAATAGGATATTGTGGTGAACGGGGTGTTCTTCGCAGGAATCCTTTTGTTCGGAGGAACTTTTAGTGTTTACACTTTAAATTCATTGTTTTTTTCATTCCCCATAGCCTTCGGACTGGAAACCGCTAAAGTTGGCATCTTTTCTCTGTAAAAAGGGCAAATTCTTTCGATGAAAATCGCGACGTTTACGGATTTTTTCTTTTCCAAATTTACTTGGCGGAACCGTTGGTACTTAATCGGGGGGACAGAGGAAAAATATCTAAAAACCGCTTTATCTTTCTGATTAATCCAATACCAAAATCCAATTCTGGCTCAGATTTTGATACCTTTTTCTCCTAAGCTCTCTCCATTGTTCATTCACCACTAGCGCAAGAGAGGTAAAAAATGGCCAGAAAACCCAGGCTCTGTATTTCAGATGTCATTCACCTTGTTACTGCCAAAGTCATAGATTCCCGAGTTCTTTTCCGTGATTCCGCAGATAAAGACAAATTTATCGACCTCCTTAACAAATACCTGAACGATACCGGATTTGACCTCTTAGGAATAGCTTTTTATCCTCAACATTACGAAATGGCTCTGCGAATAAATGATCGTCCAATGAAAGATCTATTTCAGAGATTTCATAGCGATTATGCTCGTTATTACAATAAAAAATACAGTTTTGAAGGCTATCTTTTTCAGGGAAGGCCAAAATCTATACCGGTTGAGGATGGGCCCTATGCACAACTGCTTATCGCATATCTCCACACCGGACCTATTAGAGCAGGACTATGCAAAACTATTGAAGAACTGGATAATTTCAAAGATTGTACTCATTCTGCAGTAATGGGAAACAGTATTTTTCCGAATCTGAGAAACGATCAGATTCTTAAACTTTACTCCAGCAATGGCGTTGTGGATTCTAAGATCTTATACCGCAAAACTATAAAGCTGATGATGGAAAAATGCGATTCATTCGATAATTTTCTCGAAATGCTAAAGGCTTGCAAAGAAGATAAACAGAGCATGTATGAATCCGGTTACTGGATCATCGGAAGCCCAAAATTTATAAAAGATGCACTAAAACAGGACAAAGAGAAAAGAATCCGTATGGCCAATTATGTGAGAACTAATTGGAATCATGACAGGCTGGAAGAGTTTGTTTTTTCCAGGATACCGGTTTCACTAGAAGATATAAAAAGGAGGGGAAGGAATAATGCGCTTTCAGATGCTCGAAAGCTCTACTGTTACTTTGCAGTTACTATACTTGAAATGACAACTCTAAGTACTGCGGAAAGACTGAATGTAACCAGTACTGCGGTGTGTAGACTGGCAAGACTAGGGAAAAGTGTTGCTGAAAAAAAAGGAATAATGCTTCTTATTCATTAAGAAAAAGTAAAGGATGTAGTACCCTTTGTGTAAGGGGGAAGATTTTTTTGAAAATGACAAATCTTGTGTTTTAAAGCGATTTCCTTGAAGAATTGTTATCGTGTTTGGATTAGAAGCCTTGCTTGATATGGACAACATGATTCTGAAGGGGACGGAAGAAATCTTGGTACTTTACTAAGTTTTCATATCCTCTTTTAAATTCGCTCCCAATTGTATGCAGAAAAATTACCGTCTTTCATCTCCAACCAGAGGTTAAAATTTTAAGGTTCGGATGATTCTTCTGATTCGTTATTTCCTTTCTTAGGAGAGGCACTAAACTAAAAGAAACTGCAGATTACAGCCTAAGTTCATTTGTTTAAACTTTCCTTCGTCTCCGAGTCCTGGTTAACCTTTTCCACATTTTACTCGGAGGAACTATTAGTACTTAATCTAAAGAATATCATTTTCCACCGTCCCAGGATCTTCGAGCCCGAAATACCGTAAAAACGGCTATCATTCTCTGTAAAAAAGACAATTTCGATCCGATTTGGATATTTTTGGTAAAATAGTGTCGTTTCAGGAAAGTTATCTTTTCCATTTTTTACTCGGAGGAACTATTAGTACTTTAATCGTAAGGTTATAATTTTCCACCGTCCCCCAAGGCTTCGCCTCCCCAAAACCCCCCCCCGCAAAATGGACATTCCGATCCGTCTAATTAAAATCAAATTTCCTGAATACAAAACCATCATAACCGTAATACTTTTTTTATCCTGTTAAAAATCGGTTTATCCTCAAGAAAAAAGGAGTCTGATGCCTGTTACTGTTTCACATCCGGTATTTTCAGTTGGATTTAAAAAATTTGGTTTGGTTCTTTCGGCCCTTGTAGTAGGCAGTATGATGCCGGATTTTGAGTTTTTCATGCGGCTTAGTTTTGGAAAGAATATCGGGCATACATTAGCAGGTATTTTTCTTTTCTGTATTCCTGTAGGCCTGGTGGTGCTGTTTTTGTTTCATAAACTGATGAAATTCCCTTTACTTTCATTGGTCCCTCATAATCACCAATTGAGGCTTTTTCCAATTGCCCGACAATTCAGGTTTCTCCCACTGAGAAATTTCTTGAATATAGTGTTTTCCCTTTTTGTGGGTTCATTTTCCCACCTTTTGGCTGATGCCTTTACACACCATGATGGATTCTTTGTGCAGCATATTAATTTACTGAGTAAACCAGTGGTGGTTCTTCCGCAGGGGACCATACGGGTTTATTTCCTGCTTCAGTATGTTTTTTCAATTGTAGGTGCTTTATTTCTTTTATACTGGTACCTGAGGTGGTATTACAAAGCAGAACCAGAAAAGCAGGTGATTCCGCATCGTTTTCATATCAGTCGAAAAGTGGGCATTATATTATCTATTATCACTTTTGCCTTAGGCACCGGGATCACCTATGGGGTCATGCTGGCAAAAGGCAATGGGGGAGTGGAACTGGCCAAATCGATGATTTCACTTTCGGCAATAGCATCGGCAAGTGGACTTATGGTTGGACTGATTGGCTTTGGTATTATGTGGCACTTTTTAATTCCCCACCATAAGAGGGTATCTGAACCATTGAATGTTGAACCATGAACCTAAATTTAAAATCCTACCAGTCAAGCAGGGGCCTTTTCTCTTTTCTTATACTTCGCTATATTTGAGCCCCGATCGTTAAGGAGAGTATCCCAAATCCAACTGTTAAAGGAGGAAGCTGTTAGTTAAGCCCTTCTTTATAGTCGGGCTCCGGAATTGCCGCCCGAATAATTCATGCCCAAACGTTATAGAGGAGGCTACACCGTTAAATTCGTTTTACGGATAGTAGCTCTGAATTAGATGAGTAACAAACCTGTTTTTCCACAAAAACTAACAAAAGGAAAATTTCCATACGCTGCCAAGTGTGAAATGTGCATAACCATATGCAAACTATTACGCAACATAAGGATAGCGGTCCATACGGATGAGTAAGGGGTGCTTTCACAGTAGGAATAATGTCAATAAAGGATCCTTGCCTTTGCCTCTGAACAAGTAAGACTCAAATTTCAAAAATGAAAATGATTGTGGAGAATAATAAATATTTTAAACTCAATTTTGTGATCGAAGTTCTTCAGGCTTTTTTACGACACCATATTCTAAGGTCTTCCATAGCAACCTCTTATTCTATAACATTAATACTGAATCTAATCCATGCTACAAAATGGAATTAAAATTGACCCTGCAGGTATAAGGTTTGCTGGTATTCACCATCAAATCTAAAAAGGAGCATGATGATGAGTTTTGGAAAGTCACCTCTTTTTCTCTTCCTGTTAACCGCTGTTATTGGAGGAAACTTTTTTCACTGCGGTAGATCACCCTCTGAAGTCAATGAGCCCGAACACGGATCGATTAAAATCAGCGCAATAATCACAGAAAATCTGAAGAAAACCTCTGCTATAGCTGCCACTTCATTTGAAAATATTGTAGTGGAAATTTATGGCTTTGGTATGGATACACTACGCTTTAGCAGAAAACTAAGCAACAATCCCATGCTCATAAATGACACTTTCAGCGGAATCCCTGCCGGGGTAAATCGTGAGGTAAAAATATTTACTACCGATAATAATGGGCTCAAGGTTCATATCGATTCATTAGATAAACGAATAGTCAGAATAGAAAAGAATGAAATTACAGCTATTAATGCCACACTTATTCCTGCTGCAGGTTCCATATATATGCAACTGGCCAATGTTTCTACAGACATCGACTCGCTCTTTTTTATGTTTATATCTGCAGAAAAAACTTGGGAGAAACGGTTAAAAAGAAATTTGAAGATGAACATGAGTTTGGATAATATTCCGGATGGTACAGAGGGGACGATCCATTTAACCGCAGTTAATTCAGGCGGTGATACCCTTTATCATGCCAGCAAAAAGATAAGTTTTAATGCCAGAGAGTCATCTGAGTTGAAAATCGATTTCGATTTATTACCTGTTACTATTACCATGAATTTAAAAGTGGAGCGCCCAGGTGTTACCCTTATTACCATCAATATGGCAGATCTGGATGATACAGGGGAGAGTGGGGAACTGATTATTACTGAAATCTTGTATAATGCGCCAGATTCATTAAAGTATATAAAGTTATATAATCCTTCCGATGTGGCTGTTACTATTGATACGATGATAATCGAAGTCGATAAATCCAGAAAACAGATTAATTCAATTACTGTTAATGCACACGATTACTATAAGCTGAAAGTTGACCTGGTTAAAAACGGAAGTCAGATTACGCTTAGAGCCAAAGACTATACAATTATCGATCGGATTATATATATAGGTACAACAAATGCACTGGAATGGCCGGAGGCTACTTATAATAAGGCAATTTGTCTGGATTCTGCTTCATACGATGTCACAAAGAATAATTTCGGTCGAAATTGGTATGTTTCTGATGACAACGACCCGGCTCCCTAAGACCTGTAGTCTTAAGGGTGGGCTTTAACTAAGCAACTGATAGGTTTCAGTAATCATTTTTTCGGTATCATCCCACCCCAGGCACCCATCGGTTACAGAAACACCGTAACGAAGCGGCTGATCGGAAATTTCCTGGTTTCCCTCCCCGATGTTACTTTCTACCATGAGGCCACAGATAGGTAATCCGCCACTTCTGTTTTTCAGACATTCTCTCCAGACATTAATCTGATTTTGAAAATGTTTAGCTGAATTCATGTGACTGCAGTCCACAATTATCGAGGAGTTGAGTTCATGCTGTAAGAGTCTGGTATGTACGGATCGCAAGATCGGGGCATAATAGTTGGGACCGTTTTTCCCTCCGCGTAATATCAGATGGCAGTATTGGTTTCCCTCACTGCGCTGAATACACACTCTGCCTTCTTTATTAATGCTCAGGAAGCTGTGTGGCTTTTCAGCAGCAATAATGGAATTGATGGCTGATTCCACAGTCCCTTCGGTGCTGTTTTTGAAACCTACCGGCATAGGCAATCCGCTGACCATCTCCCGATGAATCTGACTTTCTGATGTCCTTGCACCTATTGCACCCCAACTGCTTAGATCTGAGATATAATGAGTAATCAGTGGGTCCAGGAATTCCATCCCTGTTGCCATACCCATGGAAGTAATGGAGAGAAGAAGAATTCTGGCCTGGCGAATTCCTTCTTCAAGATCACAGGAATCATTCATGTATGGATCATTAATAAACCCTTTCCATCCTACTGATGAGCGGGGTTTTTCCAGATAGACTCGCATGATTATGCAGAGGCGATCCTTGAATTTTTCTTTCAGCTTATTGAGTCTGTAAGCATAATCCAGTGCTGCCTGTGGATCGTGAATCGAGCAGGGACCAACTATCAAAAGCAACCTGTGGTCGATTCCTGAAATAATCTCTCCGATCTCTTTTCTGGCCTGCAGAATAGTTTCTCTTGATTTGTCGCCTGAGGGCAGTTCCCGGGCTAGTTTTGCAGGTGATGGCAGTTGTTCCACATCCTGACAGGTTAAAATTGTTTCCATGATTCTTCCTCAATTGTTTTTTTGTTTTATAAATAAAAAAGCCCCTGAATTTTTCAGGGGCTTTTTGGATTATCTTGCTTCAGTCAGCTAAAATAAAGATCAGCCCCCGCCGGCCATAAAGGCATAAAAAAACCAGTAATAAAAGAAGCGACCATTTAAAGTGACTGTACTGCGGATAGTTGTTTTTCTCATCATTTTTCCCAAATAAAAAACCCCTCTTTTTTGAGAGGGGTTCGATTCCTTTAATCTATAATTTAAACAGATCAATACGCCCGAACCCCTTCAGGTTTTAAACCAGAAGAAATAAAAGTACCGTGCGTTTTGATATGTTATGTTCATACCTATAATATAAACCCCAAAGGGAGAATTGTCAACTTTCAAATGTCTGACAGACAAATATTTATGAAACCAGGACATCACAGGGTGGGTGAAAAGCATGAGTATTTGACAGGGTGACACAGATTGATACTACTCTGAGTCTAAAATTATGGCGTTAGCTGGTGAGTACCGGATTTTCGGAATGATAATATCCAGGACTCCATCCTTATAAAAGGCTTCCATTGCATCGGGGTTAAGATTTGCAGGAAGGTTAAAGCACCGATGAAATGTCCCGTAACTTCTTTCCAGATGTCTGTAATAGTTTTTTTCTGTGACAGGGCTTTGTCTTTTTTCTCCGCAGATAGCAAGAACGTTATTATCCAGAATGATTTCAAAATCGCAGCGTTCCAGTCCTGGAAGATCTGCTTTGATCCGGTAGTATTCTTTTTCTTCCAGAATGTCTACCGGGGGATAGTTGGAACTGATTTTGCGATCAGAGAGATCGAAATTTCCAGAGATCATTTGTTCCAATTCTTCAAAGAGATGCTCATTCTGGTTAGCTTTGTCGCTCATGACGGTTTTTCCCTCTAGACCTGTAAAAGAAATTCATGAAGACTTTTCGAAGTATTCAAAGCGATCTTCAGGTTGATAAGATCTTCGTTACTGATTATCCCCTCTCTAACCGGTCTTCCTTGCAGAAATGGTATAAAGGGGTGATTGATAAACTGATCGGGTTGAATCAGAGGTTTATCCAGAGTGTCCATATTCTGCTCCTTTTTTCTGTTCATTAACAAGTTGCCGCAAAAAGCATGCCGTCTTCAGTTGCAGAAAATTGGTTGCCACTTACCATTAAAATAGTGAAAAATGTATAAAAATGTAACTGAATTGAATCAGTTGTTCTCTTTTAAAACACATTTGTGTATCAAAAAGGACGAATCAGTTCCACCGACGTTCCCTCAATAACGCAACATCAGGGCAGAGCAGGGAAGCTCCAAAATCCTTTTTTACTTCTCTTTTAGAGAGAGGATTAAATATGTTGTTGAATTTGA